>JAAWPK010000003.1 GCA_022799935.1 Clostridia bacterium
TAGGTATAAATACACATATTAATGAAATAAAAAGTTTAAATTATAAACCAACTATAAGTGGGAATGTAGAATTAATAGATTATGGAACAACAGAAGGAAAAAGAGTATATGTAAGAGGAATTATGTATATAATGGCCATGGCAATAAATGAATTATATCCTGATTCTCATCTTACAATAAACTATCAGTTAGATAACTCAATGTTTTGTACTTTTGAGAAATTAGAAATAACGGATGAATTTATTAACAATGTAAAGAGAAAAATGAGGGAAATAATAGATGCAGATTTACCTATAAAAAAGGTAAAAATGACACAAAAAGAAGCAGAAGAATTTTATGAAAAAGAAAAGAATTTAAGAGGAATACTTCAAATTGATTCAGAAACAAAGGAAGAAGTTTCTTTATATTATTGCAAAGACTATTATAATTATTTTTATGGCGTAATGCCAATATCAACAGGATATATGAAAGTATTTGACATACAAAAATATGCAAATGGATTTTTATTAAGATATCCTAGTAAGAAGAAACCAGGAGAACTAAAAGAATTTAAAGAAAATAAAAAGTTATTGTCAACACTTCAAGATTATGAAGATATATATAGAATATTGAAATTAAATACAATATATAGACTAAATAAAAAAGTAGAAGAAGATAATGGAAAGGAGACAATACTTCTTTCAGAAGCATTGCATGAGAAGAAAATATCAGATATAGCAGATGCTATTGCAAAAAATAAGAAAGTAAAAATGATATTAATTGCAGGACCATCATCATCTGGAAAGACAACATTTGCAAAAAGACTTGGAATACAATTAAAACTAAATGGGATAGAACCAAAGACACTTTCAGTAGATAATTACTTTGTAGAAAGAGAACAAAATCCTGTAGATGAAAATGGAGAACTTGACTTTGAATGTATAGAAGCAGTGGATTTAAGGCTATTTAATGAACATATTTTAAGATTACTTGCAGGAGAAGAAGTTGAACTTCCTACATTTGATTTTAGTACAGGACATAAAAAGTACTTAGGAAACAAAATGAAATTAAAAGAGAATGAGATATTAGTTATAGAAGGAATACATTGCTTAAATGACAAACTGACAGAAAGTATATCAAGAGACCAAAAATTTAAAATATATATAAGTGCTTTAACAGTATTAAATATAGACTATTATAATAGAATATCAACAACAGATACAAGACTAATAAGAAGAATTGTAAGAGACTATAAATATAGGACATATTCTGCAAGAGATACAATTCAAAGATGGCATTCAGTAAATAGAGGAGAGAAAAAGTATATATATCCATTCCAAGAAGAAGCTAATGCTATGTTTAATACATCAATAGTTTATGAATTGGGAGTTTTAAAAGATTATGCATTACCATTATTAAAAGAAATAACAAATGAAGCTCCAGAGTATGCAGAAGCAAAAAGATTAATAACACTTCTAAATTACTTCAAATCAATACCAACAGACTATATACCAGAAAGTTCTATACTAAGAGAGTTTATTGGAGGAAGTGTATTTGATTATTAAAAAATTAGCTAGTAAAATAGACTAGTGTAGAATAAGGTATTAGATGTACATATTAGTACATCTAATACCAATTAACTAAATAGTATAATATTACAATACAAAGTTTAGTTTAGCTAACAAGGAGGAGTAAATGGAAAGAGCACAATTTACTAAAATAGATGAAGAATTTATATGTGAAAATTGTGGTACAAAGGTCCAAAAGCTTGGATATTCTTGCAGAAATCATTGTCCAATTTGCCTTTGCTCTAAACATGTAGATAAAAATCCAGGAGATAGAGAAGAGGAATGTCATGGATTACTTAAGCCAATAAGAATAGAAATAAATCCAAAAAAGGGATATGTAATTATATTTAAATGCATAAAGTGTGGGGCAATAAGGAAAAATAAAGCAGCAGAAGATGACAACTTAGAACTTATTTATGAAATAATGAGAAACGGTAATTAGTGTTAAATTAACTAAAATAAATGTTATTTTTAATACGGAAAGAGGAAGAATGAAAAAAGGATACTTCATATACATATTTATTGCTTTAGCAATTGGGCTAATTGCATTTTCTGCTTATTATCTTTATAAACATGAAAATGAAAAAATAGAAGATGTTGCAAACACTGTTAGAGAAACAAAAACAAATGAGATAACTAATATAAGACTTGGTATATCTAATTTAGATAGCTTAAATCCAATAGTTAGCAAAAATCAAAATATACAGGATACATCTAAGATTATATATGAACCACTTTTAGGTTTAACAGATGACTATAAATTAGAGAACTTACTAGCAGTAGAATGGTCTAAAGCAGAAAATAAAGCATATTTAATAAAACTAAGAGAAAATGTTAAATGGCATAATGGAACTGATTTTAATGCAGTAGATGTAAAATACACAATAGATCAGATAAAAAACTTGGGAAGTGAATATATATATTTTCCTAATGTATCAAATATAGAAAGTATAGATATAGTAAATAATAACTTGTTAAAAATAAATTTATATGAGGAAGAGCCATTTTTTGAATATAATCTAACATTTCCTATAATATGTGCTTCTTTTTATGGAGAAGAAGATATAACAACATCAGATAAAAGCAAAATACCAATGGGAACAGGAATGTATAAAATACAAGAGATAGACATAAATTCACAATTAGAACTAAAATTAAACACAAGTTGGTGGAATATAAAAAAAGTAACTCCAAAAATAGATAAAATAAATGTGAAAATATATTCTTCTATTGCAGAAGTATATAATGCGTATAAACTAGGAAGTATAGATTTTTTAGCAACTACAAACAATAAAGCAATAGAAGAGAATATAGGTACAATAGGATATAATATAAAAGAGAATTATGGAAGACAATTTGATTATCTAGCATTAAATTGTGAAAATAGTGTATTATCAAATAAAGAAGTAAGACAAGCAATAAATTATGCAATAAATAAAGGAGAAATAATAAACTCTGTATATGGTGGAAAATATATAGAAGCTGATTATCCTTTAGCATATGGAAGTTATTTATATAATAAATCAAGCACAGATTATGAATTTAATCAAGATAGAGCTAAAAGGATTTTAGTAGATAATGGCTGGGAATATATAAATAAATATTGGCAGAAGAAGATAAATTATAGTACAGTAAGAATAAAATTAGATTTGTTAGTAAATTCATCAAATGAAGCAAGGGTAAATGTAGCAAATATCATAAAATCAAATTTAGAAAGTGCTCGGAATACAAGTAAATTTAGTTTCAGTGAAAGATAAAACATATGAAAATTATCTGCAAAAGAAGAATTATGATATATTACTTACTGGAGTTAATGTACGGATTAAGTCCACAATTAAGTAGATACTTTGGTGATGGTAACCTTGCTAGCTATTCAAATAATGAAGCAGAAAGCATATTGAATGAAGTTTACAATATAAAAGATGAAAACATATTAAAACAAAAATATTTAAGACTACAAGAAATATATCAAGTAGATAGACCATATATAGGACTATATTTTAATAAAGTAAATATGATATATGGGAAAAATGTTGCAGGTACAGTTAGTCCAACATGGTATAATTTATTTTATAATATAGAAACTTGGTATAGGAAAAGTTAAAAATTTAAAAAAACACTTGACTAAAAATAAAAAAAAGTATAAAATAACTACAAACAGATGTTTAATTAGGAGGAAACAAAAGTATGTCAAAGGAAAATGGAAATGAAAAAAGAGCAGCATTAGAGATGGCGATGGGACAAATTGAAAAACAATTTGGTAAAGGTTCAGTAATGAAACTTGGAGAATTTAAAGCAATGAATATAGAAGCTATTCCAACAGGAGCACTAAGCTTAGATATAGCATTAGGAATAGGAGGAGTACCTAGAGGAAGAATAATAGAAATATATGGACCAGAGAGTTCTGGTAAAACAACATTAGCACTACATATAATAGCAGAAGCTCAAAAACAGAATGGAGAAGTAGCATTTATAGATGCAGAACATGCATTAGACCCAATATATGCTAAAAATTTAGGTGTTAATATAAATGACTTAATAGTATCACAACCAGATACAGGAGAACAGGCACTAGAAATTGCAGAATCACTAATTAGAAGTGGGGCGTTAGATGTAATAGTTGTAGACTCTGTTGCTGCATTGGTACCAAAAGCAGAGATAGATGGAGATATGGGAGATTCACATATAGGACTTCAAGCAAGACTTATGTCACAAGCATTAAGAAAGCTAGCAGGAGCAGTTAATAAATCAAAAACAGTAATAATATTTATAAATCAATTAAGAGAAAAAGTAGGAGTAATGTTTGGAAATCCAGAAACAACAACAGGAGGAAGAGCATTAAAGTTCTATGCATCAGTTAGAATGGATATAAGAAAAATAGAAAATATTAAACAAGATGGAGAAGTAATTGGAAATAGAGCTAGAGTAAAAATAGTAAAAAATAAAGTAGCTCCACCATTTAGAGAAGCTGAATTTGATATTTTATATGGAAAAGGAATATCAAAAGAAGGAAATATATTAGATATAGCAGTTAACTTAGATATAATAGAAAAGAGTGGTTCTTGGTTTAGCTATAAAGGAGAAAGAATAGGACAAGGTAGAGAAAATGTTAAAAAACATCTTTTAGAAAACCCTGAAAAGATGAAAGAAGTAGAAGAAAAAATAAGAGAAAACATGAAGAGAGCTTTTGAAGATAGTTTGGTAGAAGAAATAGATGAAGAAATTGAGGAATTTGATGAAGATGAATTAGACGAAGAATAATTAAAAAGATAAGCTTTGTATGGCATCTTTAGTTAAGAGAGGTAGAAAAATGTACACTCCTGAAGAATTTGATGAAAATAAGACAAAAGTTATGACATTCATATTGTATAAAAAAAGAACAGAATATGAGGTAAGAAAAAAGTTCTGTCATTCAATAGAAGAAAATATGTTAGAAGACATAATAGAATATGTAAAAGAAGCTGGATATATAAATGATAGTGAATATGTGAAGAAACTATTTAATGAATATATGAACTTAAAAGACATGTCAATTAGAGAGATAAAGAATAAGGTATATGGAAAAGGTGTATATGCAGATTATATAGATGAATACATATATGAAAATAAAGATGTATTGGAAGAATATGAAAAAAATGCAGCACAAAAAATTATGCAAAAGAAAAAGGGAACAGACCCACAGAAATTAAAAAGTTATCTTCTTAATCGAGGGTTTGATTCGGATATTTTAAAGATGATAGAAGATGATGAATAGTATTTCGAAAAAATAACAGTAATATTCTAATCACATGCTTATTTTTCGAAAAGAGGAGAAATAAAAATGCAGAATGTAAATGTATTAGCTTTGCAGACCACAAAAATACAGATAAAAATAGAAAATTTCGAAGGTCCACTAGATTTATTATGCTATTTAGTTGATAAAAATAAAATGGATATATATGATATAAAATTAGATGAGATAACAGATCAATATATAGAATATATACATCAAATGGAAAAAGAAAAGCTTGGCATAAGTAGTGAATTTTTAGTAATGGCTTCAGCATTATTATTAATGAAGTCAAAAGGTTTACTTCCAAATTCTGATACATCAGGAGAAGATGAACTAACAGAAGAAGAATTAATAAGAAGAATTGTAGAATATAAAAAATATAAAGAAATTATACAGAATTTAAGAGAAATGTATAAGACATATTCTAATAGAATCTTTAAAAATGTACCTGAAAATATACCTTTACCAAAGCAAACTCTAGATAAAAACTATGAAAAAGATATAATTGTAAAATTGTATAGTGAGGCAATGGAAAGATATCAAACAAAAGTAAATATAAATGCACAGAATATAGAAAGAATAGCAATTCGTGATACATATACAGTTGGAAGTAAAGTAAAAGAAATGTTTAGGGAATTAATAAGAAAGCCTAAGTTTGTGTTTAATAAAATGTATACATTATCAAAACACAATAAAATAGAAGTAATAACAGCATTTACAGGACTTTTAGAGCTATCTAGAAGAAGCAAAGTCCTAACAGAACAAGATGAACTATTTGGAGATATAACAGTTGAGAGAAAAAAGAAAAATCCAAAATAAAATATGAATAAATTTTCTAAAAAATGGTAAAACTAGCTACATAAGGAAGTGAACACTTATGAAGTTAGTTTTATTATTTTTTTGTGTAATCTTGGTTTTTATGGTGTTATCTATTACACTTTTATTATTATCTAGTATAAAACTAAATGTAGAAAAAATATATATAGGTAATATAAAAAAATATATAAGACAAAAGCATATAGAAAAGGAAGTTTTAATATATCTTGAACTGTATCTGTTTGGAAAAGTAAAAATTATGAAGATAAAAATAGATAAAAAATTAATAAACAAATTTAAATTACAAAACAAAGTGAAAGATGTAAAAAAAGATATAGAAACAATTGAAAAGGCAAAAGCTATAGGAATAATAAAAAAGTTAAAACTCAAATTAGATGAATTTAATCTTGAAGCAGAGTTTGGAACTGAAGATGTTGTTCTTACAGCATTTCTTGTAGCTATAGTATCATCATTTATACGGAATAGGATTAGGCAAGGTAAAACACGAAAAAGTTTACTTTTCTATAATGCCACTGTATAAATATGGAAACTCTATAAATTTAAACTTAAATTGTATAATTAATGTAAAAATGGTACATATTATCTATGTAATATACATTTTATTTAAGAAAGGAATGATGAAACATGAGCGAACATCCAATAGAGGGGCTTATGATTACAGCTATGAATAGCATACAAGATATGATTGATGTAAATACAATAATACGGAGAGCCAATAGAAACGAGCAATAATGTAATGATAATCCCAATCTCTAAAGTATCATTTGGTTTTGCAGCAGGAGGAAGTGAATTTAAAGGAGAGACTATAAACGAATATTCTAGAAAAGAAGAAGAGGAACAAGTACAATATAGACTACCATTCGGAGGAGGAAGTGGTGCAGGTGTTAACATTAATCCTATTGCATTCCTTGTAGTACAAGCAAATAATGTAAAGCTTTTACCAATATGCCACTCATCAGCAGTAGATAAACTACTTGATTATATGCCAGATGCAATAGATAAAGTAAATAATTTAGTAAATAAACAAATGCAGATCAAAAAAGAAGAGAAGTCAAAAGAACAATCTAGTGTAAAAGAAAAATCACAAGAAAAATCAAGTAATAGTACAAGTAGGACAAGACCTAGAAGAAGCAGAATGAGAAATAATGAGACATATGAATACGAATATAATGAAGTTCCAGTAGAAGAGGACATATTTATAGAATCAGAAGAAGAAAGCGAATACGATGATTAAAAAGGAGGAAAACAATGAAAGTTAGAGAATGTATGAGTTTAGATGTATGTTGCTGTAAACCAGAAGAAGCAGTATCAGATGTTGCAAAAAAGATGAATGAATATCATGTAGGAAGTATGCCTGTATGTGATACAAATAAAAATGTTGTTGGAATAATAACAGATAGAGATATTACATTAAGATGTGTAGCATGTGGAAAGGACGCAAAATCAACACCTACAAGCGAAGTTATGACAACTAGTGTGTGTTGCTGTGGATGTGATGAGGATATACAAGATGCAACAAGATTAATGTCAGATATGCAAATTAGAAGAATACCAGTTTTAGAGAACGACAAAATAGTTGGAATACTTACACTTGGAGATTTAGCACATAGTAAAAATGTATCTGCAAAAGAAGTATCTGATACAGTAGAAAATATATGTAAATGTAATGGAAATTGTAAGAATAATTGTTAGTGGACAAGAATAAATTATATACAAAAGACAAATGAACTTAGGAGGAAATATGGTTATAGATGTTGGATATTGGAAAAAAGTAACAAAAAGACTAATAACTTTTATTATGACTATATTAGGAATATATTTGGCGTTCAAATTGGCAGTATTTTATATGCCATTTTTGATCGCCTTTATAATCTCCTTTATGGTAGAACCAATAATAAGAAAAATTGCAAAAAAAACAAAACTTAGAAGGAAAACAAGCGCAATAATAGTTTTGATTTTAGTATTTGCAATAATTGTAGGGCTATTAATATGGGGAATTGCAGTATTATTAGATGAAGGATCAAATCTTTTATCATCTTTAAACTATTACATAGATGAAGGTTATGGATATATAACAGGATATTTAGATAGAATAAATCTAGATGAGATACAAGTATCTGATGAAGTTATGGGAATAGTAAGAAATTCTACATCTAATCTTTTAAATACTATATCAGGTTGGATAAGTAATTTTCTAACATCTATGATAACAATGGTTTCATCAATAGGAGCAGTAGGAATATATACAGTAATAACAATACTTGCAACATATTTTATATGTGCAGATAGATTATATATTCTAGATCAAGTAGAACACCATTTCCCAAAAGAATGGGTAAAAAAATTAAGTAAAAATATTAAAAAAATAATAGAGCTACTTGGGGGATATCTAAAAGCAGAAGCAATACTTATAGTAATAAATTTTGTATTAGTACTAATTCGGATTATTTTTATTTGATATATTTGGCATGAATGTAGGATATCCTTTGCTTATGGCACTTTTTATAGCATTTGCTGATGCACTTCCAATAGTAGGATCAGGAACAGTAATGATTCCTTGGGCAATAATATGTGCATTTAATGGAAATATAAACCTTTCCATAGCACTTATTGTATTATATATCATAATAACAATTGTAAGACAATTATTAGAGCCCAAGGTTATAAGTAATCAAATAGGAATACATCCAATATTTACACTCATTGCAATGTATACAGGATATAAAGCTATTGGGATAATTGGAATGTTAATAGGTCCAATTATTATAATAATATTAAAACCTATATTTGAAACATTGATAGACAAAGGAATAGTAAAAACAATTTTTGATAAAAAATAAATTTATGTTTAATAGGTGTTTTATAACTAGCTGCTAAAATAGCAAATATTTATGAGGCACTTATTTTATTGTCAAATTCGCTAAAACTACTTGACAGTTTACAATAATAAAGATAAAATATTATAGTAAGTTAAAATATATTCTAAAATAAATTAGTTATATATATTATCTGAACATTGAAAATTAAATAGGAAAGAGGTAGAGATTATATGGATAACATGTTAATCATAATTGCCACTATCCTAATCTCTGGAATAATATTTATTCCAATTGGAGTAGTAATTAGAAAGAAGATTGCTGAATCAAAAATTTCAGGAGCAGAAAATGAAGCAAAGAGATTATTAGAACTTGCAAAAAAAGAAGCTGAGAATGTAAAAAAAGAAGAAATATTTAAGGCTAAAGAAGAAATAATGCAAGCTAGAAATGAATTAGATAAGGAGATTAGGGAAAGAAGAGGCGAAATACAAGCTCAAGAAAAAAGACTAATACAAAAAGAAGAAAATCTTGATAAAAGAGCTGAGAGTTTTGAACAAAGAGAAAAAGATGTAGAGAAGAAAATACATGAAGTAGAAGAAAAGAAAGACGAACTTCAAAGTACAATAGACAAGCAAATGGAAGAACTTCAAAGAATATCTGGTCTAACTGAGGAACAAGCTAAAGCGCAAATTCTATCTGAATTAGATAAACAAGTAACAGCAGAAAAAGCAAATATAATAAAAGAAATAACAGATAGAGCGAAAGAAGAAGCAACAAAAAGTGCAAGAGAAATATTAACATATACAATTCAAAAATGTGCAGCAGATCATACATCTGAAACAACAGTATCAATAGTTGCACTTCCAAGTGATGAAATGAAAGGAAGAATTATTGGTAGAGAGGGTAGAAATATAAAAGCATTAGAAACTTTAACAGGAATAGATTTAATAATAGATGATACACCAGAGGCTGTTGTATTATCAGGATTTGATCCATTAAGAAGAGAAGTTGCAAAAATTGCACTAGAAAAACTTATAGAAGACCGGAAGAATACATCCTGCAAAAATAGAAGAAATGGTAGAAAAAGCAAAAGAAGAAGTTGCTGAAACTATTAAATCAGAAGGAGAACGAGCAACACTTGAAACAGGAGTTATGGGATTAAATCCAGAGCTTGTAAAATTAATTGGTAAATTAAAATATAGAACAAGTTATGGACAAAATGTATTAAACCATTCAATAGAAGTATCAAATCTTGCAAGAATAATGGCTGAAGAGTTAGGATTAGATAGTAAAAGAGCTGCAAGAGCTGGGATTTTACATGACATAGGAAAAGCACTTGACCATGATATGGAAGGTACACATGTTGAAATTGGTGTAGAAATACTTAAAAAGTTTAAAGAAAATCCTTTAGTAATAAATGCAGTTGAAGCTCATCATGAAGATGTAGAACCTCAGACATTAGAAGCTGTTTTAGTACAAGCTGCTGATGCAATATCTGCATCTCGACCTGGAGCAAGACGCGAAACATTAGAAGCATATATTAAGAGATTAGAAAAACTTGAAGAAATTGCAGACTCATTTGAGGGTGTTGATAAATCTTATGCAATCCAAGCTGGTCGTGAAGTTAGAATAATTGTTAAACCTGATAAGATTTCAGAAGCAGATATGACAATTATAGCTAGAGACATTGCAAAAAGAGTAGAAAATGAAATGGAATATCCAGGACAAATAAAAGTAAATGTTATAAGAGAATCAAGAGCAATTGAATATGCAAAATAATAAAAAGACCACTAACAAAGAATGTTAGTGGTCTTTTTTGATATTTTTACTTGTATAAATATCAAAAATATAGTATTATATTAAAAGAAAAGGAGGAAAACAAATGAAAGTATTAGCAGTAGGTGATTTAATTGGAGAGAGCGGATTTAATAAATTATCAGAAGAAATAGAAAAAATAAAGAAAGAGAATAATATAGATTTTATAATAGTAAATGGAGAAAATGTAGCAGATGGTATGGGAATAACTAAAAAGTTATTTGATGGAATTATAAAATTAGGTACAGATGTTGTGACAATGGGAAATCATACTTGGGGAAAAAGGGATATATTTGGATTTATCGATGATCCAAGATTAATTAGACCTGCAAATTATCCAGAAGGAGTGTGTGGAAAAGGCTATGGTATATATGAATGTAATAATAAAAAAATTGCTGTAATAAATCTTATTGGAAGAACAGATATGAATGTGCTTTCAGAAAATCCATTTCTTACATGTAATAAAATAGTAGAAAAAATAAAAGACAAAGTAGATATAATAATTGTAGATTTTCATGCAGAAGCAACAGCAGAAAAAATTGCTATGGGTTACTATTTAGATGGAAAAGTCACAATACTTTTTGGAACCCACACACATGTACAAACAGCAGATGAGAAAATTTTAGAAAGAGGTACGGGATATATAACAGATATAGGTATGACAGGACCTAAGAATTCAGTAATAGGAATGGACATAGAGGCATCCTTAAAAAGATTTTTGACTACACTTCCTGAAAGATATAGAGTAGCCAAAGGAGAATGTATTTTAAATGGATGCATTTTTGAAATAGATGACGAAACTTGTAAATTAAAAAAGATTTCTAGAATTAATATTTAAAAAATGTCGAAAAATACTCGATTTGCGCGAACGAAACTTCCACTTTTTTCCAGAAACTACTAGACAATATATATCAAATGTAATATAAATATAAGTAGTTCAAATGAAATAAAAAAATAAATTAGAGGAGGCACAAACAATGGAAGTTTTAAAAATCTCATCAAAATCAAATCCAAATTCAGTAGCAGGAGCGATAGCTGGATTGGTAAAGGAAAGTAACAAAGCAGAAATGCAAGCAATTGGAGCAGGAGCGTTAAATCAAGCAATTAAGGCTGTAGCAATAGCAAGAGGATTTGTAGCACCTTCTGGAGTAGATCTAGTATGTGTACCAGCTTTTGCAGAAGTTGAAGTAGAAGGTGAGGATAGAACTCGGAATTAAAATTCTTGTTGAGTCAAGAAATTAAATATAATATTAAAACAGGCTAGATGAGCCTGTTTTTTTCTTGTATCTAAAAACCTTGTTATAAAAGGCAAGTTATGATATAATCTAAACAAAAAATATGGGGGAAAATGAATATATGAATGAAGAGACACAAGTTGAAGGAAGAAATGCAGTATTAGAGCTTCTTGAAAGCGGAAAAGATATAAATAAAATATTTATACAAAATGGAGAAAAACATGGCTCAATAATGAAGATAATGTCAAAAGCTAAAGCTAATAGAGTAGTTATTGTAGAAGTGCAGAAAAGAAAACTTGATGAAATGAGTATATCTAATAACCACCAAGGAGTTATAGCAATTGCTCCTCCATTTGAATATGCGGAGATAGATGACATTCTAGAAGAAGCCAAAAAGAGGAATGAAGAACCTTTTATATTGATACTTGATGGGATAGAAGATGTACATAATTTAGGTTCTATAATAAGAACAGCAGAAACAGCAGGAGTTCACGGAATTATAATTCCCAAAAGAAGAGCAGCAGCAGTAAATGCGACTGTTTCTAAAACTTCTGCAGGAGCTGTAGAATATATGAAAATAGCAAGAGTAAATAATATAAATGAAACAATAAAGGACTTAAAAGAAAATGGTGTATGGATTTGTGGAACAGATATAGAAAATGCTATTGAGTATTATAATCAAGATTATACTATGCCAATTGCGATAGTAATTCGGAAATGAAGGAAAACGGAATAAGTAGACTTACCAAAGAAAATTGTGATTTTTTAGTGAAAATTCCAATGTATGGAAAAATAAGTTCATTAAATGCTTCAGTTTCAGCAGGAATTATTATGTATGAAGCTGTGAAGTCAAGAAAAACGAGAAAATAAATAAGTAGTGTTAAGGTTTCTTTTGCAATAGAGTGTATTAAAATTATATGATGTTTTCTATGTAAAACGCTGAGTACTTTTAATACAAGACCTTTGCATTTTAAAATTTATATGATATACTAATAAATAATTTAAATAAAAGTATTGCAAATACAACTGCAAGATACTTTCTAAAATAATAGCAACATTAGTAAGTAAATATCATAAATAAAAATATATAATATAAGTGGTGATTAATATTGGAAGAAAGCAAATTAATAAGTCCAGAATTAGAAGGTATAGAAGAAGAAAGCGCTGAAAATTCATTAAGACCCAAAACTTTAGAGGAATATATAGGACAAACAAAAGTAAAAGAAAATATGAAAGTGTATATAGAAGCTGCTAAAAAGAGAGGGGAGCCTCTTGATCATGTTCTTTTATATGGACCTCCAGGGCTTGGGAAGACAACTCTTTCAAATATTATATCAAATGAAATGAATTCAAATATTAAAATAACATCAGGTCCAGCAATAAGTAAACCTGGAGATTTAGCGGCTATACTTACAAACCTTTCTGAATTTGATATATTATTTATTGATGAGATACATAGATTAAATAAAAGTGTAGAAGAGATACTTTATCCTGCATTAGAAGATTATACATTAGATATAATTATTGGAAAAGGGCCAAGTGCAAGATCTATTAGATTAGATTTACCTAAATTTACTCTAATTGGTGCTACAACAAAAGTTGGTTCTCTTGCAACACCCTTAAGAGATAGATTTGGTATAGTATCAAGATTAGAACTATATGATATAGAATCTTTAACAACTATTGTAAAGAGGTCAGCAGAGATACTCGAAATACATATAGATAGTATTGCAGCAGAAGAAATTGCGAGAAGAGCTAGAGGTACACCAAGAATTGCTAATAGAATATTAAAGAGAGTAAGAGATTATGCTTTAGTCTTTGGAGATCGGAAATATTAATCTAAAAATTGCAAAAGTAGCACTAGACAAACTAGAAATAGATGAGCTTGGACTTGATGATGTAGATAGAAGAATGCTTGAAACTATGATAGAAAAATTCAAAGGTGGACCTGTGCGGAGTCGAAGCAATAGCAACAACAATTGGAGAAGAAATAGATACAATAGAAGATGTATATGAACCATATTTGATACAACTTCGGTTTCATATCTCGTACACCTAGAGGAAGAATAGTTTTAGAGGCTGCATATAAACATTTATCTTACGAGTATAACAAGTAGAAATGGAGAAACAAATGAATTATAAAAGTGTTTTAAAAAATGTAGGATTAATTTTATGTTTTATATTAATTGTAAGTGGGAATGTTTTTATGCAGGAGTTTTCAAGTCTTGATGAAATTTGGGTATTCAATGCAGCAAAATGTATAGCAAATGGACTTGTACCTTATAGAGATTTTAATATGATAACTACTCCACTTTTTTCAATAATATGTTCAGTATTTTTGAAAATATTTGGGAATGAGATGATAGTTATGAGAGTTTTAGAATCTATTATGACAGCAGTTATCTTATTTATGATTTATAGAATTTTAAGAAGATTGAATATAAACAAAGGAGTTTCTCTTTTATCAGTAATTCGGAATATATCTTTTTTATTCTGATGTATTATGTTTTGATTATAATCATATGGTACTACTGATTGCACTTATAGCATTATTTATAGAGATTAAGTATATAAAAGAAAATTTAAGTGTAGATTTTAAAAGAGATATAATTTTAGGTGTTCTTATTCGGAACTACAATACTTATAAAGCAGACTTCAGGAATTGTATTATCAATAGTATTTGTTGGATATAAGATTTTAGAAGTTGGAAAAATAAGTGAATTTAAAAAGTTCATAAAAATATTTGTAGCGAGATTACTTGGAGTTTTAATTCCAATATTGTTTTTTGCATTCTACTTGACATATAACGGGATTTGGGGAGAATTTATAGACTATGCAGTACTTGGAATAGGTACATTTTCAAATAGTATAAGTTATATTACATTATTAAATAGTGATGATATAATTTTAAAAATACTAGCTTATGTAGTTCCAATACTATTTGTATTGCTATTTATAATACTTATATTATCTCTAGTAAAGTCAAAATTAAGAGAAAAAGAGTGGGTAAGAAATTCATATTTGCTTTTAATGTATAGTATAGGTACAATAGTTGTTATTTTTCCAATTTCGGAAAAAGGCCATTTTGGTATAGGAACTATGTGTATTACAATTGCAGGAATTTATCTTTTATATAATATGATTAAATATTTCTTAAATAAAATAAAAAATGAAAGAATACCATTTGGAATAAAAACTTTTATTGAAGCTGTATCAACATTGGTATTTTTGCTATGTATTTTTAATGCTACTTATTCAATAAATGTATATGTGGCAGAAATAAATGACTATGGCAAACTAAAACATTTTAATTATATACCAATAGATTACAACATGTATGAAAGAATCTGTAATGTAGATAGATTTATTGTAGATATAGAAAAGGCTGGAAGAGAGGTATATATAGTAGATGCCATGTCTGCTGCTTTTAGTATACCAATAGATAGATATCATAAAGACTATGATATGTTCTTAATTGGAAATATAGGTAGTAAAGGTGAGAAGCGGTATAATAGAAGATCTAGAAAGTAAAAAAAATATTGTAATATTAGTTATAAATGAAAAATTTTCAAGAAACTGGCAGTTACCAGTTAAAGTAGTAGAACATATAAAAGAAACATATGAAAAGGTAGATGAAATAGATGTTTTTGATATATATGTAAAATAGAAGAAGGAGTTTATATATGAAATTGTTACTACACACATGCTGTGCACCATGCAGTATATATTGCATAGATTCTCTAAGACAGGAAGGGATAGAACCAACTGTTTTTTGGTATAATCCAAATATACATCCATATATGGAATACAAAGCAAGAAGAGAAACTTTAAATGAATATACAAAAAGTATAAATGTAGAAGCTATATTTGAAGAAGATTATGGATTAAGAGAGTTTTGCAAAAATGTAGTTTGTGACTTAGAAAATAGATGTGAAAATTATTGTTATAGAGTAAGACTCGAGAAAACTGCAAAATATGCAAAAGAACATGGGTTTACTGCAATATGCACAACACTTTTAGTTAGTCCATACCAAAAACATGATATATTAAAGAAGCAAGGAGAAGAAATAGCAAAAAAGTATGGAGTACAATTTTTATATAGAGACTTTAGAATAGGATTTAGAGAAGGACAAGCAAAAGCAAGAGAACTTGGATTATATATGCAAAAGTATTGTGGATGTGTATTTTCAGAATCGATTCGCAAAGATGACCACAAAAGTTTAAAGCCTATAACTCCAGATGGATATGAATATCCCAAAGAGCCAAGATTACAAGTAAAGAGGATAGAAAATAAAGATGATTATATGGAAATGTTTTTAGAGGCAGATCCTTCAGAAAATATGATACGTAAGTATCTAAGTGATTCTGATGTATATGCACTAAAAAAGGAAGATGAGATAATTTGTATTACAGTAATCCTACCCATTTCTAGAAAGGTATTAGAATTAAAAAATATAGTTACAAAAGAAAAATATAGAAATAAAGGGTATGCGAAAATATTATTAAAATCATTATGTGGTAATTATAAACAAAAATATGAGAAGATGCTAGTAGGAACAACAGAAAATAATATTCCATTTTATGTTAAACAAGGGTTTGATAAATACGAAAAAACAATAAAGAACTTCTTTATAGATAATTATGAAGAAGAAATAAAGGATGGGGAATTAGTTTATACCGATATGATATATTATTATAAGGATTTAAAAAAGAGATAGATAAATTTAGTATAATTTAAAATAATAGAGGAAATAAAATATGATAACAGATATTGATATAAATAAGCTTAAAAATTTTAAAGATTATCCATTTAAATTAACATTAACTGAAAATATGAAAGAACTAATTGAAAGTATAGTTATTAACGGAATTATAACACCTTTAATAGTTAGAAAAGTAGATGACTTATATGAAATCATATCTGGGCATAGAAGAAAGTATGTAGCTGAACTTTTAAATATTAAGAAAATATCTTGTATTGTTAAAGAAATGAATGATAATGAGGCAACTTTATCAATGATAGATTGTAATATAGATAGAGAAAATATATTGCCGAGTGAAAGAGCTTTCGCATATAAAATGAAATTGGACGCAATAAAAGTTCAAAGTAAAAGGATTTTTGTTTTTGATGTAACTCCTCAAGATTGGAAATTAGAAAATATAGAGTTTACAAATGAAAAAAATATTAAAAAAATTAATAATTATATAAGATTAACGAAGTTAATTCCAGAATTATTAGAGCTAGTAGATATAGGAAGAATAGCTTTTAGTCCTGCATTAGAATTATCATATTTAACTAAAGAAAATCAAAAAATAGTTAGTGATTTTATTGACATGGAAGATGCAACACCAACAGTTGGACAAGCAATAAGAATGAAAAAGTTAGAATTAGATGGAAAGTTGAATGAAGAAACTATAGAACAAATTATGTTAGAAGAAAAACCAAATCAAAAAGAAAAGTTTACCATGTCTTATGACCAACTAAGAAAATATTTGCCGAAGGAATATACTAATAAACAAATAGAAAAAGCTATATGTAGATTATTAGAGGATTATTCTAAAAATAAGTTATATTAGCATTAGTATTAACTATTTATTTTGAAAATAGAAAAAAGAGAAGATAATATAAATAATTATATGATAAAATATGAGGAGGTATTTATGGAGCAGTTAATTAACAATCTAATTAATCAAGGCGAGAAAATAAATACAGAATTTAAAGAGTCAAAAACTAAATTACCTAAAAATTTATTTGAAACAGTATGCGCATTTTTAAATAGATTTGGTGGAAATATAATATTAGGTGTTAGTGATAATAAAGAAATTATTGGTATAGACGAAAGTTGTGTATCACAAATTAGAAAGGATTTTGTTAATTTATGTAACAATACTTCAAAAATATCACCAACTGTATATTTAAAAATTGAAGAAGTTAAAATAAAAGGAAAAATAGTATTGTATATAAATATTCCAGATTCGTCAGAAGTGTATAGATGTAATGGAAGAATATACGATAGAAATGAAGATGGAGATTTTGATATTACGGATAACAGTAATTTAGTGGCAGATATGTATATAAGAAAAAGGGAAATGCATATAGAAGATAAAATTTTCCCATATGCTACAATGCAGAATTTAAGAGAAGATTTATTTGAAAAAGCAATAAAATGGGCTTTATTAAAAAATGCCAACCATCCTTGGAAAAATATGAGTAACGAAGAAATAATAAAAAGTTCAGGATTATATAGAGAAGATGTAATGACTAAACAATGCGGATTGACACTAGCTGCTATATTAATTTTTGGAACAGATGAAACAATTATGTCATGTTTATCTAATTTTAAGACAGATGCAATATATAGAAATGAAGATATGAATAGATATGATGATAGAGATGTTATTATTACAAATTTAATTGATAGTTATGAAAGATTAATGCATTTTATACAAAAACATACAAATGATAAATTTCATCTTGAAGGTTCACATAGTGTTAGCATTAGAGACAAAATTGCAAGAGAATTATGTAGTAATTTATTAATTCATCGTGAGTTTTCTAGTGGAATAACATCAAGAATAATTATAACACCAAATGATATTTATACAGAAAACCCTAATGCACCAAGAATGAGAGGATTTATAACATTAAATAATTGTATACCATATTCAAAAAACCCTAAAATAGCTAAAATTTTTAGAGAAATAGGATTGGCTGATGAATTAGGAAGTGGAGTTAGAAATATTACTAATTATTCTAAAGTATATTCAGGAAATGAACCAATATTTGAAGATGGTGATATTTTTAAAGCAAAAGTTCCTCTAGTAAAAGTCTTAAATGAGATGAAAGTTAATGATATTAACAAAATGAATGTAAAAGAATTTAATGAAGCATTAGCTTATGGTAATAAGGCACCAGTTGAGGCACCAGTTGAGGCACCAGTTGAGGCACTAAATAGAATTATTATATATTGCGAAGAACCAAAAACTGCAATACAGATAATGAATTATTTGGGATATAAAAATATTAAGAGATTTAGAAGAGATTATATAAAGCCATTAGTGGAAAAAGGTATATTAAAAATGACAATACCAGATAAGCCAACTAGTAAAAATCAAAAATATATATCTTTAAAAGATTGAAAGACAATGGAGGAAAGTTAATGAAAATTGGGATTATTACAGATACAAATATATTAACTAAAAAAGTAAGGGATAATAATTTAAAACTTTGCAATCAAGAAAAATATTTAGAAAATATGGACTTTTTTATAAATTATATTGAGGATATAAAAAAGATAAATAACAAAGTTGAGATAGTTTATCTAATGCCTGAAACAATTATGAGGGAATTAAAATGTCAAAAAATTCAAGTATATCATCAAGAATATAAAGAATTTGAAAAAGTTTATAATAATTTAAAATATGGTTTTAGTGGAGAAATGCCAAAAAGCAATATAGATGAGATAGTGGATAAAGAAGAAAAAGAATATTTAAATAAAGTGAAAATCATCAACTTAAAGTATCAAATAAAAATATATAAAGAGCTTGTGAATGAAGCTTTAAATAAATTACCACCTTTTGATAAAACAGAACAAAAAAGGAAGAGTGATTCTGGCTTTAAGGATGCACTTATTTGGAAAACTATATTGTATGCTGAAGAAATGGAAGAGTTTGATAAAATATATTTTTTTTCTGGAGATAACATATTTGAAAATAATAGTCCAGAATTATTGGAACAATTTAAAAAGATACATAATAATACACAGTTAATAATTAAATATATTGAACCAAATAATGAGAAAGTGCAAAACTGCTTAAAAACTATAATTAATGAAAATAAATTGCCAGAAACAGATTGTGTTAAATTATATAATAAGGAAGTTATATTGAAATTTATAAATAAATTAGAGTATAATTTTAATAAGACTGTAAAATTAGAATACAATGTTTGGGGAGATAAAGAAATACTACTAAAAAGTTTACTGTTAAAAAATTTTAGAGAAGAAGATATTAATATACTAGAAGTAAAAAAGGAAAATGATAAATTTGTAGTAGAAGTAAAGTTTGAAACAAAGAAATATATATTACAGCCAAAAGAGGCAAGAATATTTCCAAGAAGAAATGTAAAAGGAATAATAAAATTAGATTGCCAAAAAGAAGATGAAGAAATTATATTAAAAGATTATAAAATAATTACAGTATTTTTTCAAAAAATATTTCAAGAGAGAGCTCAAGAGTGGGCTAATAGTTTAAGTAGTATAGCACAGTTTAGTGAAATGTCTAAAAATTTAGAAGCTTTAAGAAGTAATGTTGAACCTTTATAACAAATGAAACAAAATTTGAGAATTAAATTTGATGTATATAATGGTTTATTATTAAATACAAATGATGATGTTGAGGATTATGACGAAAATGATGCTAACGAAGAGGATACGATAGAGGATTAAAACTGCAAGATTAATAAAAAAATGCGGTCATAATCAGTTATAGCAGAGGAAGATAGATTTCTGCATACTAAAAATAAAAAGTAAGAAAAAATAATAATAAAGTTTTTTATTATTTTATAGAAAAATTAAGGAGGAAAAAGCATTGATATATATCATTACTTTTTTAGAAGGATTAATATCATTTATATCTCCTTGCATGTTACCTATGATACCAATATATTTAACATATTTCGCAGGAGATGCAAATAAGGAAAATAATAGCACTATTACAAATGCAATTTCTTTTGTGATTGGATTTACAATAGTATTTTGCATATTAGGTATATTTGCAGGGACAATAGGAGGTCTTTTAAAAGATTATCAAAACATTGTGAATATTGTTTGTGGAATTATTGTTATAATCTTTGGACTAAATTATCTAGAATTTATTAATATAAAAATATTTAAAAGTAGAAACAAAAAGACAAGAGAAATAACAGGAGTTTTTTCAGCATTTTTATTTGGAGTAATTTTTTCAATAAATCTTACTCCATGTGTAGGAGCTTTTTTAGGTTCAGCTTTAATGATGGCATCAGTTTCAGGAACAATTTTAAAAGGAATTGCACTTCTTTTTGTCTATTCATTAGGACTTGGAATACCAATAGTAATTTCTGCTATTCTAATAAAAAAGTTAAATTCAGTTTTTGATTTTATAAAAAAGAACTATAGTATAATTAATAATATATGTGGCATATTTCTAATTATCATTGGAATTTCAATGTCTTTTGGACTTATGAACAAGTTATTATATTCTTTTATATAAGGAGAAGTTATTGATGAAAAAATATGTAAAATTTATTATAGCTATTGTAATTTTTATAATAGTTATTATACTTGCAGTAAATGGGTATAACAATTTAAAAGATAAGTATTTACCAGATCTTAATCAAGAAACAAAAAGTACAGAGACAAAAAAGGCAAAAGATTTCACAGTATTAAATATGAATAATGAAAAAGTAAGATTATCAGATTTTTTTGGAAAACCTATAGTTGTTAATTTTTGGGCAACATGGTGTGGACCTTGCAAAGGAGAACTTCCAGAATTTGATGAATATTATGAAAAATATAATGGACAAATTGAATTTTTAATGGTAAATCTAACAGATGGAGAAGATGATACAGTAGAAGGTGTAAAGGAATTTATAAATAAAAATAATTATAAATTTCCTGTATATTTTGATACTGAATATAGTGCTTCAAATGCATATAGGGTGTATTCAATTCCTCAAACGGTATTTATAGATAAAGATGGAAAAATAGTGAAATCATATACAGGAATGCTAACTAAAGAAGCTCTAGAGAAATATATAAAAGAATTGATTTAAAAGCAAAGGAAAGTAATAAATAATATGAAAGTGTCCAAAAAAGACTTGATAAGTCTTATAATTATATTTTTAATAACACTTGTGATATTTTATAACTTTGTAACAATGCATTATGCAACAGATACATATAATATTATAAATGTAGGATATGAAAAATACGCAATAAACTGGTCTTTAAATGATGGTAGAGTTTTTATGTGTTTATTAGGTTTATTTGCAAATGCTGTGAATATGCATATTTCTGTGTTCGTTATATTTACACTTGTGGTAGCTATTCTTGTATCTTGCATAGCTGTAATTGTATTAAAAAATTTAATATTGAAATATAAAAAAACAGAGAATAAATACATAGAACTTATTGTTTTTATTATTGCGTATTTTACAATATTTAATTTTATGTATATAGAAAACATGTATTTTGTGGAATCGATTGTAATGGCACTAAGCCTTCTTTTATACATAATATCTGCTAATATACTTGTAAATAGAAATAAATATTATCTAATAAAAAGTTTACTTTTAACTATTCTTGCTATATTTATGTATCAAGGCATAATTGGATTCTTTTTTGCAATAACATTTATTTTCTCATTATTAAAAGAAAATAATAAGATAAAAGACAATATAAGGGATGTAATAACAAGTGGTGTAATAGCTGGACTTCGGCATTTTATCTAATCTTATACAAGTAAAAATAACAGGAAGAGCCTTAGGACTCACACAAGTAAGAGCAGGTGGCATAAATGAGATAGCAGATAATATAGAATATATATTTGATAATTTAACAGATATACTTATAAATACTTGCAATCTATTTCCCAAATGGCTATTTTTGGCATTAGTTCGGAGCTGTATTCTTTATTGCAATTTGCAATTTTATAATTATTAGAAAAAATTTAATAAGAAATATTATAAACTTTATAATGCTTGCAGTGGTTAGTATAGCAAGTAGCTTTATAACATTTATACTTAGTCTTACTAGTTTTTATACAGGAAGACTCAGATTTTCAATAGGTGCAACAATAGGACTACTACTTATATATTTATATTGCAAAACAGATATTTTTGAAGAAAGATCAATTTTAACATATTTATTAATATTTATATTGATTTTTTATAGTATGTTTGGCATATATAACTATATAAATGTAATGTACCAACATAAACAAGTAAATGCTTTAGAAATGCAAGAAGTACAAGAAATAGATAAATATATAAGAGAATATGAAAAAGAAAATAATGTAGAAGTAAAATATATTGTAGATATAGTATTTAAAGGATATTTGGATTATGCATTTTATGATGAGATAGAAAATAGGTCAGTCTTAACATACAGTCGGAGTAAGAGCTAATTGGTCAAATGATCGGAATTATTAACTTTTATACGGGAAGAAAGTTAGAAAAGGTAAAAGCAAGTGACGAAATGTATAATGAATACATAGACTTACTTTTAAATGGAATAATTTCAAATGGATATATATGTATGAACGATACTTTGTATATTAGTGAATATGTATATTAAAAGATTAAGGAGAAAAAATGAAAAAAGTAGTTGTAATAGGTGCTGGACCAGCAGGGCTAACAGCAGCATATGAATTAATAAAAGACAAAGAATATGAAGTGATAATTTTAGAAGAAACGAATGAAATAGGAGGGATATCAAGAACTGTAAAATACAATGGAAATAGAATGGATATAGGAGGTCATAGATTTTTTTCAAAAGATGATAGGATATTAGAGTTTTGGAAAGAACTTATGCCAGTTCAAGGAAAGGGTGCTTATGATGACATAATACTTAATAGAGAGATCAAGCTAGACAATGGACCAGATCCAGAAAAAGAAGATATTGTAATGTTAAAAAGAAATAGAGTATCTAGAATATTTTATCTAAAGAAGTTTTTCGATTATCCAATAAGTATGAAAAAAGAAACATTCACTAATATGGGATTTATAAGGACTATAAAAGCTGGATTCAGCTATTTAAAGTCAATTATTGTAAAAAGAAAAGAGAATTCTTTAGAAGATTTTTATATAAATAGATTTGGTAAGGTTTTATATAGTATGTTCTTTGAAAAATATACAGAGAAATTGTGGGGAAGACATCCAAGTCAAATATCAGCAGATTGGGGAGAACAAAGAGTAAAAGGAATATCAATAAAAGCTGTAGTAAAAGATATGTTCAATAAAAAGTTAGGAAAAAAGACAAAAGAAAATACTGAAACATCACTAATAGAAGAATTTTTATATCCGAAATTTGGACCACGGAGAATTATGGGAAGTATTAGCTGAAAGAATAGTAGAACAAGGAGGAAAAATACTAAAAAGTCATAAAGTTATAAGTACAAATATAAAAAATAATAAAATAGTATCAGTAGAATGTGAAGTAAATGGAAATAAAGAAGAGATAATAGGAGATATATTTATTTCAAGTATGCCAATTAAAGATTTGATAATTGGTATGAAAAAAGAGGAAGTTCCAAAAGAGATATTAAATATTGCAAATGGACTTCCATATAGAGACTTTATAACTGTAGGGGTACTTGTTAAAAAATTAAAAATAAGAAATGAAACTAAAATAAAAACTTTATCTAATATAGTGCCAGATACTTGGATATATGTACAAGAGCCAGAGGTACATTTAGGAAGAATACAAATATTCAACAATTGGTCACCATATTTAGTAAAAAATCCAGAAGAGAATGTATGGCTTGGACTTGAATATTTTGCAAATGAAGATGATAAATATTGGAATATGGATGATAAAGAATTTATAAATTTCTCAATAGATGAGTTGGAGAAAATAGGAATAATAAATAAAGAAGATGTATTAGATACACATAGAGAAAAAGTAAAAAAGGCATATCCTGCATATTTTGATACATATTCAGATATAGATAAGCTTATAAAATACATAGATACATATGAAAACTTATATTGTGTAGGAAGAAATGGTCAACATAGATACAATAATATGGATCATTCAATGCTTACAGCAATTGAGGCAGTTAATAATATTAAGAACAATATAAAAGACAACTCTAACATTTGGAATGTAAATACAGAAAAGACTTATCATGAAAAAAGGAGTTAAATGTGAAAAATAAAAAATATAAAGTAATATTGATAGCTATTATATTACTGGCATTTATTGTAAGACTTATATATGTTGTTAGAATGCCATTTACAGAAAGACAACATGATTTAGATATAAGATATATATATACAATTTATGAAACAGGGCATTTACCAAATAGCAATGAAGACCAATATTATCATCCACCACTTCATCAAATGATATGTGCGATCGTAATGAAATTTGAAAGCCTTTTTGTAAAAGATATTGATCCACATAATGTAGATGAAAATGAGGAATTTATATTTAAAGCATGGGAAAGTTTTCAATATATAACACTTATATACTCTATGATATTAGTTCGGAATTATATATTCTATGGCTAAAGAGTTTAAATTAAAAGAAAAGCATATATTATTTATAATGTTTATTACAGCACTTCATCCAACACTCATAATTTTATCTGGAAGTGTTAATAATGACTGCTTATCTGTTACTATGATTATGTGGAGTATACTGAGACTTATAAAATGGTACAAAAAGCCTAATGCAAAAAATACTGTGTGGATTGGGATTGTAACTGGACTTGCAGTAATGGCAAAAACAAATGCTGGAATAGTTGCAATACCAATAATATATATATTTATTTTAAGATTATATAGAGACCTAAAAAAGTCAGAAAATAAGAAAAGAATTATAAAAAAATACATATATACATTTATATTATTCGGAAGTATAGCACTTCCAATAGGTTTGTGGTATAATATTAGAAATTATATATTATTTGATCAGCCATTATTATATGTTTTAGATTTGAAAGATATGAAGTTATATAGAGGTAATTACTCATACTTTGAAAGATTTTTTCCATTTTCAAAAGAAATTTTTACTATGTATGCATATCCTTATTTAGAACATTCAGTACCAATTTATTTATTAAAAACATCACTATTTGGAGAATGGGAATGGGGAATAGATAAAATATCTTATATTTGTTATATAATGGCTATGATAATGGGTATAATTTATACAATTACAAGTATTATTTATATTGCTAAAAGTACGGTTTCAAGAAACAAAAGACATATAGTACATAAAAATATGTTAATATATTTACTTATAATTAATTTGATAAGTTTTACAATAATGAATATAAAACTACCATATGGATGTAGTATGGATTTTAGATACATAGTACCAGTAATTTTTATACAAGGATTTATAATCTGTTTTGAATTAGAAAAAATGAAAAATAAAAATAAAGCAAAAAAGATATTTGAAGTAGTAAGTATTATTATGATAATACTACTTATAGCCTCAGATTATATAATTCTGACATGGAATATACCATAGGTATAAAAGAATGGAGGTTAAAATGAGTAGAGTTGTTTTAATAGATGGAAATAGTATATTAAATAGAGCATTTTATGGAATTGCTGGAAGTAATATGCTTATGACAGAGGATCGGAACATATACAAATGCAGTATATGGCTTTTTGGCGATAATGTTTAAAATTATAGATAATTTGAATCCTGAATATATAGGTGTTGCATTTGACTTAAAAGCACCAACTTTTAGACATCAAATGTATAGTGAGTATAAGGGGACAAGAAAAGGAATGCCAGACGAACTTGCAGTTCAAATGCCAATAATAAAAGATGTATTAAGGGCTATGAATATTAAGATTATAGAAAAAGAAGGATATGAGGCAGATGATATATTAGGAACACTTGCTAAAATGGCACGGAAGGAAAGGGTATGATGTAACTATTCTTTCGGGAGATAGAGATACATTTCAGCTTGCAACAGAAAAGATAACAATAAGAATCCCAAGGACAAAGATGGGAAAGACAGAAGAAGATGATTATGATAAAGAAAAAATATTAGAACAATATGGAATAGAACCTAAAGCTCTAATAGAAGTAAAAGGACTCATGGGAGATAAGTCAGATAATATACCAGGAGTCTCAGGGATAGGAGAAAAAACTGCTTTAAATATTATAAAAAAATATAAAACAATAGAGAAATTATATGAAGAGATAGAGAAGCGGAAAAGCAGAAGAAATAAAAGGAAAACTTAGAGAAAAACTAATAGATCGGAAAAGAAAGTGCTCTTCTTTCTAAAACACTTGGAACTATAAACATTAAAAGTCCTTTAGATGAAAAGATTGAAGACTTAGAAAGAAAAGAATGGGACAAAGAAAAGGTATTAGAAATATTTACAAAATTAAGATTCAATAAATATATAGATAGATTTTCATTAAGAGATGAGACAAAAGAACAGAATCCATTTGATGAAATAGAAATAAAAGAACTTTTAAGTGAAAAAGACATAGAAGATTTAATATTAAAAATAAAAGAAAAAAATGAGATAACATATTTTCTAAATACAGAAGATAGAGGAAAAGAAGAAGATATAATAAAAAAGACAATATGTAGCATAAGTATTAAAATAGGAAATACTGTTTATTATATTGAAGATATAGAAACGATAAAGAAACACTTTAAAGAAATTTTTGAAAATGAAGAAATTAAAAAAATAGGATATAAACTTAAGCAAGATTATATATTACTTAAACAAAATGATATAACTTTAAGAGGTTTTTTCTATGATGCAGAAATTGCAGGATATATAATAGATTCTATAAAAAATAAATATGATATAGAAACCCTTGCAATTCGCTATTTGAACTTAGAAATATCAAATTTTATAAAAGAGGAAGATAAAGAACAGCAGTTAAATCTATTTAATATAGGAGAAGAAAATAAACAAAATGAGATAGAAAAACAAAAAAGTATTTTGTATGTATATGTAATAGACAAACTATATCCAGTTACAAAAAAATTTATGGAAGAACAAGAAACTTTGGAACTATTTAATAAGATAGAAATGCCAACATCAAGAGTGCTTGCAAAAATGCAATATAATGGGATATATGTAGAAAAGGAAGAACTAATAGAGTATGGAAGAAAGATAAAAGCAGAAATAGAAGAAAAAACAGACAAAATCTATAAATTATCAGGTCAGGAATTTAATATAAATTCTCCAAAACAGCTTGGAAAGATATTATTTGAAGATTTAAAATTGCCAGTACAAAAAAAGAAAAAGAGTGGGTATGCAACAGATATTGAAGTACTAGAAAAATTAAGAGAAGAACATCCAATAATAAATGAAATACTAGACTATAGACAACTTATGAAGTTAAACTCTACTTATGTAGAAGGAATGCTTCCATATATAAATCCAAAGACAAATAGAATACACTCATATTTTCACCAAACAGTGACAGCAACAGGAAGGATAAGTTCTGCAGAACCAAATTTACAAAATATACCAACGAGGTTTGAGCTTGGAAAGAGGCTAAGAAAGGTATTTAAGCCAGAAAATCGGAAATATATTTGTAGATGCAGATTACTCACAAGTAGAACTTAGAGTATTTGCACATATTTCAAAAGATGAGAATATGATAAATGCTTTTAAAACAGGAACAGACATACATAAAGAAGTTGCTTCAAAAGTATTTAATAAAAAGCTAGAAGAAGTAACAGTAGAAGAAAGAACTCATGCAAAAGCAGTAAACTTTGGAATAGTTTATGGAATAAGTGATTTTGGATTATCTGAGCAAATAAAAACAACTAAGAAAGAAGCAAAAGAATACATTGAACAATATCTAAATAAATATAAGGGTATAAAGAAGTTTATGGAAGAAATAGATGAAGAAGCTAAGACGAAAGGATATGTAACTACAATATTTGGAAGAAGAAGAAATATACCAGAACTAAAAGCTGCAAATTTTATAGTAAGGCAATTTGGAAGTAGAGCAGCATTAAATATGCCAATACAAGGAACAGCAGCAGATATAATGAAACTTGCTATGATAGAAGTTGATAAGAGAATTAGAGAGCTAAAATTAAGGTCAAAGCTGTTACTTCAAATACATGATGAATTATTATTAGAAGTTCCAAAAGATGAAGAAGGAAAAGTAAAAATAATGTTAAAAGATGCAATGGAAAATGTAGCAAAACTTTTAGTGCCATTAGTTGCAGAAGTAGAAGAAGCAGATAACTGGTATGGCTGTAAATAGCAAAGGAAAAAGGAGTAAAACATTGAACAAAAGGAAGGCGTTAATAACAATATTAATAATTATTGTATTTCTAATAAGTATATTTGAAATATACAAACTAGTTCTAAAAAAGATATATCCTAAAAACTATTTAGAATATGTATCCAAATATGCTGAGAAGTATAATATAGAAGAAAATTGGATATTTGCTTTAATAAAAACAGAGAGCAATTTTGAGCCCAATAGTGTTTCATCAAGTGGAGCTATTCGGACTTACACAGCTCATGGAAAAAACTGCTGAAGAGGTTGCAAATAACATTGGAATGAATGATATTGATCTAAAAAATCCAGAAACTAATATTGAAATTGGAACTAAATATTTTAGAACACTTTTAGATTATTATGATGGTAATTATCATCTAGCTATAGCAGCATATAATGCAGGAATAGGTACAGTTGCAAAATGGATAAACGAAGGAATAATAAGAAACGATGGATCAGACATAGAGAATATTCCATATAAAGAAACAAACAATTATGTAAGAAAAATGTTAAAAAATTATAGAATTTATGAAAAACTGTATTAAGGAGAGAGAAAAATGACTATAGAGGATATAAAAGAAGATATAAAGGAAATATTATCAGAAAAAAGATTTAAACATTCCATTCGGAACGATGAAAATGGCAAAGGAACTTGCTCATATTTATGGAGAAAATGAAGATGAGGCAGAACTTGCAGGACTTATACATGATGTTGCAAAGGAATTTACAAGAGGAGAGATTGAAGATTATGCCAAAGCACATAAAATTAAAATTGACGAAGTTGAACAAAAGCAAATTGCATTAATGCATGCAAAACTTGGGGCAAGTATTGCAAAGATAAGATATAGAGCAAATATAGAAATACAAAAAGCAGTGCTTTTTCATACAACAGGGAACAGAAATATGAATACATTTGCAAAAATAATATATTTAGCAGATAAAATAGAAGAAAATAGAGAATATGAAGGAGTAGAAGAATTAAGAAAATTGGCAAAAGAAGACTTGAATGAAGCAATACTTGTTGTTATAGAATCTACTCTACAAAAATCAATAAGAACAAAAAGACTGATTCATCCAGATACAGTAGATTTAAGAAACTACTTATTATCACAAGAAAACACAACAATTCAGAAATAAGTAATAAATATTTATCAATAAACAAACTTTAAATATTAATTATATGGAATTTATTACTAGAAAAATAAAAAATTTAATGGAAAGTATTGACTTTCTAAGTAAAATGTAATAAAATATTGTAGTGTTATGATAAGGTATATAAATAATATAGATTTTTTCCCGGTAAAACTATATTATTTTGATATATATTTAAGATATAAATGAAATCAGAATGGAGGAAATTGATTGCCATGAATAATACTACTTATAGTGTAAAAAAAGGAGAAATCAATAGAAAATGGTATATAATTGATGCAGAAGGTAAACCATTAGGTAGAGTTGCAACAGAAGCTGCAAAATTACTTAGAGGAAAACATAAACCAACATTTACACCTAATATGGATGTTGGAGATCATGTTATTGTTATCAATTGTAGCAAAGTTATATTAACAGGAAATAAATTAAATCAAAAAGTATATAGACATCATTCAGGATATATCGGAGGAATGAAAGAAGTATCTGCAAAAGATATGTTACAAAATAATCCAGAAAAGGCAATGATGTTAGCAATAAAAGGAATGCTTCCTCATAACAGTTTAGGAAGACAAAGTGTAAAAAAATTAAGAGTATATGCTGGAGCAGAACATGAAAACATAGCTCAAAAACCAGAAGTATGGGAATTTTAAAGGAGGAAAAGTAAATGCCTAAAGCAAGTTCAGATAAAATAATGTTTTATGGTACTGGAAGAAGAAAAAGCTCTATTGCTAGAGTTAGAATAGTACCAGGTAAAGGAAAAATAACTATCAATTCTAAAGATATAGATGAATATTTAGACTTAGAAACTTTAAAAGTAATAGTAAGACAACCATTAGTTGCAACAGATACATTAAACAAATATGATGTAATCTGTACAGTAAAAGGTGGAGGATTCTCAGGTCAAGCAGGAGCAATCCGCCATGGATTAGCTAGAGCATTAAATGAAGCTAATAGTGAATATAGACCAGCATTAAAAGCAAAAGGATTTTTAACAAGAGATCCAAGAATGAAAGAAAGAAAAAAATACGGTCTTAAAAAAGCTAGAAAGGCTCCACAATTTAGTAAGAGATAATAAACTTAAGATAATTTTATTAGAGTACAAAAGAGGAAGTAGCGGTATAAAAACCGCCACTTCCTTTACTAGTACGCTAGGCCAAACTGTGGCCAGCAAGGGGAAATGCTCTTTTGTTCGATCTTAGAGCCTACCGTGTTTTTCCAGGCTCTTGAGAGTTGCGAGGGCTTCGGCCTCCGTCTTGATGGAGGTGTCCGTTCCGCGAAGAACGATAAAGGTGTTGTTGATACCGACGGCCAGGGGCTCCACCAGCTGGAACATGCCAGTTGAGTCGCTGCCTTCCTTGGACGGCCTTGCGATGACCTTGAAGGTGGCGTGGAGCTCGGCAAGCTGCTCGAAGCTCATACGGCACTCGCTCATCTTGGTGACGGCACGCATCTGCTGGTAATCGGCGGTGGAACTGAGGTTGAAACCTACACCACCAATCAGCGTGAGATCGTTCAGGCTGTCGTCGTCAGAACCAGCAAGGAGAAGGTGCGCATAGGCGGCCGTGGGATCCTTGGAAGAAAGGGTGGACCGGATAGCAGTCATGATGTAAGTCTTCATATTGTTCTTCATTGTGAGTTTCCTCCTAGTATTAAATAAATTATTTTTATGTTACTACTGCAACATTTTATATTATTATTATATCACACTTCACATAAAATGTCAAAAAAAACAATTTGTAAACTTGAAATATAAAAATATAATTGTATTCATTGACAAATATAAAAAAAAAATGTATAATAAATATTATGGTAAAATGTTTAGTAAGGAGCTGATATTATGCTAGCCAAGAATTGGAAAAGAATAGGAATGTTAATAATAATAATTGCTTGTCTATTTAATATAGTATCAAAATTAGTTACTAAAATGTCATATTTAGACCAGTTAACTCAAACTGCAGAGTATGCAGAAGTTAATCAAAAGGAAGTAGAAAAATAAATTTCTAAATAAGATATAAAAATAAAGAAAGAGGTGAAATGCATAATGAAAGAAGGTTTACATCCAGAATTTTCAGATGCAACTATAACATGTGCATGTGGAAATGTTATTACTACAAAATCAACAAAAAAAGCTATAAGTGTAGATATTTGCTCAAAATGTCATCCTTTTTGGACAGGTAACTTAAAACAAAGCACAACAGGTGGTAGAGCAGATAGATTTAAGAAAAAATATGGTATACAATAAAGAAAAAATAAAAATCTGGAAAATTGGAGTTTTCTAGGTTTTATTTTTTTTCAATAATTAATGACAAATTATCATATTTATAGTATAATCGCTATATAAATTAATAAAAGGAGGACCCTTTATGGAAGAAAATGAGAAAAAAGAAGGGGCAGTAAATGCTGAAGAAATAAAACAGGAAACAGTTAAAACTGCAAAAGAAGTAAAAGAAACAATAAAAAATGTAGACATTAAAAAAGATGCAAAGGCTACAACTGGATTTATTACAGAGATGATGAAAAGACCTTTAGTTAGATTAAAAGAAATTGCAGAAGATAATACTAATAAGGATTTTAAATTCGCGGTAGTACTTGTTATATTATGGATAGTTGTTGTTGGAATAGTACATTTAGTAAAAGGATATCATTCAATAGATAGCTTTTTTGCATATAGTTTTACAAAAAACTTTTTAAGATTATTAAAGACAATGATTGCACCAATATTATCAGTTGTAATTATGTCAGCAATTGTATTTATGATGAATAAAGATAATAAAAAATCATTTATAACAGTTCTTACATCAATTACTGCAGCAAATATACCAACTATTGTAGCAGGAATAGTAAGTATTCTTTATATAATAAGTTCAAGTATTTCAAAACTTTTAACACCATTTTCAGCTTTTTGCAGTACAATAACAATAGTATTTACTTTCTTTGGAGTTAAAGCATTATTTGGAGAAGAAGATAATACTAAATTTTTAAAAACATTTATTGCCATAGAAGCTTTATACTATATAGCATATTTAATAATATCATATTTAGAAATATATATTTAAAAATATAAGTTGAGAAATAAGTATTAAAAAAATAAACACTTTCCTTATGAAAAGTGTTTATTTTTTATATGTATTTAAAACTATTTATTTCCTTTTTCTTTGAAAACTTCTGCTGCACTTCCTAGACTTGCTAAAGCACCAGTTGCTTCAAATGGAATAAATATCTTATTTGCATTACCATTTGCAACTTCTTGTAAAGCTTCTAATGATTTTAATTGAACTAATTTATCATCTGGATTAGAATTCTTGATTGCACCATATATCATTTCAACTTCTTTAGCTTTAGCTTCAGCAACTTTTTTAATAGCTTCAGCTTCTCCAGCAGCCTTTCTTATTTTAGACTCTTTTTCAGCTTCTGCTGCAAGTATAGCAGCTTCTTTTTGACCTTCAGCTATAGTTATTGCAGATTGTCTTTCTCCTTCTGCCTGAAGAATAGCTGCTCTTTTATTTCTTTCTGCATTCATTTGTTTCTCCATAGCGTCACGAATATCAGCAGGTGGAGTAATGTCTTTTATTTCAACTCTGTCTACTCTACAACCCCATTGGTCAGTAGCTTCATCAAGGATAACTCTTAATCTATCATTAATCATATCTCTTGAACTAAATGTTTGATCTAAGTCCATTTTACCAACAATATCACGAATAGTTGTGATAGCTAAGTATTCAATACCTTTTCTTAAAGATTGAATTTCATAAACTGCTTTTGCTGGATCTGTAATTTTATAGAAAACTACAGTATCTATTGTTATTGTAACATTATCTTTTGTAATAACTCCTTGAGGTGGAATATCCATTGTTTGTTGTTTTAAGCTAACAACAGAACGAACATGATCGAAAAAAGGAATAATTATTGTAAGACCAGCGTCTGCAATTTTATGATATTTTCCTAATCTTTCAATGATGTAAACCTCAGCTTGTTTAACGATTTTAATTGATTTAAATGCAATTACTAAAACTATTATAAGTAATACTATTAAAAACCACATAAAAAATCCTCCTTATTTTTTTATATATAATTAAACATTAAAAACTTTATAATTTTGATACTATTGCTTTGACTCCATCAATAGAATCAATTCTGACAGTATCACCTTCTGAATAAATTTCATCATTTGCTGATCTGGCAGTCCATTTTTCTGAACCAACTTTTATTTGACCTATTTTAGAAGAGCTATCAAATGTTTTAACAACAATTGCTTCTTTTCCAACTATTGAGTAAACATTTGTTGTAAGAACAGTTTCTTTATTATTTGCAAATTTATCTACAAAAGGTCTTGTAAAAAGTAGAAGCAATGTTGAAAGAATTAAAAAAACAGCCATCTGAACGAAGATATTAGATACAAATAAGCTTAAAATAGTAACTATAAGTGCAGCAACTCCAAGCCAAAAAATCATAAAACCAACGGTAATGATTTCTGCAATAAAAAATACTCCTGCTGCAATTAACCAAATATACCACATAAATATTTCCTCCAAATCTAAAAAACTTCCATACAATATTATACTACATATTATAAAAAAAATAAAGTATTATCCAGAAAAATCTACATAATACTTTGCTTTTTTTAATCTTCTTCTGGATTATCTCCAATATATTCATTCCCAGAAAATGCTATAATTGTTCTAAAAATTGTTGGCAAAAATAAAAGTCCTAGTCCAAAAAAGAATCCATGTCCAAAACTTTTAGAAAGTTCAAATCTCCCAATTATTGCAATAGATATAAGTGCTAGCCATCCAATTACAGGTACAAAAAACAATATAAGTAACCAAGGAGAAAGATGGCAAATCTTTAAGTGAATAATATCTCTATAAATAGGAATAAGTGTTATATACGATTTTCTTCCGTGCTTTTTTTAATATTAATGAAGTTATAAAGATTGAATAGATAGCAACAATTATTAAACAAAAAATAGCAAATCTAATATAAAAGTTTGAAAATAGTAACTTACATATAATATTAATTTTAGTTTGCATAGATGTTTCAGACATAACTTTTGATATTATAGATTCTAAAGAAGAACCATTTTTATACATATTTAGTAGTTCATTAATATCTAAATCATTTTGGACAATATCTATAATAGCATCAGAATCAAATGTTCTAAGCAAAGTTTCAGAAGTAGATAAAGCTTCTTTACTTATCCCAGCTTCTTCTAAAACTTTAGAGTTGTCTTTGATTAAATCTGCTATATCTTTATTAGAAATAACCTTTGAGAGCTCTTTATAAATACCAGTAACTTCATTTATATTAATTGCATTTGTATCTATAGAATTAATATTACCATTTGATATTTCATTTTTGTCTATACTATCAATAATAGCAGCAGAATCGAGACTATTTACATCTATGTTGTTAATTGCTTTTTTTAGGTCTTCTACTTTACTTTTATCTATACTATTAAAATTAAGATTATTTACATCTATATTTTTTATTTTAGAAGATGTAGCAAAAGAAGGAAAACAAAGTAATAACATTAATAGTACGAAAGAAATAAGTGTTAATTTAGTACATTTTTTCATATGATTATCACCTCTTATAAAATATATTACTATTCTAATCTATAAATTCACTAAAGTCAAACTTAAATATTGAAAAAAGAATATGTATATGTTAAAATTTAGGAACAAAAAGGAGGAAATCAAATGGAAATAGTATATGCAACAACTAATAAGGGAAAAAAAGACCAAGTTCAATCATTTTTAGAATACAATAATTATGATGTAAAAATAGTTACATTATTAGATATAGGGTTTAATGAGGAAATAGAAGAAAATCGGAGAAACATTTGAAGAGAATTCTTTAATAAAGGCAAAAGCTGTAAAAGACTTTTGTATAAAAAATGGAATAAAAAAAATAGTTGTTGCAGATGATGCAGGACTAATGGTAGATGCTATTCGGACGGAAGACCAGGAGTACATTCAGCAAGGTATGCAGGAGATCATGCTCCTCAAGAAGTAGTGCTGGAAAAATTGTTAAATGAAATGAAGGATGTAGAAGATGAAAAACGAACAGCAAGTTTTAAATGTGTTTTAACTGCAATACTTGAAAATGAAGAAGTAATTATATGTGAAGGAGTGACAAGAGGGAAAATTGCAAAAATTCCAGGAACAATGGGAAAACTTACATATGGCCCAGTTCTTATTCCAGAAGGGTTTGACAGAGTAATGAATGACTTGACTGAAGAAGAAATAGGACATACTCATAGACAAAAAGCTTGGACTCAATTATTAAGTCGCTTGAAAGGGGACAATGTAAAATGAAAAGTATATTTGGACACTTGAAAACAATTACAAAGCACAAATGGGTTGTATTTAAGCTTTCTATAAAAGCTGGAATTCCAATAAGAGGACTTCTTCACGACTTATCAAAATATTCTCCAACAGAGTTTTTTGAATCTATAAAATATTATCAAGGAGGAAAAAGAAGTCCTATACCTGTTGCGAGAGAAGAAAAAGGATATTCAGCTTCATGGCTTCATCATAAAGGGAGAAATAAACATCATTTAGAATATTGGTATGATGCAGATGCAAAGGAATTACCAATAATACCATTTAAATATATGTCTGAAATGGTTTGCGATAAAATAGCTGCAGGAATAGTGTATAGTGGAAAATCTTGGTCAAAAGAATTTCCACTAGAATATTGGGTTTCAAAAGAAAGAGATAAGGTTTTAGCTAATCAAAAAATGAAGAATTTTCTTACAGAAATATTTACAGAAATAAGTAAAGAAGGAATAGACAAAGTAATCTCAAAAAAACATTTAAAAGAAGTATATGACAAAAGCTGTAAGTAAAATTAAAGTTTTATCAAGAATAATAAATATAATATATGTAATAAATAAAGAGAATAGTTCACAATATGCTATTCTCTTTTTAAGTAAAATTATATTTTATAAATTACTTTCATATAAATCATTTATATATACATCTTTATCTCCAGAACCATCGATAAATCCAACTTTTGCTGAATTATCTTGCACTTCTTGTATCCATACAGGCTTGTCTTCATAAAAAACATCACATTTTTCTTTGTTATTCAAAATTTCTTGTATCCTTTGTATATTCATAACTTAAACCTCCAAAAACATTTTTATAAAAACAGTATATACAAAAGATTCATAAAATATAACTTTAAATGAATAATTTTTTTAAAATAACAAATAATAGTTTTAAAACATAAAAAATCTCGCATAGGAAAATACTTTGCGATAAAAATAAAAAGGAGGAATAGTTTTGAAAGCAACAGGCGTAGTAAGAAGAATAGATGATTTAGGAAGAATAGTAATTCCAAAAGAAATAAGAAAGGTACTTCGTATAAAAGAAGGAGATCCACTTGAAATATTTACAGATAAAGAAGGAGAAGTAATATTAAAGAAATATTCTCCAATAGGAGAACTTTCAGAATTTGCAAGTGGTTATGCAGAAACTTTATCAAAAACAACAGGACATATTGCATGTATAACAGATAAAGACACTGTTATTGCAGTATCAGGAGGAGCTAAGAAAGAATTTCTAGAGCAAGATCTATCAAAAGAATTAGAACAGTTAATGGATGATAAAGAAGTATATATAAGTAAAGAAAACAATGAGGTATCTATACCAGTTATTAAAAATGAGGGAAATGAAAGAAAATTTAACTCACAAGTAGTATATCCAATAATTGCACAAGGAGATGTTATAGGAAGTGTAATACTTTTGTCAAAGGATGCAAAAACAAAAATGGGAGAGACAGAAGCAAAAGTAGTAGAGTCAGCAGCAGGTTTTTTAGGAAGCCAAATGGATATTTAATAAATAGTAAAGAATGATAGTATCTTTTAAATTTTAGATATTATCATTCTTTTTAAATAAATATAAGGTATCTTGTGTAAAACAAAATTTTGTTATATAATATCTTAAAATTGTATTTTAAGAGGAAAATATATGGATCTAAATAAAAATGTTCAATACATAAAAGGTGTAGGAGAAGCAAGAGCCAAAGTATTAAACAGGCTTCGGAATTTTTACATTAGAAGATTTAATAACATATTATCCAAGGAACTATGAAGATAGGGGGATAGCTAAAAAAATAGTAGATACGGTAGATGGAGAAGAGGTTTTAGTAAAAGCTTATGTAGTATCTAAAATGCAGGTTATAACTACAAAAAATAGAAGAATGAAAATTTGTAAACTTTTAGTAAAAGATGAGACAGATTCTTTAGAGCTTACTTGGTATAATCAGCCATATTTAAAAGCTAATTTTCATATAGGAGAAGAGTATAGTTTCTTTGGGAAAATATCAAAGAATGGTGGACATACTACAATGGTTTCTCCTGTATTTGATAAAGAAGGATTAAATAATAACACTGGGAAAATTATACCTATATATCCTCTTACATATGATATATCTCAAAATCAAATGAGAAAAGTAATAGAAAATGGTTTAAATCTTGTTAAAGATACTTTAGAAGATACTCTTCCAGAATATATATTAGATGAGTATGAACTTTTAGATTTGAATTCATCAGTAAAAAAGATACATTTTCCTGAGAATTTTAAAGAATTTGAAAAAGCAAGAACAAGACTTGCTTTTGAAGAACTTCTAACAATGCAACTTTTACTTTTAAATTTGAAAAATAAGAATATAGAAAAAGAAAATGGTATACGATTTGATAAAAACATAAAAATGTCAGATGTAATAAACACATTATCATTTAATTTAACAAATGCACAAAGAAGAGCTTTAGAAGATATAGACAAAGACATGGAATCAGACAAGACTATGAATAGACTACTTCAAGGAGATGTGGGATCCCGGTAAGACAGTAGTTGCAATAATTGCAGCATACAAAGCTGTAAAATGTGGTTATCAGATGGCAATAATGGCACCAACATCTATACTTGCAATGCAGCATTTAGAAAGTTTTTCAGAAGTGCTTTCTAAATTTGGAATAAGATGTGAATTACTAATAAGTAATATGACAGCAAAAAAGAAAAGAGAAGTTTTAGAGAATATAAAGTCAGGAAATATTGATGTTGTTATAGGGACACATTCTATACTTCAAGAAAATGTAGAATTTAAAAATCTAGGACTTGTTATTACAGATGAACAACATAGATTTGGGGTAAATCAAAGGAAAATAATAAGTGAAAAAGGAAAAAATGTAGATAAAATAGTTATGACAGCAACACCTATACCAAGAACTTTAGCACTTATTCTTTATGGAGACTTAGATATATCTGTAATAGATGAGCTGCCCCCAAATAGAAAGATAATAGATACTTTTGCAGTACCACTTTCAATGGAATCAAGAGTGAATAATTTTATAAAAGATCAGATAAAAATGGGAAGACAAGCTTATATAGTATGTCCTTTAGTTGAAGAAAATGAAGATATAGATGCAAAATCTGTAATAGAATTATTTGAAAATTATAAAAATCAAGTATTTAATGAATATAAAGTGGAATATATACATGGAAAGTTAAAGCAAAAAGAAAAAGATCATATAATGGAAGAGTTTAAAGAAGGAAAGATAGATATTTTAATATCAACAACAGTTATAGAAGTTGGAGTAAATGTCCCAAATGCAAGTGTAATGGTAGTACAAAATGCAGAAAGATTTGGACTTGCAACACTTCATCAGTTAAGAGGACGAGTTGGAAGGCGGAGAATATAAATCGTATTGTATCTTAAAGTACCAAGGTAAATCAGATAATGTAAGAGAAAGGATGAAGGTTATGCAAGAAACAAATGATGGATTTATTATATCTGAAAAGGATTTAGAACTAAGAGGTTCAGGAGAATTTTTTGGAACAAGACAACATGGAATACCAGAATTTAAAGTTGCTAATCTATTTGAAGATATGGGAATTTTAAAAAAAGTTCAAGCTCTGGCAATAAAAATATTAAGTGAAGACAAAAATCTTAAAGACAGTAAGAATGCAAAATTAAAAAATACAATAGATAAGAAGTTTAGTGGAAAGATTGAAATATAATAATAAAAAAACGAAAAATAACTTGATATTTTTCCAAGAGTATTGTATTATAGTAGGTGTAAAATTGAAAGTAAAAATATATTTGAAATAGAAGGGAACTAGAAATGAAAAAAATAGTAGTTTTTATAATAGTACTTATAGTCTTACTTTTATCTTCATGCACTGTATTTGCAACAGCAGATGAAGTATTAAATAAATTAGATTCAAATGAAACAAGTCAGCTAGTACGAGCATCAGCTGAACAGAAAGCAGATCTAGAAAAGAAAATAGAAGAGTATGGTTCAGAAACTTATGGGTTTACCGCTTTTATATTGGACAAAATAAGAATATTTAGTATTCCATTTTGTTTTCTAGGAATAGTGATAAGTGCTATATATCAATATGTAATTGGTATAAGAAAACTAGATGTAAGATACAAAGGATTTTATACAATGATAGCCTTTATTACTCTATTTGTAATTGCACAAGTACTACCACTTATATTTGTGATTGTAATAAAAGGATTTGGAAGGAGTTAACAAATGAAAGTTTTATTTGCGGTTAATAATGAAAGCGTATCAGAATCAATTATAAAGTTATATCAGAAAGAATATAGAGAAATAATTTCTGGTAAAAATGTTTATTATTTTAATGCAATAATTAAAGAATTACAAAGAGATCAGACTTATGATAGAATAGTAATAAGTGAAGATCTAGAACCATATACAAATAATAATTTTGATATTATAGACAAATTTTTATTTGAACAATTAGATAAAATAAGTGATGAAGCTATAAGTGATCGGAGGAACAGATATTCCTATTATATTTATAGCAACAGATAGACGCTCAAAATCAGATAATTTATTATCTAAATTATTTTCAATAGGAATATATGATGCACTACTTGGAAGTGATAGAAGTATTCCAGAAGTGTGCAAGTTATTAAATAAACCTCGTACAAAGAGAGAAGCAAAAACTTATTATAAAATAGAGACTGAAGAAGTTAATTACCAAGCAGAAGCAGAAGATAATGTAAGTGAAACAGAAATACAAAATATACTAATGCATTATAAAAAACTTGGAAAAAATACTGAAAGATATGTAGATAGTTTTAATAACATTGCAGCACAGTATAGTGATGCTCAGCTAAGAATAATAACTAAGTTTTTACCTATTGGAGTAAAAGCGGTTCTAGAAGCAGAATCACCAAAATATCAATCAATAATGACATTTGGTGAAGGAACATATAAAAAACAAGAAAAGGCAAAAGAAGAAAAGAAAGAAGATCTAAAAATAGGATTTATCGAGACGAATTCTGCAAAAAGTAGACCAACAAAACCAGTTGTAATACCTTCTGCTGTAAATAAAGAAAATGCACAAAAACTTACAAAGAGAGTAGAAGAGCCACAAAGACCACCTAGATCAGTGCCAAAAGCACCAGAAGTTAATGAACAAATGCAAATTGGAGAAGATCCATTTGAAGACATTATGGGTGAATTAAATAATGAAGTGAGCACTGCTCCAAAGACAACAGAAATTCAAGAAGAACCAGTAAAGAAAAGAAGAGGAAGACCTAAAAAAGAGTTAACTCCAGAAGAGGCCGTTGAAGCTGCAAAACCTAAGAAAAGAGGAAGACCTAAAAAAGTTGTAGAAGAAGTAAGTGAAGAAGAACCAAAAGAAACAATCTTACCAGGATTTGACGAGATAGAAGAAAATACATTACCAGGATTTGATGAAATAGAGGAAAATACTCTTCCTGGATTTGAGGACGAGGAACCAGAACCATTTGCACCAAAGTTTAATACAAATACAAATCCTTTTGAAAGTAGAAGAGAAGAAACAAGTGAAATAGAAGTTACAAATACTTCTAGAGATTATTCTGGACTTACAAATTATCTTTCAAGAGATAAAAAGGTTGTAGCTTTTCTTGGAGCTACAAAAGCTGGAACATCTTTCTTAGTGAATAATATAGCAGATTTACTTTCAAAATCTGGAATAAGTACTGCAATATTGGATGTTACAAGTAATAGAAATTCTTACTATATATATACAAAAAATGAAGAGCCATTGAGAAGAAAAGTTCTAAATTGCTTAGAAAGTTTAGAACAAGATATAGTAGATGGAATAGAAGTAAGTAGAAATTTAACAGTGTTTACTTCAGTTCCTGGGAAAAAAATAGAAGTTCAAGATGTAGAAGCTGTAGTTGCAGCACTTATAAAAAAATTCTCATTAGTAATATTAGATTGTGATTTTACAACTCCTTTTGAATATTTTGGAATAGCACAGGAAGTATACTTAGTACAAACAATGGATATATTAACGATACAACCACTTACTGCATTTTTAAGAGATTTACAATCAAATGGAGTGCTAGTTCCTTCAAAATTAAAAATTGTAATAAATAAAGCAATGAGAGTAAGAGGATTAAATACAAATGCTATAATTGGAGGAATGTCTTGTTATAATGATCCAGAGATGTCATATATGAGAAATTTATTTGACAAAGACAAAATTAAAGCAATTACTATATCATTTGATGGAGAGGTTTTATCAAAATATTTATCAGGAATGGTTGATTGTATTGTAACTACAAATGGGTATTCTAAAGGATTTATATCAGAACTAAAGAAATTAGCAGATATGGTTTATCCATTAATAAATGGTAGATTTAAAACTGACTATAAAAAGAATAATAAATTTGCTAAAGAGAGAGAAGAAGGTCAAGCAGAACAAGATAATTTTTCAAATAATATGAAAAGTACTTTAAATAGAATGAAAGATCAACTTAAATAGCTTTATGGGAAGGAGATAGTAATGGTAATTGCAGTTGCAATATTAGTAGTAATAATAGTCGTGCTATTGATATATAACATAGTAATAAGTGGAAGAATTAAAAACTTTAAAGACATAAATCAGAAAGTTACAAGCTTAAATGTTTTACAGGATTTTATGAGTACAGTTCGGAGAAGCTTCAAGTGTTGATGAGAAAATCATAAAAATAAATGAGATTTTAATAGAACAATATGCCATTAAGTATTCAACAATAGTGGTATTTGATGGTACAGAATATGTAGTAAAAGCGTCAAATGTAGATAAAAAACATTGGGATACATTAAGAAATTTGCAAAGTGAAGAAATATTTAAAGATAGTATAACAACTACAAAACCTAAGTATGTAACTGTAAATAAAGAAGAAGAAAGACTTCCATATCAAAAAATGGAATTTGGTAGAGCTAAATCTGCTATGTTTTTCCCATTATATATAGATAATGTATATATAGGCTATTGGATAATAGAAAGTGGAAGAATGCATGCATTTGATCATGTTGATACTACAATACTTGAGGTTGTAAAAGAAAATATTATATCAATATTTAAAATAGTATCTTATCAAAATATAATAGAAAGTATAACAAGAAAAGATTTATATTCAGACCTAAAATCTTCTGAGTATTTATATGAAAAAGGAAGGCATGTAATAGATAACTATACAACATCAACTATATGTATGTTTAAGATTACAAATCTAGAAAAAACAAATAAAATAGTTAATAGAGATACAGGAAATCAGATGATTATAGATATTTGTGATTATATAAAGGACAAGTTATCTAGTGAGTATATTTTTGTTAGACATATGGGACCTAAATTTGTAGTAGCATTTTCTGGAATTGAGATAGATGGAGTAATAGAGTTTTTAAATGATTTAAAAACTGAAGTAGAAAACTTAGAAGTAGAGGATGTAATTGCTGTAGAAGAAAATGAAAGATCAGAAAAAAAGAAAAAAGTAGTAATGACTCATCCAAAATTGAATTTTGTTCTTACTACATACTATAAGGGAACAGCTTTAGAAGCTGTACTAAAAAAATTAGAAGAATACTTAGATGCAGCTGAAGAAAATGAAAGTGATATTAATAAAATTTAATAAAAATTATTTTAGGAGGAATAAAAAATGGATTTTGATAAAACAATGAATTTTAAGGTGGAAAATGAGAATAATATTAAATATAAAGAGGTACTAAAAGAGGTTTACAAAGCACTTGATGAAAAAGGATATAATCCAGTAAATCAAATAGTTGGATATATATTATCAGGAGATCCAACATATATAACAAGTCATAATGATGCAAGAAATATTATAAGAAAAGTTGAAAGAGATGAATTACTAGAAAAAATGGTAAAGTTCTATATTGGAATAGAAGAATAGTATGAGAAGTTTAGGAATAGATTATGGTGATTCAAGAGTAGGAATTGCGATATCAGATGAGTTAAATATAACAGCACAAGGATTAGAAACAATACATCATAAAGGGAATGATAAAACTGTGCTAAAAAGATTAGAAGAGCTAACAAAATCTTATCAGATTTCTACATTTGTAATTGGTATGCCTATAAATATGGACGGAACAGAGGGAGAAAGAGTTAAGGTTACAAAAATGTTTATACATAAGCTTAAATGTAAATTTAATAACATAAAAATTGAAACTGTAGATGAAAGATTAACAACTGTTCAAGCTCATAAAACAATGAACTTTTTGAATGTAAATAATAGAGAAAAAAGGAATATAGTAGATACAATTTCTGCTGTATATATATTAGAAATATATATGAATAAGTCATCAAAATTGTAGAAATACAATGTAAAATAAATATGAATATTTGAAAGGAGAAAATACAAATAATGGATGAAGAATTAGATAACATCATAGTATTAAATGATGAAGAAGGAAATGAAGTAAACTTTGAATTTCTAGACTTAGTAGAATTAGATGGAGAGGAATATGTAATATTATTACCAACAGACGAGGATGAAAGTGAACCAGGAGAAGTGGTTATACTTCAAGTAGAAGATACTGATTCAGAAGATGAAGAATCTTATGTAAGTGTTGAAGATGAAGAAGTATTAAACAAAGTATTTGAAATGTTTAAAGAAAAATTTAAAGATGAATTTGATTTCATAGATGAAGAATAAAAAAGATGGCTTAGCCATCTTTTTTTATTGTATAAGGATATGCAAATGTAAGTTAACTTCATGTTATACAAAATTGCAGAAGAACTCTACACACATATATACAGAGTTCTTCTTTCACTAATTTACAATTTTCTTATTTAATATGTAATTAATTTTGTTGTATAATCCAAATTTGCATAAGAATCATATTCATATCCTAAAGTATATGTATTTGTTGCTTGAATGTCTTTTTCAAGCATCATTAAAAGCTTTTTGTTTCTGCAAGTTGTTGTAAAGTCTTTTACAGAAGTAACAACTTGTATTTTTTTATTTGTTCTACATATATCAGATAAAAGTTTTTGACCTTTTGAATTAAGGCCTAAAACTCTAATATATGGATCTATTCTTTTAGAAGTTTCCATATCCTCTTTAGTAAATCCTAAAAGGGCATAAAGCATAACTCTGCATAACCTTGTTGAAGTATATCTCTTAGATTTTGCAAGATTCATAAATTCAGATAAAGTATTACAAGAGTTTGCTGCATTTTTTATAACATTTTCTAAACCTTCATTTACATCTGGAAGGTTTGCAATTTGCGCAACTGTCATATTTCTAAGAGTAAACAAAATTTCTCTTTCAAATCTTTCAATTCCTAATACAGAATGACCTCTTTTAATGGATTGAGCCAAGATATCATAAGAAGCTTTTGGCATAACTTTATCAAGCTCATAATAATTTTTATGCTTTATTAAATCACGAATAGAAGTTGCACTTGCAAGATTGTCAACAATAAGTTTACTATTATAAGCAGGACCAATTCTCTTTATTGCCAAAGGATCAATCGTAGATCTTGTTGTATTTAAAGCCTTTAAATATTCAATTGCTAAAATATTATTTGGAGAAGATAATACATTTGCATATTTCCTCAAATCATTAAGATACATTAAAAGAGCATTCTCTCTAGCTTTTGGAAAAGAAATTCCTTTTGAAAGTTCATGAGAAAGTAATGATTTAAATTCTTCTGGTTCATCTGTTAGTATTTGAGCAAATTCTTTAAGTAGAGTTATGTCATTAAGTTCGCAACCAAAAGATATTGTATCTACGATTTTTAGTAAATTAAGAGTTTTTATTGCTCCTAATGCAAAATTTTCAGCGCTAGAAATACTATATATACATGGAAGTTCTAGAACTAAATCTACACCATTTTGAAGAGCCATTTTAGCTTTTGACCATTTATCTATAATAGATACATTACCTCTTTGAACAAAATTACCCGAAATGATAGCAATAGTATAACTGGCATTTGAAATTTTCTTTGCTTCATTTAAGTGATAAAGATGTCCATTGTGAAAAGGGTTGTACTCACCAATTATAGCTAGAACATTATCCATATGTCTTTCTCCTTTACAATAAAAATATTTATTGATATAATATCATAAAAACGAAAATAATGCAAATATTTTGGAGGTAAATCCTATGAAAAAAGTAATTATATATACAGATGGTGCTTGTTCTGGTAATCCAGGACCAGGAGGTTGGGGTACAATACTTATGTATGAAGATAATAAAAAGGAAATATCAGGAGGAAAAAAGGATACTACAAATAATATTATGGAGGTAACAGCAGTTATAGAGGGACTAAAACTTCTAAAATATCCTTGTGAGGTAGAAATATATAGTGATAGTGCATATGTTGTAAATGCTTTTAATCAAAATTGGATAACTAATTGGAAAAAGAATGGATGGAAAAATTCTAAAAAAGAAGATGTGAAAAATAGAGAATTGTGGGAAGAATTAGAAAGTTTAATGAGTGAACACAAAGTGACTTTTATAAAAGTTAAAGGACATAGTGACAATGAATACAATAACAGATGTGATGAATTGGCAAGAAGTGCAATAAAGAACTTAAATTAGGAGGTGTATTATGAAGATAGGAGTGGATTTAGGTGGAAGTCATATAGCTATTCGGATTAATAGATAAAAACAACATAATAGAAAAAAAAGAAAAAAGCTTTGTAGAAGAAGATAAATTGAATATAAGACAAGTTATTAAAGAAACTATAAAAAAATATATAAATGAAATTTTAGAAGTTAATAATATAAATATTTCTCAAATAGATGGAATTGGAATAGCTGCACCAGGGACATGTAATAATAAATGTATAATTAAAGCAGAGAATTTAGGAATTAGAGATTTTAATATAGTGTCAGAATTAAAAGAATACTATAAAAATATAGAAATAAAACTTGCAAATGATGGAAAATGTGCAGCACTTTGTGAAAAAGAATATGGAAGTCTAAAAAAATATGAAGATTCAGTATTTTTATGCCTAGGAACAGGAATAGGAGGAGCTGTATTTTTACAAAATAAATTGCTAAAGCCAAATAAATTTTCAGGATTTGAACTTCGGTCATGTGGTAATAGAAAAAAATGGAATACAATGCTCTTGTGGAAGAAAGGGGTGTTTTGAGCGATATTGCTCAATGGTTTCATTAAAAGAAAGTGTAAGAAAGCTTAAACAAAAAGAACATATTTCAGGGAAAGAACTTTATGAAATTATGAAAAATGATATAAATAGTATTAAAGATATAGTTGATACATATATAGAAAATTTAGCAATAGGAATAGCAAATTATATAAATATATTTGAGCCAGAAGGAATTGCAATTGGAGGAAGTTTTGTATTTTATGCAGATATATTGTTAGAAATGTTAAAAGAAAGATTAAAACAAAAAAATATTACATTTAATGAAGATGTTCCTGAGATTGTTATTGCAGAATATGGCAACAACGCAGGGATGATAGGGGCAAGTTTGATGTAATGTTACAGAAATTATACATTTTTTTTACATTTTTGTAACAATATTGAAAAAAAGTTTGTTATAAAATATAATAGGCTTAAATAAAACAAAAGAAATAATTTGGAGGGTATATATGGAAACATTTGCAGATTACATCCTAGGTGAAAAAGACTATGGGAAGAAAATGGAAATAGTATATTATTTGCAAAAAAGAAATGATATTTTCTTTGATAATTCTGTTGTATTGAAAGCAGAACTTGCGAGACTATTTATAGAAACCATGAAAATAGATGTTGATGCAAACCTTGTTGTAACAGCTTGCCTTTTATATGCCTGTAAGAAAAATATAGTGTCATATGATATAGAAAAAATCCGAAGATATGCAGTAGATGGAGCTGAATATTTACAAACATTAGGTTTTTCTAAAAAATTTTGTAAAATATGTTCAGAGGTAAATAGATATTTAAAAAATGATGATAGAGAAAAAGAAAGTGATATATTAGAACTTGTAGATAACTTTGGCGGACTTGTTTTAGACAGACCAGAAAGAAAAGGGTTTCCAATAGATGAAGCAATGAATTTGCTTGAAAATAGAAATCTAAAAGGTTTGGGAAATATATATTTAGATAAATTTAAAGAATTTATCTATCTGAAAGAAGGTGTTGCAGCATAATGAAAAGGGGAAATTATGAAGTTCACAAAGCAGATACAAAAACTAATATTAATCCAGATGTACTTGGATTAGTTGCTCTAGCAAGACTTACAAAAGAGGCAAAAGAACTTAGAAATTGTATCTATGGAGGAAAAAGACCAGAGGATATAAGAAAAGATAAACTATCACAAAGGATAGAAAAAAGAAAAGGAAGTTTATCACAAGAAATTGGAGAAGAACGCTAAATGTATGAAATATTTGCAGATTTACATATACATATAGGAAGAGCAAAAAATAATAAGCCAATAAAAATTACAGCTGCAAGAAGCCTTAATTTTGAAAACATTGCAAACGAATGTGTACAAAGAAAAGGTATAAATATTGCTGGAATAATTGATTGTGCTTCTCCTTATGTTATAGAAGATATCGAAGAATTTTTAAAAAATGGTGAAGCACAAGAGTTAAAAGACGGTCGGAATTATATATAAAAATAAGTTATGCATAATATTGGGGAGTGAAATAGAAACATCAGAGAAAAATGATAATGGAAAAGTAGGAAGTGCCCATAATTTATGTTATTTTCCATACCTAAAAGATATAAAAGGTTTTTCAAAAGAAATGGAAAAACATATTAAAAATATAACTTTAAGTTCACAAAGAGCAAATATATCTGCATATGAATTAATAGATATAGTTCAGAAATATAATGGAGTCTTAATTCCAGCACATACATTTACACCTCATAAAAGTTTTTATGGAAATTGCACAGATAGATTGGAAAAGATATTTAAAGAGAAATATTCAAAAGTCCATGCAATAGAGCTTGGACTTAGTTCAGATACCTTTTTAGCAGATCAGATATCAGAATTAGAAGGAAAAACTTTTTTAACAAATTCAGATGCTCATTCTCTTCCTAAAATAGCAAGAGAATATAATAAAATTGCAGTAGAAGATGTTAGTTTTAAAGAATTAATGAAGGCTATAAGAAATGAAGATGGAAGAAAGATACTTTGTAATTATGGTTTAGATCCAAAACTTCGGAAAATATCATAGAACATATTGTGAAGTATGTGATAAAAGAATAGAAGGTAAACTCCCAGTTACAAAATGTGATACTTGTGATAGTAGAAATATTACAATGGGAGTATTAGATAGAATAGAAATAATAAAAGACAAAAAAGAAACAAAAAGTCCAAGCTTTAGGCCACCATATAAATATCAGATACCTCTTTCATTTATACCAGGGCTTGGAAAGAAAACAATTGAAAAATTGCTTTCAAATTTTGAGACAGAAATGAATATATTACACAATCTTTCATTCGATGACATAGAAGCAACATGTGGAGTGAAAGTTGCAAAAGGAATAATAGATCGGAAAAGAAGGAAATTTAAAAATTGCAGCTGGTGGTGGTGGTGTATATGGAAAAGTTTGTAAAGATAAAGGATAAATAGGTTCTATTTTTTATTGTATTACATAAACATTGATTAAGAAATCTAAAAAAGAGGTATATGTAATGCAAAACAAAAGAACGAAAAGAGCTAGAAAGACTTCAAGGATAGGAATAATACAAACTCATATAAGGAATAATCTGAAAAACTATGTAATTGTAACTATAATTTTTTTAGTTGGTGTAGTACTTGGTGTACTTTTTATAAACAATGCAACTGAAGTTAAGCAAGAAGAAATAAGCTCATATATTAATAGTTTTATAGACAAAACAAAAAACGATGGAAATATTGATTATATCAAACTTTTTATAAACTCTGTAAAAATGAATTTATCTATTGCATTATTATTGTGGTTTGCAGGTCTTACTGTAATACGGAGTATTTGTAGTATATGGTACTATATGTTTTAGAGGTTTTTCATTTGGGTATACAGTATCAAGTATAATAGGAGCAATAGGAACGCAAAAGGGAACAGTGTTTATTTTATCATCAATGTTACTGCAAAATATAATATTTATTCCATGTATATTTGCAATAGCAGTAAGCCGGAATTAATCTATATAAATCTATCATGAAGGATAAAAGGCGTGATAACATAAAACTAGAAATACTAAGACATACGATTTTCTCTGCAATTATAGGGGTAATGCTAATTGTAGCTTCTTTTGTGGAAACATATGTGTCGACAAATATGTTTATGTTTACTACAAAAATTTTATAAAATTTAAAAAATCTATTTACAATTTTATCTTAATTTGATATAACATATATATCTTATGTTAATAGAAAATAGTGAGGGAGAAAATAAAGAATGCAAAAGCAAGTAAAAAATTTCTTGAATTTTATAGAAAATGATAAGAAAGTATCACAAAATACATTACAATCATACAAAAGGGATATTCTTCAATATACAGACTATGTTGAAGAAAATAGAATAAATTATGCAAAAGTAGATGAAGATGGGATAAAAGATTATTTGCAACATATGAATGAGATTGGAAAGAAAAGCTCTACAATATCAAGGAGCTTAGCTTCTATCAGATCTTTCTATCAATATTTATTAAGGACAAAGAAAGTAAAAAGAGATCCAACAGAAGGAATACAATCTCCTAAGATAGAAAAGAGAATACCTTCAGTGCTTACATCTCAAGAAGTTGAATTATTATTAGAACAACCAAAAAATGTAGATTTAAAAGGTATAAGAGATAAGGCAATGCTTGAATTTGCTTATGCAACAGGAATGAAGGTTACAGAGATTATATCTTTGGATTTAGATGATATAAATATTGAGGAAGGCTATGTATCTTGTAAAGGAAAAGATAAATCTAGGAATATACCTTTAGGTTCATTGTCACTTAAAGCTTTAAAAGATTATACAGAAAATTCAAGAAATATATTAATAAAAGATGAGAATGTAAAAGCTTTATTTGTTAACACAAATGGTCAAAGACTTACAAGACAAGGATTTTGGAAAATAGTAAAATACTATAAGGAACAAGCACATATAAATAAAGAAATTACTCCACACATATTAAGACATTCATTTGCAACTCACCTTTTACAAAATGGAGCAGAACTTAAAGCTATTCAAACAATGCTTGGACATTCTGATATATCTTCAACACAAATATATATGCAATTTCAAGATGCAACTATACAGAATATATATAAGAAGGCTCATCCTAGAGCATAAAATTCAAAAGATGAACTTCGTATTGATTAGTTGATGTTTATTCAAAATTACTTAAATGTATAATAATACATTTGTTTAATATTTGAATTTATGCATTTGATACTACTTGTTTCTATTCTGAATTTAGAGATAGTATATTATAAAATAACGATAAAAAGTTCGCTGAAAGACTTCTTTTAGCGAACTTTTCTAGTTTAGTAATCTAAAGAAAGGAAGAAATATATGAGAAGAGATGAAAGAAAGAAAAAAGATAATTTAGAAAAACTAGAAAAAGAAATAGAAGCTAAGAAAAAATTACCAAAAGAAGTAAAAGAAAAAATAAATTCTAAAGTATTTGAAAATGTGGTAATACTTGTAATAATTATGGTTTACTTTGTTGCTTTAAATCTGGGGATGAATAATATTCCTACAGAAAATTATATAATGGATTTGAAGGTATTTTCAATAATGCTTTTAGTTATAACAATTATGACTTTTGAATTTGGATATAAAAAAGATGATGGAGGTATATGGTTACATGGTGTTGAGATAATGGCAATTCGGAGTGTTTACATCATACTTAATAGGACTATATTCTATATATTATACAACTTATGGGACAGTTCTACTTGTAGTTGCCATTTTATATTTGATATATTATGCAATAAAAATTGTAATAATACAAAGGAGAATGGAAACAGAATATAATAAAAGTTTAGCAGATATAAGAAATATTGTTGAAAATAAAGGAGGAAAATAAAATGGAAAAATGTTTATTATTAGGAAATGGTGGAAGAGAAGCTGTTATTGCAGAGTATGTATCAAAAGGGTACAAGCTATATTCTATAATGCCATATGAAAATCCATCAATTTCCGAATGCACAAGAAGCTCAGGCGGAAAATTTATTATAGGAGATGCATTTAACAAAGAACTTGTTAAAAAGTTTATTGAAGAAGAAGGAATAGAAAATTGCATAATTAGCAGTGACAATTTGCTTCAAGACGGACTAATAGATTTAGCAAAAGAATTAGGATTAAAAACATTTGGACCAACATCAAAAGGTGCAAAAATTGAGTGGAGTAAAACTTATGCACTAGACATAGTTAAAGAGATTGCACCAGAAATGATAATAAAGAATGTTAATATAACAGATATAAATACTTTGCAAAAAGTTATAGATAGCTATGAAGATGACAGTTTTGTTGTAAAACCAGAAGGATTGACAGGTGGAAAAGGTGTAAAAGTAGGCGGAATACACTTTATTGGAAAAGAAGAAGGATTTAACTATGCTAAGTCTTGTTTAGAAGAGGCAGGAAATGTAATAGTTCAAGATAAAGTTGAGGGTAGAGAATTTACTGTTACAGGTTTGACAGATGGAAAAAATATAGTAATAACACCTACAACATTTGATTATCCTTATAGATTTGATGAAGATAAAGGACCAGGAACAGGAGGAATGGGGTGTCTAGGATTTGATAATGGACTTCTTCCATTTTTAACAAAAGAGGATATAGATAAATGTGCAAAATTAATGAAAGATGTTTTAGCATATGTAAATAAAGAAAGTTTAGAATTTAATGGAGTAATTTATGGTGGATTTTTCAAATGTAATGATTCTATAAAATTCATAGAATTTAATGCAAGATTTGGAGATCCAGAGTCATTAAATATATTAAATGCAATTGATACACCATTTGAAGAACTATTTAAAAATATTCAAAATCAAACATTAAGTGAAGAAAATTGTAAATTTAAAAAGATAAATACATTTACAGTGTATGCAGTAAGCCCAAATTATGCAATAACTTCTTCTAAAGAACCTTGTAAATTTACTTTAGATAAAGAAGAGATTGAAAAGCAAGGTGTAAAAATATATTTTGCAAGCACAAAACATATTGAGGGTAAAAATTATGAAAGTGTAGGAAATTCCAGATTATTTGCTGTAGTTACAGTGGATGAAGATATGGAAGAAGCAAAAAAAAGAGTTTATAAAGCAATGGATGGAAATATAGATAGTATTCTACATTATAGAAAAGATATAGGAAATATGTATGCACATTAAAATTTTATAATATATTGACAAAGATAGTTATAAAATATATTATATAAAATATAAAATAACTTAGGAGGAAAAAATGATAAAATTAAAATTCAAAGTGTTTTGGACAATACTTGCCATAATGCTTACAGCTATATTACTTTGTGGAAATATATATGGCATAGAGTCAAGAGTAGCAGGAGATGGAATCGAGAATCAGATTTCTAATGAGACTATTCCAACATCAGATGAAGGAATAAATCCTATATCAGATGATGTTCCTGATGATAGTATAATAAGTCAAGATGAAATATATAGTGGAGACTTATATATATTATATGGAGAAGATTATACTACTACAAGTTATGTGATGGATAAACTTGTAGATGGAAATGTATTTATTTTTGGCAAAGATGTTACAATAACTGGGCAAGTTAATGGTTCAGTATTTGTATTTGCACAAAATTTAACAATTGAAGAAAATGCATCTATTGGAGTCCATTTATTTGCTTTTGCAAATAATATAACAATGAAAGGCTTTACATCTGATATGTATGCTTTATGTGATAAATTTAATTTAACAGATAAAGCAGTTATTTATAGAGATTTAAAACTTGCAGCTGATGAGAGCTACTTAATAGGAAGTGTTGGAAGAGATATACATGTAGCAGGTGAAAAAATAGAAGTGTATGAAGATGAAGAAAGGGGACTTTATGTTGGAGGAAACCTTAATTATACATCAAAAACACAAATAGAAGACTTAGATAAAATAGAAATTGGTGGAGAATCAATATTTAAAAAATCAAAAGAAATAGAACCTTCAGATACAAGCAAAATATTGAATTACATATATAGAGCATTAGAAAATAGTATCTTTGCATTAGTCATATATGCATGCTTTATATTCTTAGCACCTAAATTTGTAGGAAAATTAAAAGACTATGCTAGTGTGAGAGGACTATTAACATTACCAATAGGACTTGGATTTGTAGTATTAGTACCAATAATATCATTTTTGTTAATGCTTACAACAGTAGGATTGTCAATGTCATTTTTGTTAATTATGATATATTTTATTGTATTAATGATTAATAGTAGTATAGTTACAATTGCTATAAATGAGTTTGTGGCAGATAAGTTTTATATTGCAAATAGCACATGGAAAAAGATATTAATGATAATACCTGTATCTTTGATAGTATTTTTAGTAAGACAAATTCCAGTATTAGGTGGGTGGATTACAGCCTTAATATTATTTGCAGGTACAGGAATAGCTGTTCTTTATCAATTTGATAAAAGAAGCAAAAACAAATAATGTTATTTCTTAAAAATAAAATTAAATATAAAAGAGGTGTAAATTTTCACACCTCTTTGGAGGTAAATATGGATTATTTAGAAAAATATGAAGAATGGTGTAAAAATGAAGTGTTTGATGAAAGCACAAGAAAAGAGTTGTTAGATTTAAAAGGAAATGATAAAGAAATAAAAGAAAGATTTTATCAAGATTTAGAATTTGGAACAGCAGGATTAAGAGGAATAATTGGTGCTGGAACAAATAGAATGAATATATATACAGTTGGAAAAGCAACACAAGGACTTGCAAATTTTATAATTAAAGAAAATGGACAAGATAAAGGTGTTGCGATAGCTTATGATTCAAGACATATGTCAGAAGAATTTAGTGAAATGGCAGCATTATGTTTAAATGCAAATGGAATAAAAACATATAGATTTGAATCTTTAAGACCAACTCCAGAACTTTCATTTGCAGTAAGAGAACTTGGATGTATTTCAGGAATAGTAGTAACAGCAAGTCATAATCCACCAGAATATAATGGTTACAAAGTATATTGGGAAGATGGAGCACAAATAGTAGCGCCAAAAGACAAAGAAATAATAGATGAAGTAAATAAAGTAAAAGATTATGCAGAAATAAAAACAATGCAAAGAAGTGAAGCAGAAGCTAAGGGATTATATCATACAATAGGGAAAGAAATAGATGATAGATATATAGAGGAAGTAATGAAGCAATCATTAAATTCAGATGTTGTCAAAGAAATGTCAGATGATATGAAAATAGTATATACTCCACTTCATGGAACAGGAAATTTACCAGTAAGAAGAATACTTAAAGAACTTGGATTTAAAAATGTATATGTAGTTCCAGAACAAGAAATGCCAGATGGAGATTTTCCAACAGTAAGTTATCCAAATCCAGAAGCACCAGAAGCATTTGAACTTGCTTTAAAACTTGCGAAAGAAAAAGATGCAGATATAGTACTTGCAACAGATCCAGATGCAGATAGACTTGGAGTTTATGCAAAAGATCCTAAAACAAATGAATATGTATCGTTTACAGGAAATATGTCAGCACTTCTAGTATGTGAATATATACTATCAGAAAAGAAAAAAAGAAATTTAATACCTTCAAATGGGGCAGTAGTATCAACAATAGTATCTTCAAATATGACAAGAGCAATTGCAAAAGAATATGAAATAAAATTGATAGAAACATTAACAGGATTTAAATATATAGGTGAACAAATAAAATTATTTGAACAAAATAAATCAAATGAATATCTATTTGGATTTGAAGAGAGTTATGGATGTTTAGCAGGAACACATGCAAGAGACAAAGATTCAGTAGTTGCAGTAATGCTTTTATCAGAAGCTGCAGCATTTTATAAGAAACAAGGTTTAACATTATGGGAACAAATGCTAAAAATTTATGAAAAATATGGATATTATAGAGAAACACTTGCTACAATGACATTAAAAGGAATAGAAGGAAAAGAAAAGATACAAGAGATAATAGAAAAATTAAGAAACAATACAATAGAAAATATAGGAGAGTATAAAGTACTAGAAGTAAGGGACTATCAAAATAAAACAGTTAAAAATTTAGTTACAGGAGAAAAAGGAGAGACAATTCTTCCAAAATCAAATGTATTATATTTTGAACTTGAAAAAGATGCTTGGTGCTGTGTGAGACCATCTGGAACAGAACCAAAAATCAAATTCTATATGGGAGTAAATGAAAGTACAATGGAAATTGCGAATAAGAAGTTAGAAGATTTAAAAAATGCAATGCTTGCAATATGTGAGTAAATAGCAAAGAATTGTATTATTTATTATATAATAGAAAATTTCTATTACGAGAAAACTAATTAGGTGAGAGTAAGTTTTAGTTACTCTCACTGTTTTAAAATATAGGAGAAAGAAATGCAGCCTATATGTGAAAAAATTAAAGATACTATTAAAAAACACTCAAAAATATATCTTGCCATACTATTTATTTTAGGAGTTATCTTATCAGGTAATTATTGATTATAAAAAGATAATGAAAAGAGAGAATGCAGATATAGGGGCAGAAGGCAAAAAGATAGCAATTATAGTTAGAAAAGACTTAAAAGGAGAAATAGAAGGAGCAAGGAAAGTAGAATTAGATACAAAACTTATGGATGTGTATATAAATGACTTTGAATGCAAAAAAATACAAATTATAAATTATTATTAAAAATACTTGCTTTTTTATTAAAAACATAGTAAAATTTTTTAGGGTGTAAAAAATGAAATTTTTTGTAGAAAAAGCAAAAACTATAAAAGGAACTAAGAGCAAATTTAGTTTGCCAGTTTTTGTGTTTTTCTTAAATTTTTCTATTATATATTTTTTAAATCACTAAATTTATTTAGTGATTTTTTTATATATGTAAATACACTAAAAAATATTAGGAGGAAAATTCATGGAAGAAAACAAAATGGTTTTAGATGTTAATGAAAAACCACAAATTGCTAAATGGATTATTTTAGCAATACAACATGTTTTTGCAATGTTTGGAGCAACTATTCTAGTTCCTATTTTAGTAAATTCAGGGGCTGGAGAGACAGTACTTACAATACCAGTAGCATTAGTTACATCAGGAATAGGAACATTGATTTATATTTTATGTACAAGAGGAAAGTCACCAGTATACTTAGGAAGCTCCTTTGCATTTATTGCACCACTTATAGCAGCATATGCAAAGGGTGGAATATCAGGAGCAATGACAGGAATAATGGTAGTAGGACTTATATATATTATATTTGCAACAGTAATAAAATTTACAGGAAAAAAATGGCTTGATAAATTATTACCACCAGTAGTAATTGGACCGATGATAATGATTATAGGGCTTGGACTTGCACCATCTGCAATATCACAAATAGGATTAGGTACAGGAACAGAAATAGAATGGAAAGGAGTATTTGTTGCTTTTGTTTCATTTTTGGTGACAGCAATAGTTGCAGCAAGAGGAAAAGGATTTCTTAAAATAATTCCTTTTTTAGTTGGAATTGTTACAGGATATATAGCCGCAGTATGTGTAGGATTAGTAGACTTTACACCTGTTATAGAAGCTGCGTTCTTTAGTATGCCACAGTTTATGATACCTTTTGTAAGCTATACTCCAAGTTTTTCAGCAATATTAACTATTGCACCAATAGCTTTAGTTACAATGGCTGAACATATTGGTGATCATAAGGCACTTAGTACAATAATACAAAAAGATTTATTAAAAGAACCAGGACTAGATAAAACATTATTAGGAGATGGTGTTGCGACATTTGTAGCAGGAATACTTGGAGGGCCAGCAAATACAACTTATGGAGAGAATACATCAGTTGTAGGAATGACAAAAGTTGCATCAGTTTGGGTAATTGGACTTGCGGCAATATTTGCAATATGCTTGGGATTTTTAGGAAAGTTTGCAGCATTAGTTTCAACTATACCAAATGCAGTACTTGGAGGAGTTAGTTTACTTTTATATGGATTTATAGCAGTTAATGGACTAAAAGTATTAATTCAAAACCAAGTTGATTTTGAAAAAACAAAAAATGTAATTGTAGCTTCTGCAATGCTTGTACTTGGACTTGGAGGCGCAGCAATATCTATTGTTAGTGGAGACCTATCTGTTACAATTTCAGGAATGAGCTTAGCAGCAATTATTGGAATATTGATTAATTTATTTTTACCAGAAGAAAAAGAAGAAAAAAAGAAAGAAACTGAAGAAAAAATAGAAGCAAAGGTATAGAGGTAAACCTTACATATAACTAAGATTAGAGAAATAGATGCAGAAGCATTTATTTCTCTTTTTTAAAAAAATTAAAAAATTTTAAAAAAAGTATTGACATTTATATATGAAAATTGTATAATGAAAAAGCTCTGTAATTAGAGAGCAAAAATAAAACAAAAAAGTACATTGAAAAGTAAACAAAAAATCCTTTAAAAGACCAAGCGGGAACATATATATGTAAATATGTATGAACCAAAAAATAATGATGAT
>JAAWPK010000052.1 GCA_022799935.1 Clostridia bacterium
GCTTTCTCCATGCTTATATTTTATCTTTGTTGGTGGTTTTATTGTTATTGATTTTGCTGTATTTTGGAAATTTGCATTTAGTGTACATGTAAAGCTCTGTCCTTTTGTGAAACTATTTGCATCATTATCTATATATTTTACTGTTAATGCTTTACTTGTTGTATCTGTTTTGTTATATCCTGAAACCATACTCTCTAGCAATACCTCTGGGGATTTAGGCCCTGCTTTTGCATAGTTCACTATATATTTAACATTATTATCTGTTATTAAATCTGCAAGTTCATCTCCAACTTTTCTTTGTATTGTACTTGGTGTTACTGTTATTCCTGTTACATAGTCTTTTACAGTTACTGTAAGTTTATCTGCAGCTTCTACTCCTCCATAAGTTACTTTTAATTCTTGATTTCCTAGCTGTGTTTTATCATATCCTTGGAGCATTGCCTTTGTCATTTGAACATTTGACTTTCCGCTTCCTTTTGTAACTTCTAGAACGCCTCCTGTTACATCTAGTTCTTCATTATATTTATATGTTGTTCTTGGAGGTGTTTTAACTCTAATTGATATTATACTATCAACAACTTCTACATTATATGAAGTTGTTCTGTCTGTTCCATTTTCAGTAAATTTTACTGTTAGAGCAAGACTTGGATTTTCTACTGCGCTATTAAATCCTATAATTGTTATTCTTGAATCATCCAAATTTACTACTTCATTTCCAACTGCTCTTGTAACTCTTACACTACCTACTGTTTTATCTAATGTCTGGTTTACATTATATACCAGTTTTGCTGGATCATGCATTGCAATTCCTGTTACATTATTTATTATTTCAATAGGATAATCTTGTGTTTTTGTTACTCCGATCTTCTGTATATGTAATTGTGAGTGTTTTAGCTACTTTTTGAGTACTATCATATGATGATGGGCTCATATTAACAGCTCCGCCGATTTTCTGTTATTAAGCTTTCAGTCATAGTGACATTTCTAGTTGTATTGTCTTCATATGTTACTGTTATTGTTCCACCGAGCTAGATTTAAGTTTTCTCCATGATTGTATACTGTCTTTGCTGGTGGTGTTATGCTTATTGATTTTGCTGTGTTTAATACTTCTACCTCAAATGTATGTGTTATTGTATCTGTTATAACTTGTCCATCTGATAAAGTATATTTTGCATTATATGTTACTGTTAGTGTTTGTGTTCCTTTTTGATTCGGCTTATACCCTGTTATCATATCTTCCACTAGATTAACATTTGTTGCTGCTCCAGTCTTCCAATTAAGTCTTATTCTTCCTCCTGTAAGATTTAAGCTTTCACCATATTTATATTCGGCTTTGTTTGGTTCTGTTAGTGTTGATGAAGTTATATAATTATAACATTCAACATCTATTGTATTAGTTGCTGTTTTTCCATTTAATGAAACTGTTAAATGTTGTTTACTCCCTGTTAATGCATTATTAAATGCTGATACTATTACACTTCCATCTGGAAGGTTTACAGTGGATGTTCCACCACTTGCTAAGTTTACTGTAACTACTGCACCTGTTAAATCCAAGTTCTCTCCGAGATTTATATACTTTTTTATTAGGCTGTTTAGTTAACTGTATAGTTGATATTGTATCATTTACAACTATTGTCTGATTAGCTGTTTTTCCTTCGTATGTAAATATTATCTTCTGTGTTCCCTTTTTTGGTACTGATCCTGCAGGTGTTGTTTCTGTAAAATTAGATGAGTTTACACTAGCTACTGTTTCACTTGTTGTAACTCCTGGACTATTTTGTTCTAATGGTATCTTTGCACCACTTTTCTTTGTTGCTTCTAGTTTTAATCCTGTAAAGTCTAAACCAATTCCATGATTGTATTCTACATTAGTCATTGGTGTTTTGACTGCAAGAGATACTACAGGGTCTTGTACTGTTATTGGAAATGCTGTTTCTTTTCCTTTATATGTTATTGTTACAGTCTGATTATTTACATCAGCAGGTGAACCAGTTTTTATTTGTACATTAGGGTCTGTCATGCTTATATCTTCTGTTGAATTATCACTATATGTTATAGTAATTACTCCTCCTGCTAAATTTACATTATCTCCATGCTCATAAGTTGTATTACTTGGAGGTGTCTTTACTGCGATTCCATTTATCTCTTTTTCCGCTTCTTTAAATCCTTTTCCACCTAATTCAGCAATATCTTTACTTACATTTAATCCTGAAGCATTTTTATATGCTATTTTTATTCCTGTTGGTACACTTCCTGTTTGTGGTTCTAATGTAAATAAATCTAATGGTATATTGTCTGCTGTTAAACTGTCATCTAGTACTTTGAAATATAAATCTAATATAGGATAATATCCTGAATATCCTGCCCCCGCATCATCAAAATTTGGATCTCCCATCTCTCCTGGTACATATCCATTTCCAACAATGTCAAATCCACCAGCGGGTTCTGTCATGGTAAATCTAAATGTTCCTGTTGATGATGTATATGTTTTTGTTTGTATTGTTCCTCCATAATAATCATTTTGTCCAAATACTAAACTTATACTTGTACTTGCTACTCCTGTATTTTTATTACATGGTGTTATTTTTGTTTTGTCTATCTTAAATTTAAAGTCCAAACCATTAATTATCTCTTCAGAAGCTATTGCAACTTGAATTTTAAGTATTCTATTTGCGCCCTTTTGTGTAATTCCGAGATTATTCATTATTACTGGTTTTTCTTCTATATTTCCTGTTGCTGCTAGAACAGTGTTATTAAATAATATACTATATGGTGAAAACATATTGAATAGTATTATCAGCACTGTTAGCAGAGCTATTCGCTTTTTCACTTTCATTTTTTATCCTCCTTTACTATATTTTTCAATAGAAATTAAACTATCATTATTGTTTACTGTGCTTACTAAGTCATCGATAGAAACAATGCCTTTTTGTCCAAAGTCAAATCTTTCTTCATAAACTCCATCTCCTACTGTCGTATCATTGGCATTTACTACTCCTACTAGATCATCTAAGTCAATTACTCCGCTTCTATCTGTATCGCCTTCTATTAATACTTTATTTTCAAGTTCTATTACTTCATCTGCTTGTATAATTATTTCTGTTACTACACTTGCTAGAAATCCGCAGTCTTTCTAAAATCAAATCATAACTTCCTGGCACTACATATATAATATAGCTTCCATCATCTTTATCTGTTTGTGCTTCAGTTCTTATTTCTAAGTTATCTAAATCATCTAAGCATGTATCTTTTGGAACTATTCCATCCCAGTTAAACTGCCCTGTATCATATATTGTTGCATTTGCTATATATTCTACATAATTTCCATATGATGCTTGAATTTCATCCCTCAAAGTATATCCTAGCTGTATACTTCCTTTTATTGTTCCACATGGTCTTTTTATTACTAGCTCATATTCTGTTTCTACTCCGATTTTCAGATATTACAGCTATTTTTAAGATTGTATCTGGCTCTCCGCAGCTTATTTATTGTAACTTCAAATGGTATGCCACTTTGCATTTCTTTTTCTTCATAAATATTTGTAACTCCGATCTGCTTCATATATTAGCTTTCCGTTTTCATCTCTTTTTGGAATTTTAATTTTCAATGTACTACTCTCTACTTCCTTTGTTGCTGTTACATCTAATGTATCTATATATTCTAATAATTCTAATTCGTATTTTAATGTTTCTTTTTCAAATATTGGTGTTAATGGATAGTTTTTTGTTACTGTGCTTCCTGCATTTTCTGTATCCTCTATTTCTCTACTTACTGTCAAATTACTTAGATATACTTCTTTTGGTTTTATGTCTTGTGTAAACCTAAAAGTTGATTGTTTTTGATAGTATGTTGTGATATCTAAGTTTATCTTTATTCCTGTATTGGGCGAGTGCTCTGTATCTGGTACTAGACTAAACCAGCTTGTTTCAAATTCTTCTTCCTCTGGTGCTGTTATTTGGAAACTCATTTTTCCAAGGAGTACTCCGCCCTTGTGTATTTATTACTTTTCCATATCCTGGCTTTTCTATTATATGTTCACTTGTATTTACAGGAGGGTAGAATGTGTATACAGCTCTTATTATATTGTCTGCTAAAAGTGTTTCATCTTCTTCTGTGAACACTGTCATATCTAGCACATCTTTAAATTCTTCTTCAAGTTTAAAGTAACTCATTTCATTTGTGGTAATAGCATTTGTTGTTAAATCTGATGGTTTTATTTTCTCTTTATTATATGAAAATCTTACATCAAATCCGTTTAAATTCTAGTTCATTACCCCAGAGCTCCATTATCACTTGTCTATTTTGTCCTTCTACTTCATTTATTTCTACTGCCCTGAGTTCTAAGAACTGGTCTCCAGTTGGCTCAAGTTCAGTTGTTTTGATATCTGGTATAATGTCCCCTGTTTCTTCCATCTCTACTGCAAATACTACATTTGGGCTCAGTAGTAGCAAAACAATGCAGATAATTGTCACTATGAAATTAATTTTTTTGTACTTTTTTGTGTTCAACTTTTGCTACTCCTTTCCCCAATTTCTAGATTTTACTTTTTTACTCTCTTATTATAAATAAAAAAAAAGAAGTGTCAAATGCACTTCTCTTTGTAATTTCAGCTTCTCTTTTTACGGATTTTCTAGGTTTTATGTGATTTTTTTGTTTTATTAAAATTTCATAACTTTATTATGACAATTGTTACATAATCCATATTTTTTACTTTATGATTACCTTAACCTTTCTTTCTCCCTAAGCTTTTACATGTGTGTAAAAAGATAATTTATTCCTCCATTTGCTATTGCTGTTAATATTAAAATGATAATTCCTGCTGTAAAAACCCCTGCAACTATCGGAGGCACGGCTTTTTTAGGTTCTAAATCTAAAAAATTTGCTATTAATGACCCTGTCCAAGCTCCTGTTCCTGGTAATGGTATTGCAACAAATAGGTAAATTGCAAATAATGTTGCTGTTTTTAACTTTGGATTTTCTGCTATTTTCTTTGTTGCTTTTTCACTTATCCAATCTATGATTATTCTAAAAAACTTGATTTTCCCTAATAAATCGAATATTGGTCTTATAAATTTTACTATGAAATATACTGGAAGTATATTTCCTATAAAACTTATTAAAAATGCTTCTACATAGTTTAAGTGAAATGTAAATACGGCAACTGGTATAGCTCCTCTTAATTCTATTATTGGTACCATACTTATTAATAATGTACATATATATCCTAACATTTTAGTTTTCTTCCTTTCATTGTTTATTGTTATTTATATAAATTGTGGGCGACTTTATTATCGCCCTTACAATATTATATTTCTTTTTGCAATTCTTCTTTGGTTATTGGTCCTTCTCTCAGTATTCTTATTTTTTTGTCTTCTATTTTTATTATTGTTGATGGAATTCCAATTTTTGTTTCTCCACCATCTACTATTAAATCTACATTGTTTTTAAGTGTTTTTTCTATTTTTTCTACATTAGTGTAGCTTTCCTCTCCTGCTAAATTTAGACTTGTTGCAACTATTGGCTTTCCGTATTTTTCTATAAGCTCTAATAAAAATTTATTATTTGGCATTCTTATTCCTATTGTATCTAGGTTAGCTGTAACAATGTTTGGTATTTTATCATTTTTATCAAATATCATTGTTAGAGCTCCTGGGAAGTATTTTTTCATGATTTTTTCTTCTTCAGGAGATACATTCTTTGTAACTTTTCTTATCATGTCTATATTTGATACTAGTATATTACAAGGTTTTGTAAATTTTCTATGTTTTACTTCATATATTTTTCTTACTGCTTCTTCATTTGAGGCATCTGCTGCTATGCCATATACTGTATCAGTTGGAAGTATTACTACTCCATTTTTATTTAATGTATCTATTACTTTTTTTATATCTTTTTGATTTTCTTTACTAAGTTTTATATACTCCATATTTACTTATGATTTCCTCTTATTATTCCAATTTTAATGTTATTATTGTTCCCTGTTCTACTGTTACTCCTTCTGCAATATTTTGACTTACTACTTTTCCACTTCCTGTATATGTTAGATTTAAATTTTTTTCTTCTAACAAATTTCTTGCTTCTACAAGTGTTTTTCCGTGTTAAATTAGGAACTTCAACTGATGTTCTTACATTATTTTCTTCTGTATATAGTACTATACTTGCACCTTCCATAACATTTGCTCCCTCTCCAGGAACTTGCTCTTTAACAAGCACAGAATTACTTTTTCCTGTATCGGCACTTACAACATTAAATCCTAAATTCTCTAATGTTTTCTTTGCTTCTGTTAAAGTTTTATTTGTTACATTTGGAACTGTTGTCTGTTTTGTAGTTTTGGTAATAGCTGCTGTTGTGTCTGAATTTCCTGAGGCAATTCCTAGATATGGAAGTATTTCTGACATCATATTTGCAACTATTGGTGCTGCAATTTTACTTCCATAAGGATTTTGTCCTGATGGATTATATATTGCAACAAGTATAATTACTTCTGGATCTTCTACTGGTGCAATAGATACAAATGATACTGTATATCCTTCTTCTGGATTACTTGGTGATGGCTCTGATGTTCCTGTTTTTCCTCCTATTGAGTAACCTTCTACTGCTCCAAATTTTCCGCCCCCATCTGTTACAACATATTCCATCATTTTTCTTATTTCTCTTGCTGTTTCTTCTGATATTACTTGTCTTATTTGATTAGTTTTTATTTCTTCTTTTGTATCTGTATCTGTACTTTTAATTTCTTTTACTATTCTTGGTTGCATTAGTTTTCCATCATTTGCAATTGCTGATACTGCTGTTATTAATTGTAGTGGTGTTATTTCAAATCTTTGTCCAAATGATGTTGTTGCAAGTTCTACTGGTCCTATTTTTTCTATATCATGGAATACACTTCTGCTTTCTCCTGTTATCTTAACTCCTGTTCTTTCAAATAATCCAAATGCATTAAAATATTTATATAATGTGTTTTTTCCTATTCTCTGTCCTAACTGTATAAATGCACTATTACAAGAGTTTCCTATTGCTTCTTTTAAACTTTGATATCCATGTACTGCCTTATTTGCACATTTTATTTGTCTATCGCCTACTTCTGCATATCCTCTACAATAGAAGTCTCCAGCTTTATTTGATACTGTTATATTTTCTTCTAATGCTATTGACGCCATTAATAGTTTGAATGTTGAACCTGGCTCATATGTTGTCATAAAATTTTTGTCACTCCACATTTCATTTCTCTTTTTTGTCTTATCTTCATTTGATAAATTGTTCCACTCTTCCTCTGGCATATTTACAGTATAAGGGGTGTTTAAATTGTAACTAGGATATGTAGCCATCGCAAGTATATCGCCAGTAGATGGGTCCATTACGATTGCTGAACCTGCTACTGCTGTATTCTCATTTACACCTTGCTCTAAGTATTTCTCTACTATACTTTGTATATTTACATCTATTGTAAGATATATATCGCTTCCATTTTCTACTTCTACATATTGCTGTGCATTATCCGATATTTCTTTTCCTTTAACATCTTTTGTTGTTACTATTTTTCCTGATGTCCCCTTAAGAATGCTATCCCATTCATATTCTATTCCAAATAGTCCTTGGGAATCAGCTCCAGTAAATCCTATTATATGTGCTGCCATACTATCATATGGATAATATCTTTTATTATCTTCATCTATATTTATTCCAGTTTTTATTTTATTCTCTTTCATCCACTCTTCTAATTTAACAACTAATTCTTGTTCTACTTTTTTTATTATGGTTTCTACTGAATTTGTGCTTTGTACTTGAGCAAGTACTGTTTCATAATCTAATTCAAAAATCTCTGACAATCCTTTTGCAACCTTTTCTTGAAGAGCAATTGTTTCTGCTGGTTTATCTTTTACAATAAATTTAGATGGATTTATTGTTATTGTATCTACATCTGCACTTCTTGCTAATGCTTTCCCATTTGTATCATATATAGTGCCTCTTTTAGGGCTTATTATCTTATTTAATGTTTGCTGTCTTGAGGCAAATTCTTTTAATTCTGCACCATCTACAAATTGTATCCAACCAATTCTTATAATTAAACATACAAATAAAATACTTATAAAGATAACTGCCATTGTAAGTCTTTTTGCTGATGCTGGTTTATCTATATTCTTTTTTATTCTTTTGTTTTTTTGTTTACTTTTTCCCATATTTTCACCAAAATTATTGTATATTAAAATTATCTAAAAATCAAGTTTTAGTGCAAAAAATTTACATAGGGAAATAAAAAATACACCTCCAAATATTAGACTTTTGTCTAACATTTGGGGTGTACTTCAAAATAAAACGACTTTTTATGTTTATTTTTCACTTACTTTGACTACTATTACTGTCATATCATCTTTTGGATATCCTAGGTTATTATCTATAGCCTCTTTTAATATTATGTTTGCTATTTTTTGCACATTGTCTGTTTCTATCTCTTCTAAGATATTCTTTACCCAAACTTCTTTATTTTCATATTCTGTGTTTGATTCTAATATTCCATCTGTACACATTACTATTATGTCTCCATCATTTAAGTCTTTATCATATACAACTAAGTCTATTCTATCTAATATTCCTGCTGGAAGTGATATTGATTTAACAACCTTTACATGTTTTCTATTTTTTATGAATGTTGGACATGCACCATTTTTCATAAATTCCATATTTCCAGAATATAAATCTAGTATTGCAACATCTAATGTAGCATAACTGTCTTCTTTTGAATTTATATACATACTACTATTTATAAGCTCCATAGATGTATCTCTGTCAAATCCACTTGCAAGCATTCTAGTTAGCATTTTAACTGCAATTTGACTAGATTTCCTTGCTTCAGCTCCACTTCCCATTCCATCACTTAGTGCAATAAAATATTTTCCATCATCTAATTTTGTTTGTGTACTGTAGTCTCCTGATATAACTGACCCTGATTTTTTATCATATGCTATTCCTATCTGTACTGAAAATCTATCCTTTGATACATATATTTGCTTACATAACTTTTGTTCTTCTTTTTTTCCACATACTTCTTTTTGTAACACAATATCTGTTCTTAACACTTTAGATAATATCTTCTCTACTTCTTCTATTTTGCACTTTTCTTTTTCCTTGCATGTTTCTTTATATATATTTACTATATATCTTCCATTTATTTCTTTTTTGATTTTCATATCTAGTATTTCTATATTTTTTTGTTTACATAGTATATCTATTTCCTTTTTTATCTCTTCAAAGTTTATTTCATCATCTCTTATTGAGTTTGCAACTTTAGATATTGTTCTAGATACTCCACTTAACTGGCTCGAAATGGCTTTCTTATTTTCGTGTAATTTTAGCTTCCATAGGTTATTTAATTTTTCTATTTTGTATATTTCATTTAGGAATCTAGCTGCAACATTTATATCCTCTTCTATTTTCATATTTGTATCAAAGTCTTCAAATCCAAGTACATACTCATTATGACTTTCTAATATATCTAATATATCTTTTTTTGTTATTAGATCATTTTGTACTAATATATCAAATATGTCTGAAAGTAATGTATTTTCTTCATCTAGAAAATCATCATATAGCACATTATCTTTCAGTTTTTGTATCTTTTCTTGTGCTTCTTCTATAAATGCTTCTTTTCTTTTCTGCAAAGCTCCACCATCTATATCTTCTTCATCATTTTCATATGTTTTTGATATATCATTTATGGTTTCTGATACAGTATTTAGCTTGTATACCATGTCAGCATTGTTTTCTAGATTATATGCATATCCTACTGGCAAGCATAAGTTTTTTCCAAAGAAATCTTCTATATTAATTTGTATACTCTTTGGTACAAGAAGTAATCCAAGTGATGCTATTAGTACTTCTTTCATATATATTATAGATACTGTATTTCCATTTGAAATATATGATAGTAATACGATTCCTCCTATGAATCCGAACTATAACTCCGTATTTTTCCAAATCTACTAAGTGCTCCTGCTATCATTCCAGACAGTGCAAATGCTGCAACTAATGCAGGTTCTGAACTTCCGAATAACCCCAAGTACTGTTCCTATTGTTATTCCTGAAGCTCCTCCAATTAATATTCCTTTTTTCCATCCAAGTATTAATACTATTAATATGCTTAAAACTGTTTTTACTTCAAACCCAAATATTTGAAAGCCCCTAAGACTACATAGTGCAACAGCAATCATCAAGCTTGCACCTACTACTTCTTCTACTGTAAATGCTTTTTTTATGTCAAAATCACTGATTACAATTAATGAATTTGCAAAAATTTTATAAAATATGTATGTTACAACTCCGACAAGAAACACTAGAAAATAAGTCATATAACAAAAAACCTTTAAATAGCATTTGAACAATCTGCACTAAAATCGTAGACAATAATACATATTTACCAAGTTTTCTTCTTTCACTTTTGTATTCTTCTTCATACCAAGGTTTAAATATTAAAACCATTGCAATAAATACTAAGCTTGTTAATATGTATGTTAAACTTCCATTTGCTCCAAATCCTATGCTTGTCCCTATAAGTACTATTAGATATGTTATTCCTATTGGAAGTGCATTTGAAAGCATTGCTGCAAATATTGCAATTCCAAATGGAGCCATTTCATTTATGCCACTTACTGTAGATAGCATAAATGCTAAAATATACATAAGTATATTTTGTTTTGTAAATAGCTTCTTTATAACTTGTTTTACCCTTTTATCTACTTCTGTATATTCTCTAAAATCTTCATTTTGTTCTTTTTCTTCTATA
>JAAWPK010000053.1 GCA_022799935.1 Clostridia bacterium
AGTATAATATGTTATATTATTTGTAGTATTTGGAGGAGTATCAATACTATCATTAGAAGTTAAAAATATGTCATCTGTAAATTCATTTCTATCTACAAAACCTCTGATTCCACTTACTCTTCCCATATTAGTATATTGAAATCCGAATCCAAGTATCCCAATTAGTGCTTTCTATAGGGGCAGATACACCGATATTCAGCAATCCAAAGCGGATATTTAGAAGAAAGGTCTTTTCTAAAAGTATTTCTACTATTATATAAATCACTATATATTACTAAATCTTTACCAGTGAGTTCTTTAACTTTTTCTAAAAATGTAATTGATATATTATTTATTTCATCAGCATTAAGGTTTCCAAAATATTCAAAATCCATTGCAAGTTTGCAGTCAGGTTCTGTACCAGAAATAACAGATGAAAAGTATTCCGCTTCTTTTATAGCTTCGTTTGCATTTCTTGCAGTTAGATAATGGTAAAATCCAACTTTTAAACCATTTGCTTTAGCATTGTCATAATTTATTCTAAAATATGGATCTGTAATATTTGTTCCTTGACTAGATTTTATATATACAATATCAATTCCTTCTGCTTTTACACTTTGATAATTAATATATCCTTGCCAATTGCTTACATCTATTCCTTGATAGATAGTATTGGAAGATGAAGAAAATGCAAAACTAGAACTTGATAAAAGAGCAATAAAAAATGTTATAAAAATGCCTATGTATAAAAGTTTTTTTGTCAAATTACAAAGCCTCCTTTATATAAGATTATTCTTGAAATTCTTTGGTTAATTTATTAATTGCTTTAGTTTCAATACGAGATACATAAGAACGACTAATTCCAAGCATTTTTGCTATTTCGTTTTGAGTTTTAGGTGCTCTTCCATTTAGACCAAATCGCAGTTCTAATATGGTTTTTTCTCTAGACTTTAATACTTCTTTCATTTTTTCGAATAGTTTTTTAGTCTTAAGCTTTAAGTCTATTTCATCTTCAATACTTCTTTCGTCATTTTCTAGTATTTCAAGTAGAGTTATTTCATTATCATCTTTATCCTTGCCGTATAGGTTCATTTAAATATACTTCTGCTTTAGTCTTTTTAGATGTTCTCAAATGCATTAGTATTTCATTTTCAATACATCTAGCGACATAAGTTGCAAGCCTAATGTTTTTATCCATATTAAAACTGTTAATTCCTTTTATAAGGCCTATTGTTCCTATAGAAATCAAGTCATCTTGATCTATATTAGTAGAAGAATATTTTTTAGAGACATGAGCGACTAATCTTAAGTTTCTTTCAATTAATATGTTTCTTGCTTCTTCATCGCCTTCTTTAAATCTAAGTAAAACTTCTTTTTCTTCCTCAGAGCTTAATGGTTCTGGGAAAAGATTAGAACTTCCGAATATATCCGTACAACAAATGTTGCACCCTTTAAAAAAGCTAGAAAGCCAGACAAAGTTAGAGCTTCTATCATTTAAGCACCTCCATTTTCACACATAGTCAATTATATGTAATAAAAAATAATTCGTGCCTGACCAAAATAAAAACTTGAAATATGAATGGATTTCTAATATAATTGTAAATGGAGGAGAGAACATGATAGATCTTGAAGAAAATAAAAGAAAGTTACAGGACTTAAATAATCGTTTTATTAGTCTAGAAAATACAATTGGAAAAATAGAAAGTTTAGAGACAGAGCTAAAAGAATTAGAAAGTAAAACATTAGAAGATGGGTTTTGGAATGACACTAAAAAATCAAATAAGATTCTACAAGATATAAAAGAAGTAAAGGCAAAATATATTGGGCTCAAAAACATAAAGCAGACTTTAGCAAGTTTGCAAGAATTGAATGATTTTTTATTAATAGAAAGTGATGAAGGGCTTGGCATAGAATTAGTAAATAATACTTTTTCTTTGGAAAAAGACTTAGAAAAATTAGAAATAAAGATGTTACTTTCTGAAAGATATGATAAAAATAATGCAATAATTACACTTCATCCAGGAGCTCGGTGGAACAGAATCGCAGGATTGGGTTCAAATGCTATATAGGATGTATACTAGATGGGCTGTAAATAATGGTTATAGTGTAAAAGAAACAGAGTATTTAGAAGGAGAAGAAGCAGGAATAAAAAGTGTAACAGCTGTAATATCGGGAGAAAATGCTTACGGATATTTAAAAGGAGAAATGGGAGTTCATAGATTAGTTAGAATTTCGCCATTTGATGCAGGAGGAAGAAGACATACATCATTTGCATCAGTTGAAGTTCTCCCAGAAATATCAGATGATATAGAGATTGAAATAAATCCTGATGATTTAAGAATTGATACTTATCGTTCATCAGGAGCACGGAGGTCAACATATAAATAAAACCTCATCAGCAGTAAGAATAACTCATATACCAACAAATACAGTTACATCTTGTCAGTCAGAAAGGTCTCAGCTTCAAAATAAAGAAACAGCAATGAGAATGCTTAAATCTAAACTTGTAGATTTAAAAGAAAAGGAGAATAAAGATAGAATAGAGGACTTGAAAGGAGTACAAAGGGATATTGCATGGGGAAGTCAAATTAGGTCTTATGTATTTTGTCCATATACTTTGGTTAAGGATCATAGAACTAATTTTGAAGTTCGGAAATGTAGAGGCAGTTATGAACGGGGAGATAGATAAATTTATTGAAGCTTATTTGAAAAGTAATTTGAGAACCAATTAATTTTATATTATGATTAAACCTCAACCTGAAGGAAAGGGTTACAAAGTGTAGTTTATAAGAAATAGAAGGATAGTTTTGAGATTTTCTAAAACTATCCTTCTGTTTATGTTCTAAATAAGACAAGAAGTGAATATATATAAATATACAAGTTAAGATATGAAAGGAGATAAGAAAGGTATATGACACTTGAAGAAAGAAAAAATATGTCTCAAACAACAATCCAAAATTTAATATTAGAAAATAGAGAAAAACTTAGTATATCTGGTGTATTGGATGTTTTAAGTTTTGATGATTTAGTAGTTATGGTAGAAACAGAGCTTCGGACTTCTTACTGTAAAGGGAGAAAACTTGAGAATTAATAAACTAAGTTTAGATACATCAGAAGTAATAGTAGAAGGAGATATATCTTCACTTAGCTACAGCGAAAAGGATTTAAATAAAGATAAAGGGGCAAGTTTTATTAGCAAAATATTTAAATAACAAAGTTAGGGGAGAATGAAATTTGAACTTAGAAACAATAAATCAAGCTTACCTATTCTTAATATTTATAGTAAATGGACTTATTATTGGCATAATATTTGATATATTTAGAATATTAAGAAAGAGTTTCAAAACGCCTAATATTGTAACATATATAGAAGATGTTATATTTTGGGTTGTTTCAGCTTTAATTGTTATGTATTCATTATTTGTATTTAATAATGGGGAATTTAGAGCTTACATATTCATAGGAATACTGCTAGGAGCAGTTATATATATGTTATTTTTTAGTAAATTTGTAGTTAATATTTCAGTAAAGATAATATCAATTTTAAAGAATATTATTTTATTCATTTATAAAGGAATCGCTTATCCTATTAAAATTATTTATAAGTTTACAAAACACATATTAATAAATCCGATTATTAGAATTGGGACAAAATTCAACAAAACAGTTGTGGAAAATGTAAAAAAAGTATATAATATTAAAAGAAAGCCTAAAATAAGTAAAACTTAACAGAATAAAGAAGGAATTTAGAATTTTATGTAGAAATATATATTTGGTAGAAAATTCAAATATGCGTAAGATAAAATGTGAGAAAGAGATTTTATATGAAAATTAATATAAAAAAACTATTAAAAAAAATTATATTAGTAGCATTTATAATCTATGTTGCAAGTATATTAATAGAACAGCAGAAAACATTAAATGCACATAAAGAGAATATTGCTATAACTCAGAAACAAATTGAAGAGGCAAATGAACATAAAGAATCTTTAGTTTCGTTAAAAGAGAATGCTCATTCTTTAGAGTATATTGAAAAAATTGCTAGAGAAAAGTTAAATATGTATATGCCTAATGAAAAAGTCTACATAGATACAGGGAGTTAAAATTGATAAAACTTTCTTATAAGTTTTATCAATTTTAAAATATTTTTAGTTTTTAGTCTTATTTTTTTCCAATTTTAAAAAGTAAATATTATAATTATAGGGGGCTTTATATATGGATAGTAGTATGCAATTAACAGAATTGCGTAAAATCGCAAAAGAAAAGGGCTTAAAAAACATAAGTAAATTAAAGAAAGATGAATTAATAGAATTATTAGAAAATATAGAAAAAAGTGAAGAAATAGAAGAAGTTAAGAGTATAAAAAAAATAGAGACAAGCTCTAAACAAGAAATTCCAGAAGAACGGTGGATACAAAGTCACAAATGAAGATGATGATATTGTTGAAGGTATATTAGAAGTATTGCCAGATGGATATGGATTTTTGAGAGGAGAAAACTATTTATCAAGTAATAAAGATGTGTATATTTCTCCTATTCAAATTAAGAGATTTAGGCTAAATACTGGAGATAAAATTAAAGGTATAGCTCGTTTCCCAAAAGAAGGTGAGAAATTTCCAGCTCTTATATTTGTTGGAGATGTAAATGGCGATTCTCCAGATGTAGCAATGAAAAGAAAGGGATTTGATGAATTAATACCAATACATCCAGAAGAGAGATTAAAACTTGAGACTACACAAAATGAGATTGCAATGAGAATAATAGACTTAATTTCTCCAATAGGAAAAGGACAAAGAGGTATGATAGTTGCTCCTCCAAAAGTAGGAAAAACGACATTACTTAAAAAAATAGCAAATAGTATTACTACAAATAATCCAGAAATAGAATTAATTGTATTACTAATAGATGAAAGACCAGAAGAGGTTACAGATATGAAAAGATCTATCAAAGGAGATGTTATTTATTCTACATTTGATGAGTTACCAGAGCATCATGTAAAAGTTGCTGAAATGGTATTAGAAAGAGCAAAAAGACTAACAGAACAAAATAGAGATGTAGTTATACTTTTAGATAGTATTACTAGACTTGCAAGAGCATATAACTTAGTAGTTCCAGCTTCTGGAAAAACATTGTCAGGAGGTCTTGATCCAACTGCTCTTCATAAACCTAAGAGATTTTTTGGTGCAGCAAGGAATATAGAAAATGGAGGAAGCTTAACTATACTTGCAACAGCTTTAGTTGAAACTGGAAGTAAGATGGACGATATTATTTTTGAGGAATTTAAGGGAACAGGAAATATGGAAGTACATTTAGATAGAAAATTATCAGAAAAACGCATTTTTCCTGCAATAGATATAAATAAATCTGGTACAAGACGAGAGGAAAAGCTTCTAAGTAAAAAGGAACTTGAAACAGTTTTTGCATTAAGAAAAGCTCTATCAAGTTTACCTGTAGCAGATGTAACTGAACAGCTATTAAGCCAAATGGTAGTTAGTAAAAATAATGAAGAATTTCTAGAAAAAATGGATTATTTCTTAAAAAATTATAAGTAAAATAAAATAATCACTTATGTAAATAAATACATAAGTGGTTATTTTTATGTTTTTTAGTAATAATAATATATAAAAGGAGAAGCTTAAATGAAAAGGATAATGAAATTTATAAATGACTTTTTAAAAAAATTAACTACAGATCATATTGGCGAATATACTGCACAATGTGCATATTTTACATTTTTGTCTTTTATTCCTTTTATAATATTACTACTTAGTTTGATAAAATATATGAATATTGATAAAGATACTTTAGCTTATATTTTGGAGGCTTTACTTCCACAGGTTATGAAAAATAGTGTATTAGATATAATACAAGAAGTTTATTCAAAATCAATAGAAACAGTATCTATATCATTAGTATTTATGCTTTGGTCAGCAGCTAAAAGTTTCTATGGTTTGACACTTGGGCTTTCAACAATATATAAAGGAAGAGAAGAGGAAAACTATGTATTACTTAGAGTAAAAGGGATTATAGGAACTATCATTGCATTATTTTCTATAGTCATGGCTTTAGTTTTTATTGTGTTTGGAAATAATTTAGAGGCAATTGTTAAAGAACATTTTAAGGGAGCTATAGAAATTACTTCTCTTATTCTAAGTATTAGAGGAATTGTATTATTAGTTTCATTATTTATAGTATTTATACTGATGTATAGATTTGTACCAAGTAAGAATGAAACTAACCTAAAAAATCAGATACCAGGTGCAATTTTTGCGGCAGTTCGGGTGGTATATAGTTTCGTACTTTTTCTCAATATATGTAAATATATTTACTAATTTTTCAGTTATATATGGAAGTTTAGCAACAATAACTTTGATACTTATGTGGTTATATTCTATAATATATTTAATATTATTAGGTGCAGAGATAAATGTAATGATAAAAGAACATAGAGAAAGATTTAAAATATTGTATTGACAAAATAAAGAAATAATATTATACTAATAAAAGTTAGGTGCCTAACTTTTATTTTTTTACATTTTTTTCTTATCTAACTTGAATTATGAAAGGAGAATATAGGAATGGAAGAACTTGATTTAGGAACAGAAAAAATTACAAAATTATTAAAAAAGTTTGCGATACCAACTATAATATCATTGTTAGTAAATGCTTTATATAATATTGTTGATCAAATTTTTATTGGTTGGGGAGTTAACTATTTAGCTAATGGAGCAACTAATATTGTATTTCCAATAACTGTGATATGTTTATCTTTTGCACTTATGTTTGGAGATGGAACTTCAGCATTTTTAAGTTTAAAATTAGGTGAAAAGAAAAATAAAGAAGCTGGAGAAGGTGTTGCAAATGGAATTATTATATCAATTGTAGTATCATTTTTATTGTGCATTATGTGTTTAATTTTCTTACCTCAATTGATAAATATTTTTGGTTGTACAGAGACTTTAAGAGAATTTGCTTTAGATTATGGATATATAATATCTATGGGAATCCCATTTGTAATGATAGGAACAACTCTTAATTCAATAATAAGAGCTGATGGATCACCTAAATTTGCAATGACTTCAATGGTTATAGGAGCTGTATTAAATATTATATTAGATGCAATAGCTATATTTGTATTAAAGTGGGGAATACAAGGAGCTGCAATAGCTACAATAGTAGGGCAATTTGTAACATTTGTGATGAATGTTTTATATGTAAAAAGATTTAAAACAATAAAACTAACAAAAGAAAGCTTTAAGTTTAATTTTAAAATGGCAAAAACAGTCTCAAAATTAGGAGTATCTTCATTTATAACTCAAATGGCAATAGTTATAGTTATTTCAGTTCAAAATTCTTTATTTAAAGCTTATGGAGGAATAAGTAAATTTGGAGCTGAGATACCAATTACTGTGCTTGGAATTGTAATGAAGATTAATCAAATATTAAATAGTATAATAATAGGAATAGCAGTAGGAAGTCAGCCAATAGTAGGATATAATTATGGCGCAAGAAAACTAGATAGGGTAAAAGAAACTTTGAAAATAGTATTAGGATTAAGCTTTACAGTATCAGTAATTGCATTCATTTTATTTCAGACAATTCCAGAGAAATTAATAAGTATATTTGGCTCTGGGGATGAATTATATAATGAATTTGCTTGTTTAACCTTTAGAGTATTCTTAATGCTTACTATATTTAATGGAATACAAATATCATCAGGTATATTTTTTCAGGCAATTGGAAAGCCAGTTAAATCAGCATTTTTGACACTATCAAGACAGATACTATTCTTTACACCATCAGCAATAATATTTACAAAGTTTTTTGATGTAATGGGTGTGCTTTATGCAGGTCCTATATCAGATGGTTTAGCATTTATTATATCTTCATGTTTATTAGTAATAGAAGTAAAAATGCTTGGAAATGTAGAAGAAAAAAGCTACACAGTAAAAGAAGATAGGGAAACAGAAAGAAATGAAGAACAAGATATTATAGTAACAATTGCAAGGGAATATGGTTCTGGAGGAAGATATGTAGGAAAGCTTCTTGCAGAAAAATTGGGAATAAAGTTATATGATAAGGAGCTTATAGAAATAATTTCAGATAATAGTGGACTATCGGCAACATATATAGAAAAAAATGAACAAGATATTCATGGAAACTTATTATCAAGCTTTAATACACAATATTATAATAATTTATCTAACGATGACAATTTATTTATAGCAGAGACTAAGGCAATAAAAGAAGTTGCCCAAAAGGGAGCTTGTGTAATAATAGGAAGATGTTCGAATTATATTTTAAGAGATAATAAGAATGTTATAAATGTTTTCTTATATAGTAATGAGAAAAACAAAGTAAAAAGAGCTGTAAAGTATTATGGATTAAATGAGAAGAATGCATTAAATAAGATTAACAAAATAAATAAAACAAGAGAAAAGCATTATAATTACTATACAGGAATGAATTGGAGAGATATAAGTAATTATGATTTTGCTATTAATGTAGATAAATATGGAGTAGAAGATACAGTAGAGATCTTAATAAAACTAATAGAAAAGATGAAAACATCATTGGTAAAAATATAATAAAAGGGGAAGCAGATGGAGGAAAGGAAGATAGGAAAAGAAATCAAATCTATTCAAATATTAATGGCAAGATATATAACAAAATATATGAAAAATAAGAAAAATGAGGTTCTTAGTTATATACAGATAGATATAATGGAGTTTTTATCAAAATCTAAAGAAGATATTTATCAAAAGGATTTAGAACAAAAATTCGCTTTGAGAAAATCTACGATATCTGGAATTCTTAAGACCATGGAAAAGAATGAACTTATAGAAAGGATAGCAGCAAAGAATGACTCTAGAAGTAAGCAAATAGTATTAACTGAAAAGGGAAAAGAAATCTGTCATGAATATATGGATAGAATATCAAAAATGGAAGAATTAATTAAGAAAAATATTTCAGAGAAAGAGATAAATATATTTTTTAAAGTAATAGAACAGATTAGAAATAATTTAACAGAATGATAATTAGATTGAAAAATCTATAGAAACTGGATAATATATTAATGTAAATTATATTATATTATATTATATTATCTAGTTTCTGAGGAACCTTATAGAGATAAAATTGAGTGAGGAATAAAGCGGAAAAAAGAGAAATTTAAGCAAAAGAGAAATGTTTATAGATATAAAACATTGCACAAAATGAAACTTTTGTGCAATTGGAGATAGGATCAAAAATAGAACTATACGAATATAGTTCTATCCTTTTATTATTACAACAACTTCTACGCTAACGCTTCGCATTAAGTTACTGTAATTGCTCATTCTTCGCAAACAGTAACTAAAAAACTATACTACTTTTTAATTAAATCGCCTTAAAATCGATTCTAGAACTTCATTACTTTTGATTATTCCTGGTTGGATTTTTTTTCATTATTGTAACCTCATAATTTTAAAAAATTTATATAACTTTAGATTATTTTATCAAAATTTCCTAAATCCATATATTTCAATGTTTTGCTTGATTTTATAGACAACAAACTATATGTATAATTTTAAAAAACGGCTTAAAATCGATTCTCGTGTGTCGGTTTTTTAGCCATTTTTCAGTACTTTTAATAAGTGCCTAAAAATCAGCATTTTTACTAGAATCATATTATAAAGATGA
>JAAWPK010000054.1 GCA_022799935.1 Clostridia bacterium
TTCTCTATCTAATAATGCAATTCAAAATGCAAAAGATTTATCAGATGTAAACAAGCATAATTTAAGAGATTATGATAATCAAACAGAACTAATTAGAACAATATATCGGACAAGTGATATTGTAAATGATCTAAAACAAGTATATTTAGACGAATTTGAACAAGCTAGAATTGAATATAACAATAAGCAAACTAGAAATGACAGAAAAATAGATAATTACTTTACAAAAGTATGTGAATCTCAAAATGATATAGCTTGTGAAATTATAATAGAACTTGGAGATATGGACTTTTGGAACGACAAAGACGAAAGATATAGATTTAAAATGGTTGATGTATATAATGAACAGATACAAGAATTAACTAAAATTGTGCCAACTTTTAAAATAGCAAATGCAACAATACATTTTGACGAAACATCTCCCCATATTCATATAGTAGGTGTTCCAGTAACTACAAATTGTACTAGAGGAATGAAAAAACAAGTAGGGAAAAGTAAATTGCTTACAAAAACTACACTTACTGAAATACAAGATAAAATGAGAAATGCTTGTATTAAGTCATATAACAAGTTTTACGAAGTTAATACTAGACTAAAACAAAAGCAAAAAGGCAGAAATCAAGACATCAATGTTAATGAAATGGGCAATTACAGAGAAATCAAGAAACAATTAGCTAAAAAAGAACAGAAACTTGAAAAAGCAAATATTCAAACTAGAGAACTTGATAATTCCAGTAAAGATATAAACGAAATATTAAACAATTTAAAACCTACCTTGATGAACAAAAATAATATGGTTATTTCAAACGAGGATGTTCAGAAAATCAAAAATTATACAGAAGATGTAAAAGAATATAACCCAGACAGTTAGAAATGTAAATGACTTAAATATGGCGATTAAAGATTTCGAACATTCTGCTTTTGAAATAGAAAAGGAAAATCGTTCACTTAAATATGAAATAGAACTAAAAGATAATGAAATTGGCAGTTTGAAAAAGGAATTGTCTGCTAAAGATAAGATTATAGATAAATTACGAACTGAAAAAGAAAGTTTAAAAGAGCAATTACAGAAATTTAAAGGCTTTTGGCATAGTATTATGAGCCATTTTCATAAAAAAATTTGCTATGATAAAGATAACAACTATAAAATTGTAAGTGATGACCTATATAAGAATGGCATTTTTGATAACAACGATAATGAAATTGCAAATAATATTGCTAGAAAAGTAACTATACCAGATGAAAACAAGCAGAATAAGAATAGAAAGAAAAATAATGATACCAGATTTTAAAGGAGGAAAAAAGCTATGGAAGAAAATCATCATTTTCTGATTGCAATATATATATATTGAAAAATACTATAATATATGCTATAATATAAGAGTAAAATGGTGTCAAGACATTTTGCAAAATCCATTCCAACCCAACATTTATTATGGAGGAATAATTATGGATAACCTTGAAAAGTTGCCCGAAGTATTCGCAAATGGGCTCTTCATCAGGCGAGAAATCGTTCTCGATGAAGAAGATGGATTGGTTGGCTCCAACTCTGCCACCAAGATCATCTATATCCCAGCACCCGACAGCACCAAAGCTCTCTTCAAAAAGCTGATGAGGGACCACATTTCTTGCAGCCTTCAGCGTTGCCAAGCTGGTTTTTCTATCTCGTACAACTACTACATTGGTCAAGTTCGTGGTTCTCGGATCAAGCCCAAGGAACCTGTCTTAGCCCGCACAATCAACAAAAACCTGCAGGACATATTGGAGGCCCTTCCAGAGCTTGAAGGAAATGAGGAATACAGTTTTCCAAAGGCTACAGCGGCCTCGATCCGAGTCATTGGTTTTGACAATGCAATCCCCTTAACCCAGGTACATCGTTGTTCTAGTTGGGTTGCAAGCACTCTGGCAAATATGTAAATTCAAGGCAGGCAGCCCCGAACCCTAAAAAGGTTCGGGGCTTGCTTTATTATATATCCAAAGCTTGCTAATATAGCTCTTTTATTTGTTTTATTTATGCAAAAAAGCTTGAATTATGTACTACTTTAGTGTATAATAATTATATTATTTTTTTATGGAGGAAAAATATGTCATTTATTGAAGAAATTAAAAATAGAGCAAAACAAGATATAAAAACAATTGTACTTCCAGAATCTAATGATATAAGAACTCTTGAGGCAACAGAAATAGTTTTAAAAGAAGGTTTTGCTAAAGTTATTTTAATAGGAAATGAAGAAGAAATTCTTAATCTTGCAAAAACAAAAAATTTAAATCTAGAAAATGTAACTATAATAAATCCAAAAACTTCTCAAGATTATGAAGAATATGTACAAAAATTTTATGAACTTAGAAAAGAAAAAGGAATTACTATTGAAAAGGCAAAGGAGTTAATACTTGATACAGTTTATTTTGGAATGATGATGGTAAAGCTTAATAAAGCTGATGGACTCGTTTCAGGTGCTGCACACTCAACATCAGATACATTAAGACCAGCACTTCAAATATTAAAAACTGCACCTGGTACTAAACTCGTTTCTGCCTTTTTTGTAATGTGTGTTCCTGACTGTGAATATGGAGAAAACGGAACTTTTGTATTTGCAGATAGTGGATTAAATGCAAATCCAAATGCAGATGAATTATCTGAAATTGCAATTTCGTCTAGCAAAAGTTTTGAACAATTAGTTGGAAAGAAATCAAATGTTGCAATGCTTTCATATTCTACATATGGAAGTGCAAAATCTGAAATGATAGATAAAGTAATAGAAGCTACAAAACTTGTAAAAGAAAAAGCTCCTGAAATTTCTGTTGATGGAGAACTACAATTAGATGCTGCAATAGTTCCAGAAATTGCAAAAAGTAAAGCACCAGGAAGTACAGTTGCAGGTAAAGCAAATACACTTATATTTCCAGATTTAAATACAGGAAATATATCATATAAATTAGTACAAAGACTTGCTAAAGCCGAAGCTTATGGACCATTATGTCAAGGTATATCAAGACCTGTTAATGATTTATCAAGAGGATGTAGTAGTAGAGATATAGCAGGAGTTGTTGCAATAACAGCTGTTCAAGCACAAAGCTAGTACAATATAAAAAAGAATTCATATATACAAATTTAAGGAGGTAAAAATGAAAATCTTAGTTTTAAACTCAGGAAGTTCTTCATTGAAATATCAATTAATAGATATGGAAAATGAAACTGTAATGGCAAAAGGAAATTATGAAAGAATAGGACATGGTGAATCTGTTTTGACTCATAAAGTAGGAGATGAAAAACATATAATTGAACACCCTGTAAAAAACCATGAAGAGGCTATTGGAATTGTCCTAGAGCAGTTTACAAACAATGAATATGGAGTAATTGGAGTTCTAGGAGAAATAGATGCAGTAGGACATAGAATAGTACATGGGGGAGAGCATTTTACACATTCTGTTGTAGTAGATGATAATGTAATAGAAGAAATTAAAAAAGCTGCCGTTTTAGCACCATTACATAATAAAGCTGCTGTTCTTGGAATAGAAGCTTGTAAGAAATTAATGCCTGGAGTTCCTATGGTAACTGTATTTGATACCGCATTTCATCAAACAATGCCAAAGGAAGCATATATTTACCCAGTACCTTATGAATATTATGAAAAATACGGTCTTCGTAAATACGGAGCTCATGGAACATCTCATAGATATGTATCTGAAAGAGCAGCAGAACTTTTAGGAGGAAATAAAGAAGAAACAAGAATAGTTACTTGCCATTTAGGTCAAGGAGCAAGTTTGGCTGCTGTTAAAGGTGGAAAATGTTTAGATACAAGTATGGGTTTAACTCCACTTGGTGGTATCCCAATGGGAACAAGATCTGGAGATATGGATCCTGCAGTTGTTAAATTTATAATGGATAGAGAAAATGTAACAGTTGATGAAGTTGATAATATTTTAAATAAAAAATCAGGAGCTTTTGGAATTTCTGGAATAAGTCCAGACTTTAGAGATATTGAAGCTGAAGCCAAAAATGGAAATGAAAGAGCAAAGCTTGCACTAGATAATTATGATTATTTAGTTTCACAATACATTGCAAGATATGCTGTTACTTTATCAGGAATAGATGCAATAGTATTTACAGCAGGAGTTGGAGAAAATGAACCTAGAACGAGAATGAGTATTTGTGATAGGTTATCATTCTTAGGTGTAAAAATAGATGAAGAGAAAAATAAAACAAGAGGAAAAGAAATTGAACTTTCTACACCAGACTCAAAAATAAAAGTTTATATAATCCCAACTAACGAAGAATTAGTTATCGCAAGAGATACTATGAATTTAGTAAAATAAATTTAAAATAATATTATCTTCTTGGACTTATAAAGTCTAAGAAGATTTTAAAAAATATAAGAATATATGAGGAGGAATAAAAATGGCAAAGATTTTACCAGATATTTCAAGAACTTTTAATGAATTTTTACTATTACCAAATTTAACAACAGAAGAATGTATCCCAAGTAATGTATCATTAAGAACACCTTTAGTTAAATTTAAAAAAGGAGAAGAACCAAAATATACTGCTAATATTCCTATGGTTTCTGCAATAATGCAATCTGTATCAGGAGAAAAAATGGGTGTTGCACTTGCTCGTGAAGGTGGAATTGCATTTATTTATGGAGCCCAATCTATCGAGTCTCAAGCTCAAATGGTTTATCGCGTAAAAAAACATAAAGCAGGTTTTGTAATAAGCGATTCAAATGTAAAAAGTGGAACTACTTTAAGAGAAGTTATGACTTTATCTAGACAAACAGGTCATTCAACAGTAATTGTTACAGATGATGGAACTCCAAATGGAAAATTTTTAGGAATAGTTACAAATAAAGACTATAGACCATCTAAAGATAATTTAGATGCTCCAATAGATGATTACATGACTAAAGCTGAAGATACTATTTCAGCCAAAAAAGGAATTACTTTATCTGAAGCAAATGATATTATATGGAACAACAAACTTAACTGTTTGCCTATCCTTACAGAAGAAGGAAATCTAAAATATCTTGTGTTTAGAAAAGACTACGAAGAAAGAAAGAACAATCCAAATTCTTTACTAGATGAAAATAAGAGATACATAGTAGGTGCTGGAATAAATACAAGAGATTATGAAGAAAGAATTCCTGCATTAGTTGACGCAGGAGTGGACATTCTTTGTATGGATTCATCAGATGGATATTCTATATGGCAAAAAAGGACTATTGAATTTGTTCGTGAAAGATATGGAGACAATGTAAAAATAGGTGCTGGAAATGTAGTAGATAAGGAAGGATTTAGATATTTAGCTGAAGCAGGAGCAGATTTTATAAAAGTTGGTGTAGGTGGCGGTTCTATCTGTATTACAAGAGAAACAAAAGGAATTGGTCGTGGACAAGCAAGTGCACTAATTGATGTTGTTGAAGAAAGAGATAAGTATTTTAAAGAAACAGGAATTTATATACCAGTATGTTCTGATGGTGGGATAGTACATGACCATCATATAACAATAGCTTTAGCTCTAGGAGCTGATTTCGTAATGATGGGAAGATATTTTGCAAGATTTGATGAAAGCCCTACAAGAGTTATGAAGATAGGAAATAACTATGTTAAAGAATATTGGGGAGAAGGGTCAAATAGAGCTAAGAATTGGCAAAGATACGATTTAGGAGGAGATAAAGATAAACTATCTTTCGAAGAAGGTGTTGATTCTTATATTCCTTATGCTGGTCCTTTAAAAGATACTTTAGATGTAACAATCCTTAAAATTAAATCTACAATGTGTAACTGTGGAGCAATAACAATACCAGAGTTACATAAAAATGCAAGACTAACCATGGTATCAGATGTAAGTATTTCAGAAGGAAAAGCACATGATGTAATCTTAAAGGAAATAGATAATTCATATAAAAATTAATACATATAAAAAGACTTACAAAGGTAAGTCTTTTTATGTTGTATATTCTATATTTCTTTTTCTTGTTCTTTCCTTTCAGGATCACTAGGTTCTTCCTTTTTTGCAACACTTAGAGTATTTCTTAATGAACTTCTTAGTTCATTAAGAAATTGATTATATGTAGTATAATCAGTGCTTGGGTTTGGAATTTCCTCATATCTTATGTATTTAGGAAGCAAGCTATCTCCAGTTGGGAAGAGGTTATCTCTTCTTTGATATAAATCTTCTAGATATTCTGAATATGCCCTAAATCCTGGACTATCCATTGGTACTCTTGAAATCAATCTAAATGCTTCATATAAATCATAAGGTGTTATCATAATTCTACTTGTTTCAAAATCATTTCCTGTAGTTTTAGCAATAGCACAAGAAGGGGAAATATTCATTATATGTGCTAAAAAGTTTCTATAATATGTTAAATCACCTTGAGGATCTGTATATTTCCCACTTTCCAAAGTTCCAGGTATACTCTTTAATTTTACTTTCTTTCCAGATAATTTAGTATGTGCAGAAAAACCAGTGTTTCCATCTTTATATTGTTCCATAGTTTGAACCTGACACTCGATAGGTAAGACTATTGTCTGTCCGATTCTCCATACGAATAGTTAAGTCTAAGCCAATAAATTCTGACATATATCCGATTAGATGTAATTTTTGTTTTAGTTCTATCTTGATTATCTGATACACTAATTCCAAATGCTCTTAAAAGTTCACTATTAGCAAAAGTGTTTAATAAGTTGCTTTTCAATTTATACAATGTTACTTGATTTGGATAGCATAAAGTTAATTCAGTTAGTAATTTTTTTATATTTACACTTGTAAGTTTTGAAATCCTAGATAGTGGCATTCTTTCAGTTGAATCTTCAACCATATCATTATATGTATTTAAATCATCATTAAGAAGATCTCCTAGATAAGCATAATGTGCTCTTCTTGAATCACATTCTTCTGGAAAAACAGTCATAAGGACATCTATTACATTATTACAAGTCAAACAATATTCACTAAAACTCATATTAGGTTGTTCTGATAAATTTTTATATGTTTCAACTATGAAAGATCTAATTGATTCTCTTTTATTTATCATTTGTTGAAGCCTTGAGTCTCCACCTGAGAAAAAAACTGAATGTTCCGCTTCTGGAATTATTTTAAATCCAAGATAATCTGTTACTTGCATACCAGCTTTTTCTGGTCTTCCAGCCCATTCTAACATTTTATCCTTTAAACTATTATCTGATTTATATCTTCTATATATTTGAATAGGGTAGAAGTCCGCTTCATTAATTCTTTCATTTTCAAGAATTATTGCAGACATTATAAAATCAACAAGTTCCTGTACTTTAGGATCTTTATAAGCAATAAAATCTTCATTTGGAGTCCCTTTAACTAATTCTGCAAAAGTTAAAAGTTGCTCACTTGCAATCTGCTTAGCTGTTGTATTTGGATCAAACTTATATTTTTCACTAAATTCACTCATGTTTTAAATTTTATCCTTTCTTAAATTTATTCCCATTCAATAGTTGCAGGTGGTTTAGATGTAATATCATAAACAATTCTATTTATACCTTTAACTTCATTTACAATTCTCACAGAGACTTTTTCTAATATATCGTAAGGGATTTTTGCCCAAGTTGCAGTCATAAAATCAGATGTTTCAACAGCTCTTAAAGCTAGTGTATAATCATAAGTTCTTTCATCACCCATAACACCTACTGACTTTAAATTAGTTAACACTGCAAAATATTGGTTTAAAGATTTATCTAATCCAGACTTTGCAATTTCCTCTCTGAAAATAAAATCTGCTTCCTTAAGTATATTTAACTTTTCATCTGTTATGTCTCCAATAACTCTTATTGCAAGTCCAGGTCCAGGGAATGGTTGTCTATATACTAAATTTTCTGGTATGCCAAGTTCTAATCCAGTTTTTCTTACCTCGTCTTTGAATAAATCTCTCAGAGGTTCAACTATTTCTTCAAAATCGACATAGTCAGGAAGTCCTCCAACATTATGATGGCTCTTTATTGTTTGTCCTTTTCCAGCACCACTTTCTATTACATCAGGGTAAATTGTACCTTGTACCAAAAATTCAACTTTACCGATTTTTTTAGCTTCTTCTTCAAATACTCTAATAAACTCTTCTCCAATTATTTTTCTCTTTGTTTCAGGATCAGTTACATCTTTTAATTTAGCTAAAAATCTATCCTTAGCATTAACTCTAACTAAATTTATATCATATTGCTCTCTAAATATTTTTTCAACTTCATCACCTTCATTTTTTCTTAGAAGTCCATGATCAACAAATATACAAGTCAAATTTTTACCAATAGCTTTATTTAATAAGACTGCTGCAACAGAAGAATCTACGCCTCCAGATAGGGCACAAAGCGCTTTTTTATCTCCAATTTTACTCTTTAGTGCTTTTACTGAATCTTCTACAAAAGATGACATATTCCAGTCACCTTTACAACCACATACATTATATACAAAATTATGTATTATCTTTGTTCCATTTTTTGTATGATTGACTTCTGGGTGAAATTGTATTCCATATATTTTTTTATTTTCATTTGCGATTCCAGCTACTGGGCAATCAGCTGTATACGCAATCTTTTTAAAGCCTTCAGGCATTACTTTAACAAAATCTGTATGAGTCATTAAACACTCATTTGTATTTTCAAATCCTGCAAAAAGGGGAGAGGTATTATCTATATTTACAGAGGTCACTCCATATTCTCTTTTTTCTGCACTATCAACATTACCACCAAGGATTTTGCTAATTAGTTGAACTCCATAGCAAATACCTAAAATTGGTATACCAAGCTCAAGTATTTTCTTATCTATTGTTGGTGCATTTTTTTGATTAACACTTGAGGGACTTCCTGTAAAAATAAGCCCTTTAGGTGCAATTTCCTTTATTTTATCAATACTAATATCAAAAGAAACTATCTCAGAATAAACACCACATTCTCTAACTCTTCTTGCAATTAATTGATTATATTGTCCATAAAAGTCTAGTATTAGAATTTTTTCATTATCTTTCATTACTAACCTCCATAAAAATTAATTATACATTATATTGTACCATATTTTAGCATTTTATGTAAATATTTATTTATAATAATTTGAAGATTTACATGTTTTAATTAGATAATGTACAACATTTTTTCATACTTATT
>JAAWPK010000055.1 GCA_022799935.1 Clostridia bacterium
TTCTGGTTCATTCTTTCCTACTGTATTTCCAAATGTCCATATTGTTCCATCTGCTTTTAGTGTTACTGTGAATCCATCTCCATTTTCTACTTTTGCTGCTGCTTTTGAGTCTTCGCTATCTACTACTGTTACCCAAATGTTTTTGAAATATCCTTCTTTTGTTTTTGCTATTACATTTACTCTTCCTATTTTATTTCCTGTTATTCTGTAATTTGGATTTAGTTTGTTCATATTTATTATGGTATCATTATTTACTCCGGCTATCTCTATGATGTCCGCTTCTTTTTCATTTGTATTATTTAATGCTAATTCTACATTTTTTACTATGTCTGTTTTCAAGTTAAATGTATTTCCAAGTGCTATTATTATATCTTTTGTACTTCCTACTGTAACTTTTATTTCTTCTGGTTTTACTTTTATTTCTCTATGCCCAACTTCTCTAAATAATGGTCTATTTATATTATCTTCTGTTCCAAGCTGTCCATTTGTGTTTACTCCGGCAAGTATATACAAATCCATTTGCATCTGCTACTGCCGAATGGTTAATTCCTCCTGCAACTATTTCTATATCTTGAATGTCTATTATTTCTTCTTTTTCGTTTAATCCTTCTAGCACTTCTGTAGCCAAGTTATAGTTTGCAAGGCTTAAACCTATTTTCTTATTTGCATTATCTCCCCAAGTGTATAGTTTTCCATCAAATATAACTGCTAAACCAGTTTTATTTCCAGCTGATATTTTGTATATATTTTCTAAAAATCCATTTTCAGTTCTTACAAGTGTTGGATAAATTGAGTCTGTATTTTTACCATTTCCTAATTGTCCTTTATCATTTTTTCCGAAGTGTGTATACTCTTCCTTCTACTGTTTGGAATGTATAATGGTCTTCTCCTCTTGAAATGCTAACAATACTATTTAAGTATTTTATATGTTCATTTAAATTATCTAGTTTATACACTAATCCATTTTTACCAAGTAATATATCTCCTGATACTTCTAATATTGGTTCTTCTATGTTTAGTTTAGTAATTTGTTTATAATCTTTTCCCCAAACAAATACTTTTCCATTATCATCTATAGCAAAGAAATTACCTTTATATGTAGAAACTCTTATTATATTTTGAAGTTCATTTACTTTACTTGCATAAACTTTTATCTCTTCTGTTTGTTTATCTACTTGATTTTCAGTATAATGTCTTGTTAATAATCCCCATGTATATACTTCTCCTGTATTTGATACTGCAATTACTTGATTTTCTCTTGCATCTATGTCTTTTATATTTCCTAATTCTATTTTTGTTTCTTCTTCTAGAACTTGGATTGGCTTATTTGAATTATCTTTTGTTCCACTTCCTAGCTGTCCTTTATCATTTTTACCAAATGTCCATACTGTTCCATTTTCTTTAAGTGTTACTGTAAAGTCTGTTCCTAGTTTTATTTGTGCTCTTGCTGGTTGATTTACAACTTCTACAATAATATATGTACTATGTCCATTAGTTAAATCTGTTATTTTCACTTTAGTTTTTCCTAAATTTGTTCCTGTTATGTTTCCATTTCCATCCACTATTGCAATTGCATTATCACTTGTTTCATATGATATTGTTCCAATGCTTAAATCTTCTGTTTGTATCTCGTTTAATTTTATATATGATAATTTATTTTGGTCAATTGTATATACTGTGTTTAGAGGTATTTGGATTATTTTTTCTTCATAATTTAGTACTGAACCTAATTCATTTATTGTAATAGATCCTGTACCACCTTTTCCTCCTGTTGTTCCTCCATTTGCATCTATGTTTCCTCTTTCTTTAATGATATTTGCAAATATGTTTATTGAACCACCACCAGATGACCCACCTTCTGCTCTTGCTATTCCTCCATTCATACCTTTTGCTGATATTTCACCATTATTATATAGGTTATTTGCATATAACATTAGCAGTCCACCTGTACCATTTTGTCCATTAGCTTCTTCCCACAAGGTTCCAGTGTATTGTCCACCATATGTGTATTTTCCTTTTCCTCCAGTGTTTCCAGCTCCTCCACCACCTTGTCTATTCCACCAATGTGTTGCGCCTCTATATGAAACTCCTTCTCCACCAGCTCCTCCATTTGGTTCTGCATCTTGTGCTGAAACTGTTCCACCACGGAAGTTAGCATCTACTCCTCCTCCTCCAGAACCTCCTGAATATGATGTTCCTGCTGCTCCTGAACCAGAAATTGTAGTAGGTCTTTCATCAGAAGCACTTGATGTTCCTGAGCCTCCTCCTCCAGTCGCTCTTATCTTTCCGGTCTTCTCCAGGTAATCCTACTTTAAATTGATTTCTTGTGGATGTTAATCCTTCTCCACCTTGTCCACCAATTGCTGGTACATATTCATAACTTGAGTCTATATTTTTCCAAAGATATACATTTTCTCCGTTCTTGGTTATATGTTCCTCTTGCTGTCATTGAGATTTCGCCATTATTTATTATATCTCCAAGTACACATAGGTACATACCTTTTTTATATGTTAGATTTGTTTCATTTCCTTCTGCATCTAATGATGTACTTGCTGTAACTGTTACTCCTTTATCTATTGTTAGATTTCCATGATATTTTACAACTAATGTCTTATGTTCTGTGCTTCTATCTCCTAGAGATACTATTCTAGTTTTTTCTTGTTCATTATCTTCTGTTTCTCCTGTTGTTTCTAGTGAATATCTTGTATCCCCATAAATATTTATTAGTTCTACTGTGTAAGGTTGATCTTTTACAACTACTGAATATTCCCCATCTGCAAAATTCACATCTCTAAAACCTTGTACTATACTTTCCATCTTCATTGCAACTATAACTGTTATTTCTTTTTCTCTTCCTGTTTCTTGATGTACTACTTTTAGCTTATTTGTTCCATAATCAATAGCTGTTATTTCTAATCTATTTGTACTTAAGTTTGTCTTTCCACCTAAATCTAAATAAAAGTTATTTGGATTATCATCTATTAAATCTAATTTTAGGTTAAATGTATTTTCTAGTCTAGGAATTACTGTTTCTTTTTCTCCTATATCTAGATATTTCTTTTCAAAATTTGTTCTTATAATACTTTGTCCATTTTTTATAAATTCTGTTTTATTATCATTATTTCCGAATTCCTAATTCTCCACTTGCGTTTGTTCCTGTATGCCAAACATATCCATCTTTATCTATTAATCCTGTATGTGTTCCACATCCTGCAGAAATTCCTTCGATTTCAGTACCTAAATTTATTTCTTTTATTTGATATGTTGATACAATATCATTTAGTCCTAATTCTCCGCTATTATTATTTCCTACAGCATATACTTTTTTGTCTTCTGCCTGAATAATTGTTGTTCCATTTCCGACAAGAAATATTTATAACTTTGAAGTCTACTGTTTGAACATTTGCATAATTTACATCTTTATTTGCACATTCTCCATTTTTGTTAGCTCCCCATAATGATATCATTCCGATCTGGAGATAATGCTACAAAGTGTTCTTCTCCGCAAGATATCTTAGATATATCTTTAAAATCTCTTACAGGTTTTGTTAAATCAGTAAGATTATATATTTTTCCCTCGTTTGTAAGTAATAAATTTCCTGAGATGTCTGTAACTTTCTCAGAGAAAATTATTTTCATAGGCAGACTTGAGTATCCTTCTCCCCATGCATATACATATCCATTGCTATCTAATGCTAAGCTTGTATTTTTATATGTTTCTACTTTTTTGATATTTGTTAATCCTGTTATTTGTATTGGGCTATTGCTGTTTACTATGTCTCCATTTCCTAGTTGTCCTTTTTCTCCTGCTCCCCAAGAATATACTTCTCCTGTTCTAGAAATAGCTAAACTGTGTGAATATCCAGCAGATATTTGCTTAATATCTTTTATTCCTTTTACCTCTGTTGGTTCATTTTGATTATTGCTATCTCCATTTCCCAGCTGTCCTTTATCATTTATTCCATAGCTCCACACTGTTCCATTTTCTTTTAATGCTATTGTAAAGTTCTTTCCTTCTTTTACATCTACCTTTGAGCCATTATATACATTTATATAGATATATGTACTTATGCCATTAGTTATATCTGTTATCTTAATTTTTGCTGTTCCTACATTTATTCCTGTTATTTTTCCTGTATTATCTATTATAGCTGTATTTGTATCTAAGCTTTCGTATTTTAGTGTTCCAAGGTTTACTATTGGAGTTTGGATACCATTTTGATTTACATATGCAAATTTTGAGGCTTCTATTTTATAATAAGTATTTTTTTCAATGTTTATTTCTTTTTCAGGATAATTTAGATAAGGATTTAATTCATTTATTGTAACTGAACCATTACCACCTTTTCCCATATTTTTATTTGTAGATTTTCCACCATCTGCATCAATAACACCTTTTTCTCTTATTATATTAGCAAATATATTTATGGATCCTCCTCCAGATGATCCTCCAGGTGATGTTCCTTCACCAGCATTCATACCTTTTGCAGTTATTTCTCCACTGTTATATAAATTGTTGGTATAAAGCATTAGCAGTCCACCAGTTCCATTTTCTCCTTTTCCACTTTCCCATAAAGTTCCAGTGTTTTGTCCACTATATGTATATCTTCCTTCTCCACCAATGTTTCCAGCTCCACCACCGGCATATCTAGTAGCCCAGCTAGTCGACCCTCTGTAAGAATAGGCATTTCCACCTTTACCTCCATTTGGTTCTGCATCTTCTGCTTGAATAGAACCTCCACGGAAATTACCATCAACGCCTCCTCCTCCAGAGCCTCCTGAATATGATGTTCCAGTAGCACCAGAACCTGAAATACATGTTGGGTTTTCATCAGATGCATATGATGCCCCAGATGCACCTCCTCCAGTTGCTCTGTCTTTTCCGTTCCTCTCCTGGATTTCCTACTTTATACTGATTTCTTGTAGTTCTTATTCCTTCTCCACCTTGTCCTCCTACTGCTGGTACATACTCATAAGTATTATCTATATTTTTCCAAAGATATACATTTTCTCCTTCTTGGTCATATGTTCCTCTTGCTGTCATTGAGATATTTCCAAAATTTAATATATCTCCCATTACACAAATATACATACCCTTTTTATATGTTAAATTTGTTTCTTTTCCTTCTGCATCTAATGCTGTATTTGCTGTTAATGTTACTCCACTATCTACTATTAAATTTTTATGATATTTTACAACTAGCATTTTATGTTCTTCACTTCTATCTCCAAGACCTATTGTTTTTTCTGTTTCTCCGATCTAACAAAGAATATCTCATATTATCATAATAGTTTACAAGTTCTATATCATATCTCTGGCCATTTACAACAATTTCATATTCTCCATCCGGTAAATTATTATCTTTAAATCCTTGTACAATACTTTCAAATACCCTTGTAACTTTAACTGTAATATATAAGTCTATCTGATTTGTTGTATCTGTTATTTTAATTTTTGTTACTCCATAGTTTTTAGATGTTATTTTTCCTGTTGCTTCTACTGTTATTATATTTGTATCTAAACTTTCAAATTTTAATGGACCTCTATTTAATATTGGTGTTTGAACTCCATTTTGATTTATAAATGTTACTTTTGAATCAATAATTGAATATGTTTTATTTATATCCATATATATTGTTTCATTTTCATAAACTAAATTTGGTTCTAGTTGGTTAATTGTAACAGTTCCATCTCCACCTAATCCACCACTTCCACTTTGGGCTTCTCCACCTTTTGCTAAAATATTTCCTTTATCTTCTACTGCATTAGCAAATATATTTATAGAACCTCCACCTGATGATCCTCCTGGTGCTCTTCCTGTACCACCAATCTTACCGATTTGCTGATATGTCTCCATTATTAGATAATTTATCAGCATATATCATTAATAATCCACCAGTTCCATTTTCCCCTTTTCCATCTATCCAATTTCCTCCTGTTGTTTGTCCAGAAGTAGTATTTTTTCCTGTTCCTCCAATGTTTCCAGCTCCACCACCAGCATATCTAGCAGCCCAACTAGATGAGTTTCTATATGAGTAAGCCGCTCCTCCTGTGCCCCCATTTTGATGACCATCCTCACCTCTAATAGATCCACTATAAAAGTTTCCATCAGCTCCTCCACCTCCAGAACCTCCTGAATATGATGTTCCGTGTAGATCCAGATCCAGAATATACAGTTGGAGTTCCATCACCAGCACTTGATGCTCCTGCTCCTCCACCTCCAGTTGCTCTTAGACTTCCGTTTCCTCCTGTTGTTCCATTTTTAAATTGATTTTTTGTAGTTGTTAGACCTGCTCCACCTTGTCCTCCCACTGCTGGTACATACTCAAAGTCTTGTTCTTTATTTTCTCCCTTATTTTTCCAAAGATAGACATTCTCTCCTTCTTGATTATATGTTCCTCTTGCTGTCATTGAAATATTTCCATTATTTGTTAATTCTCCTATTACACATAGGTACATACCTTTTTTGTATGTTAAGTTTGTTTCATTTCCTTCTGCATCTAATGCTGTATTTGCTGTAAGTGTTATTCCCTTATCTATAGTTAAATTTTTATGATACTTTACAATTAGCATTTTGTATTCTTGACTTCTATCTCCTAGACTTACTGTTTTTGTTTCTTCACTGTCTACAGAGTATGTTACATTGTCATAGTAATTCATAATTTCTACTGGATAATCTATTGTTTCAGAATTTCCCTCTGTATCTGTTCCTGTTACTCTAAAAATATAGTTTCCATCACTTAAATTATTATCTCTTGCACCTTGTACAATACTCTCACATTCGACAACTGATCCAGCTGATAAAGCTTTTGCTTCATTGCCTTCACTTGCTGTTTTTGTATCTACTGTTTCTGATACTCCTGTTTTTTCTATATCTTGTATATTCATAGGCATGACAAAAACCTCTGCATTTAAGCAAAGGATAGTTACAATACTTGCTATAATTCCAAGTATTGTGTAAGCTATTCTATTAACTCGTTTCTTTAGCTTCTTTGTCACTTTTCCTATGTCTCCTTAAGTTTAATTTTTTTCTTTAGAATAATATATATAATATTAAATTTATTTTTTTTACTTTTCAAGAGGTCAAATTATATGACTTTAAAATTAGCGTTTTTACCTTTACGGAAGGGGATCTTGGAATCTTTGTCTCATTTTTTGACATTTTATTTACTTTTTAGTTACATTTTAGACTGTTTAACCAATTTTCCTTAGGGATATGTATGATTGATAAATTGCAAATTTTTTTAAAACACAAAAAAAACTAGGAATGTATTTCATGCAATTCCTAGTTTTTTAATTTATTCATTACCTTTTTTATTTATATATTCTTCAACTAAACCTATTAATTCTTTTGCTGTTTAATTAGTTACTTAATAGCCAATCAATTACATTTATTTTCTTTATTCCTTCAAAATCAGTATCTAAGTCATCATCCATTGTAAGTATAAATTTAGGGTAATTATCATTTATTTTCTTCAGTGGAGTTAATTCTCTTTCCAAAATTTTTTCTTCTCTAGTCGTTAATGCAACTTGGTAATAAATTGTATCTTCTAAATTTTTCGCAACAAAGTCTACTTCTAAATCATCTATTTTCCCTATATATACTTTGTATCCTCTTCTTAATAGCTCCAGATACACTATATTTTCTAAAATATGCCCCATATCTCTACCACTACTTTGTCCAAGCATATGATATCTAATTCCTATATCTACAGCATAATATTTCTCTTGTGTTTTTAAATGTTCTTTTCCTTTTATATCATACCTATTAGCCTTATATACCATATAGCTATCTATAAGTGCTTCTACATAATTTGAAACTGTATTATAAGAGCTATTTTTTTCTAATCCCTCAATATTATCACTAATACTTTTCATGCTTGTTCTATTTCCTATATTATCATAGAGATATCTTGTAACTCGTTCTAAAACACTTTTATCTGTTATTCCTTTTCTTTGCATCACATCTTTAAATAAGATTGTATTATATATTCCATCTAAGAACATTTCTATATTATCTGGATTTATATTATATAATTCTATTCCCTGTGGAAATGAACTATATCTCAAATAATTTCTAAATTTCTTTGATATATCTGTCTTATCTTCAAATGCAGACATATATTCCTTAAATGATAATGGTAACATTTTTATTTCTATATATCTGCCTGTAAGAAGTGTAGCAAGTTCAGAGGATAAAAGATAGGCATTTGAACCTGTTATATATAAATCAACATCTTTATTAATAAATAAACTGTCTACTGTTTTTTCAAATTCAACAACATTTTGTACTTCATCTAAAAATATATAAGTTTTTTTATTTTTCACTAACTTTCCTTTTAGATATTCATACAATTTTTTTCTATCTTGTAATTCTTCATAGTCAGCATTTTCAAAATTTATTGAAATTATTTGTTCTTCAAGTACTCCCATTTCTCTTAAGTAATCTTGAAAGATTTCTAATAATGTTGATTTTCCACATCTTCTTATTCCTGTTATAACCTTTATGATTTGTTTATCTTTAAAATTCCTTAATATAGATAAATAATCTTCTCTTATTATTTTTTCCATAATTAATTCTCCTTACTATAATAATTATACTATTTCTTCTTATTATAGTCAAGTTTTTTCAAATTTATGAAAAAACTTGAGTATCCTGGATGTTTTTTTCAAATTACAAATATAAACATATCATACTATTTTTTTACATGTTTTAGTATATTCCATTTATATCTGAAAAAGGATATATAAACACAAATATACCAATAGCTCCTTAAGTTTCTTTACTTTAAGGAGTTATTGGTATTTATTTGTATTTACAGTATATACCCACAATTTTTATACTGTACCTTTATTTAAATTCTTAGAATTTAATATACATATTTGGGTCTACATCTACTTTTTGTCCCATACTGTCTATTATTCTTACTTCAAAGTGTAGGTGGTGTCCTGTACTTGTTCCTGGATTTGGGTCGGTTTCCGGATCTCCTCCCTC
>JAAWPK010000056.1 GCA_022799935.1 Clostridia bacterium
GTAATTAGAGATGGCACAACCAAAAAGAAGATGGTCAAAAGCAAGAACAGGATTAAGAAGATCTACATGGAAAGTAGAAAAACCAAGTATTGCGACTTGTTCACATTGTCATGAGCCTGTATTACCACATAGAGCTTGTTCAAACTGTGGATATTATAATGGAAAACCAGCTATAAAAGTAGAAGAAGATAATGCATAAGAAGAAAGGGAAGCACATAAAAGTGCTTCTTTTGTTTTATATAAATAAGAAAAAAATGGGACATTTGCAGAAAAAGTGTCCCATTTTAATGTTGTTTTACATAATATATATTACATGAAATAATAAGGAGGAATTAGAATGTGTAATTGTAGACGCAGAAAATGTAAATGCTTATATAATCCATGTAACAATGAAGATAAAAGTTCCTATGAAACATTGTGTAATAATATACCAAATTCAGAGGCTAATTATAATAGTAATTGTAGCTGTGGATTTGATGAAGAAGATGATGTTTTCCCAGAGAACCCTATGTTTGGTCAAAGTTATGTGCCATTTCAAACAATGAATGAAACATATATGCCTTGTTCAGGATTAAAGAAAGGAACTTTATTTCCAGAGTTAGTTAGTGAATACTGTCCTGGTCAATCAATGGCAGAAATACAGTATTTAAGAGATACAAATGTAATCGGGGAGGGCTGCAATAGATGAATGAGAATATAGAAAGTTATGAAGTTACAAATGATGTATTAGAAAAAATTGAATCAAGAGTTTGTTGTAGTTGTAAATGCAAAGACGGAACTCGAGAAGAAATGTTAGAAAAGATAAAGTGTTACAACTTTGCTGTAATAGAACTTTCATTATATTTAGATACTCATCCAAATGATGAAAGAGCACTTTGTCTTCATAATAGTTATAACAAAACTTTAAAAGATCTAAAAGATAAATACCAAAAAGTATATGGCCCACTTACTATATATTTCCCTTGTAATAAGTGGCGTTGGCTTGAAGAACCATGGCCATGGGAAGGAGGTAATTTCTAATGTGGACTTATGATAAAATGTTAGAATATCCGATAAATATAAGAGAAACAAACACAGCTCTTGCAAAAAATATAATATCACAATATGGAGGACCAGATGGAGAGCTTGCAGCATCTCTTAGATATTTATCACAAAGATTTGGAATGCCAGATCAAAAATCAAAAGCAATATTAAATGATATTGGAACAGAAGAACTTGCACATTTAGAAATGGTTGGAACAATAGTACACCAATTAACAAGAAATGCAAGCATTGAAGAAGTAGAAGCAGGAGGATTAGCACCATATTATACAGACCATGATCTTGGAGTATATCCTCAATCAGCAGCAGGTACACCATTTAGTGCTGCAGTTTTAGCAGTAAAGGGAGATCCTATTGCAGATTTACAAGAAGATTTAGCTGCAGATGGTGCTACTTTGATGGCACAATATAAATAAGATATAGTAAAATGAATCAATATTAGAAATTAGACCATACAAAAGTATGTGTCTTTTTTTATATTTGTAAAGTAATGTCTATGATTATATATTTATAAAAAAGGAAGTAAGTGAAAAACAGGAAAAAAATATAGAATGAATGAAATAATAGTAAAAATTAAATGTAGTATAAATGAAATGATAGAAGATAAAAAAACAAAGGATTTCAACTACAAAAAAATTTACATTAAGTGATATATATTTTATACCAAAAGATTTAGAAATAGAAAATTGAGTGTTAGAGAAGTTATAAGTAAAGCTTATATTATTAAAAGATATTTTTGAATACTTACCTGAAGAAAAACATATTATTAAGCTAACCGTTAAAGAAAAGGATATTGATAGAAATGGCAGAATTGTAGCACAAAATAAAACAGATTGTAACATATTAGATGTTCGAGAAGGGAAAGAATTTCTAGAAAAAATAGGCTATAAAGTTATAATACATATTAAAGAGAAGATGTTGAATATGTTAAAGGAGAGTTAAAATTAGGAATAAAAGATATAATTAATGGAGATAAGCTAGTTGAAATTGAAACAGTGGAAAATAATGAAGGGCTAAATACAATAGCAAAAATAATACAAGAGATTAATGATTTAGAAGCTCCAGTTTATACTGATAACTATTTTGTAAAAAAGCAGAAATTACATTGGAAAGTATATTAAATAGGTAGTAAAAGTGAAAATGAATATTAAAAAGTAAAAGAAAGATAAAAAAAATAGAGACTCATATATTGATTTAGATATACATATATGATATAAACAAAACATAGTCTAAGTTAATATAAACTATGAAAATTTAAGAAAATAGAAAGGAGAACAGCTATGAAAAAATTCTTAAAGATGTCTGCTATTTTAGTAATAATTATTACTTTAAATATAATATTTAATAATCAATATGTTCAAGCAGAACTTGTTGAAGAAGTTAACATTGAAACTAATGATAGTTTAGAACAAGAAGACAAGATAATTAAATATGATGCCAAAACAGGGAAAGTGACAGAAGTTGATATGGAGGAATTAAAACAGAAAGTCTTAAATAAAGTTGATAATAATGGAAAGAATAATAGTAAAACTCATGCTCCTTTATACACACCATATATTAATGTTGAGGCAACTTCAGCTGAACCAACACCTAGTAAAATGGGTAAGCCATATAGATATATTTGTAAGATAATTGCTGATGGAAATCAAGTAGGAGAAAAAAATTATGGTTCTGGTGTTTTAGTTGGTAATAAAGTTTTCTTAACAGCTGCTCATTGTGTTTATGATCAGGACAATAATAATGCAGCATATAAAAATTGGACTTGTTATAAAGGTTATGGAAGTAGTACATTTGAGGATTGTAAAACTGGATGGGCAACCGTATACTGTCCAAAGATGTGGTTAGAAAATCACAACAGAGAATATGACTGGGCGATTTGTATTTTGAATGATGATATTGGTTCGTTTGGAGGGTATATTGAATGTGCTAGTTATACAGGAAATTCTAGTATGAAAGGACTTAATGTTAGAACAATTGGTTTTCCTAGTGATACTAATTATGGCTATTTGCCAGATGGACCAACACAATACCAAACTTATGGTGTAATTAATAATGTATATGATCGATACTTCAAATGTGGTGGCTTCATAGCAGGTGGGTTCAGTGGCGGTGGAGTGCTTCGTTCAGATGATGTTGTTGTGGGTATAGTTTCTGCAAGTTTAGATACTAAGACGGTGTATGCAGTGAGGATAACTGATCAGATGATGGCTGTTATACAGAGTGAAAGATAAACTTGAAAACTACTTATTATGTTTGCGATTAATGTTATACTAGTGATTAATAAATTGATACTTGATAGATAGGTTGTTATTGTGATAAAATTTATTAAGTAATATCTTAAGGATATTAGCACAATATAGGGGGGGCATTATGGAGGTTTCAAAATGCGTAAAATTTTAGAAAAACGGATTCTATCGTTAGTATCTTTACTATTGGTGCTTTTTTCCATTTCAATGCCAGCATTGGCGATGAGTGGCGAGGAGCAGACACTGACAGCCTATTATGAGAGGGCAGGATTACAAAGTGTTATGGTTGACCCAAATGAAGTTGTTTATGTATACAGCTACTTATCCAGCTATGTGGGACTGAAAAGGACTTTTGCAATCAACACTTCATCAAGTAGCCAAAGAGGAGCTATAAATGTATTTCTATACAATCCTGATGGAAAACTTGTTTCTGGTGATTGGACAGTGGGCTGCAATGAAGCAGTAGCTTGGGAATTGTTTCTTCCATCTTCCGGTAAGTGGACTATTAAACTTTTTGGAAATGGAACCGACGATCCTGTTAGGGTTGCTTTTGGATGGGTGTATGAATAGAGATGGTTTGAAAAATATTTAGTAGAGTCTAGTGTATAACCCCCCCTGTAGGTGGGAGTTCCATTTATGGGACTCCCATTTTATAAAATTAATGCTTTGAGATAGGAGGAGTATATGAAAAATAAAATAATAATATTAATTAGTATAATAGTTATTGGGTTATCTATTTTTGGTATTTATGAGCTAATGCAGTATAATATATCTATTAATACAGTTCTTGCAGTTGATATTGAAAATAAGTACATATATGTAGAAGGACATAAATTTTCTGCAAAAGATTCAATAATTATTGATTTTACTGGAAATAAAGTTGATGCATCAGAGATAAAGATTGGAAATAAAATAAAGTATTTATATAAAAAAGATAAAATAAAATCAGCAATTACACCACTTCCATTACATAATGTTAAGATAATAAAAATTATAGATGAAGGTACAGAAGCATAATAATAATTAAAAAGTGATAAATATAGATTTTATAATGATTATTGATTAGAATGTTATTGAATTTGCAAAGGTAATCGTAGATTCTAAAAATAATATTGAGAATGGAAAGCTTATAATAGAGGGACATCTCATATAGCTGACTTCTATTTGATGGAGAAAATTGCAGAAGCTAATAAAGATTATCCAAAACTGAAGGTAGAATTAGAAACAATTACAAATGTTGAAGAAATGGTAGAAAAGCTTAAAGATAATAACATTGATTTTGCAATAACAAATGTAGTCTTAGATAAATATAAGGAAGAAATAGAAAGAAAGGAGCTAAAGAAAAGCGAAAATATTAAAGTTCCAGTTAGTTTGCCTCAGACAAGTTTAAATATAGTGTATATAAAAGGGCATTTAACAAAAGTAGATAAAGAATTTATGAATAGATATTTAAAACAGAAAAATAAGAAATAAGTTGATTTAATGAAACTTATTTCTTATTTTTTATTAATTTTAGGAGAACCAAACCAGCTATACTGGGGGAACCAGAAAGCTTATAGCTTTGCACAGAGTAACAAAAATTCTACTCAAACATGATATAATATTTGAAGTCAAGTATCATATAGTGTTTGCACCAAAATATAGAAGAAAAGAAATATATGGAACAATGAGAAGAGAAATAGGAATGATATTAAGGGAATTGTGCAAAAGAAAAGAAGTGTCCAGACCATATACGCATGTATGTAAATATACTACCCAAATTGAGCGTATCATCGTTCATGGGATATCTGAAAGGAAAAGCACATTAATAATATTTGAGAGACATGTAAATTTAAGATATAAATATGGGAATAGAACATTATGTTGCAGAGGTTTCTATGTAAGTACAATAGGAAATAACAAGTCGGCAGTATATAATTATGTAGAAAATCAACTTGAAGAAGATATGATGACAGACCAAATAACAATAAAAGAATATAAAGGCCATTTTAAAGGGGAGTAAGTAATAAAGAGGAGGGGAAAGTGGCATAAGCTGTCAAACTGAGGAAGCTTCAGCAACAGCTAGTATCAAGGATTTATAGGCCGATATGAAAATCACCCAGTTATACTGGTGAATTTTTATAGAAGTTAAATATATCAGTTCTATTTTTGTAAGTTCTAATATATTAATTATAATAGTAGTAGAGAATGCTTGTAAATTTTAACATTTTTATTAAGATATTAGTTTTATAAGCAATTTTCCTACTAGATAAAAATTAGTAGAGGTGTGATAAAAATGGAGACAATAGTATGTAAAAATATATTCTGTTCTGAAGAAGAAAAAGAAAGAAATCAGACATTTAATGAAATATGGCAGAGGGTAGTAAATTTAATAGAAAATGGATAAATAAAAAACATAGAATTTACAAGAACCAATATTATGTTGTATGCTAGAAACATAATATTGGTTTATTTTATTGTTTTCTTATAGGGAGGAAATATATAAAATGAACGAAATAAATAATCAACCAATTCCATATACTGCCATATCTAACGAGAAAATAGAAGAAATTAAAGCTGTTATGGAAAACAAAAAATTAAGAGTAGCAATTTATTGCAGATTATCAGAGGAAGACAGAAACAAGGAAAACAAGGAGGATGATAGTGCAAGTATTCAAAATCAAAAGTTAATGTTGACAGAATATGCAATAAGGCAAGGTTGGGACATTCAAGGCGTTTATAGCGACGACGACTACACAGGAGCAGATAGAAATAGACCCCAATTTAATAAGATACTAAAACTAGCAGAGCAAAAGGAAATTGATATTGTCTTATGCAAGAGTCAAAGCCGTTTTACAAGGGAACTGGAATTGGTAGAAAAATATATAAATGGTTTGTTTATTGAATGGGGGATTAGATTTATTAGTTTAGTAGATAATGCAGATACAGCAGTAAAGGGTAACAAAAAATCAAGACAAATAAATGGTTTAGTCAATGAGTGGTATCTGGAAGATTTATCGGAAAATATAAAATCAGTTTTAAAAAGTAAAAGGCAAAATGGATTGCATACTGGAGGATTGGTATTATATGGTTATAAGAAAGACCCAAACCAAAAAGGACATTTAATTATTGACCCAGAACCAGCAAAAGTTGTAAGAGAAATATTTTCTTTATATAATCAAGGTATGGGAAAAACAGCAATAGCAAGAGAACTAAATCGTAGAGGAATACTAAACCCAACACAATATAAAGTACAACAAGGAATAAAATATAAAACAGCACCCAACAAACTAGGAAAATTATGGAAATATTTTTCAATAGATGATATATTACATAATGAAATGTATATAGGAAATATGGTACAAGGTAAATATGGAAGTGTTTCATATAAAAGTAAGAAGAATAAACCTAAACCAAAAAACCAATGGATTATAGTACCAGGAACGCACGAAGCAATTATTGATAGAGATTTGTGGAATAGTGTGCAAAGTAAAATCAATGCAAATTTCAAGCCATTTGGTGGTGGGAAAATTGGAATATTTGCAAAGAAATGTAAATGTAAGCATTGTGGTTATACATTAAAAACAAGTAAATCGCACGAAGACAGATATTTGAGATGCCCTATAAGACAAGTAGACAAAAATGAGTGCGTAGGTAGTTTTATATCGGAAAATGTACTACAAAGAACTGTTTTGAAAGAATTAAATGTATTGATAGAACAATACTTAAATGTATACCAATTAGAAGAAAATGTTATCTTGAAGCAGTTTAGAAATGATAAAGAATTGTTGCAGAAAGAAATATCACAATATCAAGCAAATGTAAATAAGTATGGGAAAGCATTGAAAGAACTATTTATGCAAAAAGTAAATGAAAGTATAACCCAAGAAGAATTTGTTTCATTAAGTGCAGAATTAAGAAAAGATAAAGAACATATCGAAACATTATTAGCAGAGAAACAAGCGAAACTATTGGAACTTAACAATGAACAAGACACATTAAAATCTAAAAAGCAGATATTAGAAAAATATACAAATGTAACAGAACTAACAAGAGAAATGACAGACAATTTGATTGATTATATAACAGTTGGGCAAAAAGACCCAATAACAAAAAAGAAAGAAATTGAAATATACTGGAAAATTTAATTGTTGTACTTTCAAATGTGCAAGAGAACAAAAAGCAAGAGCAACTTATGAAAAATTAATAGATTTATGTAGAGATTATCCAGATGTAGTAGACCCACTAAAATTTTTAAGAGAGAGAGAAATAGTACACTTCCAAAGATTTGGAGAAGCACTTCGTGGAGTACAAGATAAACTTACTACAAAAAAATTCTATATGAATAGTAACAACCCAATGTTTGTAAATAACAATGAAAATAATTATAATCCAAATATGAACAATATGAATATGGGAATGAATAATAATACTTGTGGTTGTGGCAGATAAAAAAGGCATACTAGCAAAAAGGCCTCTATTTTAGAGGTCTTTTGAAACATTACAAAAAAGCAAAATAAGATTAATAAAAGAATAAATAATTAAATGATTTTGAACTATTTCATTATATGTATTGTACAGGAAAGCTCTTGCAAGTCGTATTTAAAACATATAAACCTAACATTTGGGTAACACCAAAAGAAAATCATAATTTTTACAGCTGTTTTGTAGAGTCAATATTATCTTTACAATTTATATTGATAACCAATATAAAAGTTTCTGAATAGAATATAATAAAAAATCATAGGAGGAAAATTTTATGTTTTTTGTGAATTCTAGTGACAATACAAAAATAGCAGTATATGAATTAAATCCAAATGGAGAAAAAATAATTGTATTGGTTCATGGTTGGCCATTATCACATAAGATGTTTGAATATCAAATTCCCACACTATTAAATGCAAATTATAGAATTATTATGATAGACTTAAGAGGTTTTGGAAATTCAGATGAAACAAGTTTAGGTTATAATTATGATCAATTTGCAACAGATTTATATTATATTATATATACATTAAATCTATGGAAATTTGATTTATTAGGTTTTTCAATGGGAGGAGCTATTGTTACAAG
>JAAWPK010000057.1 GCA_022799935.1 Clostridia bacterium
CAGCACAAGATAATGGAGGTTCAGGAATATATCAATATAAATTTAAAATAAAAAAATCAATAGATGGAACATATGAAGATAGAGATACAATAACAGTAGATAACGATGAGACATGTAAATACACATATAAAGGATTAGAAGCAGAAGTATCCTATGACATAATGGTAGAAGTATATGATAAAGCAGGAAATATGAAAACAGCAACAACGGACCAAGCGTTTACAACAAAAGAATGGGTAGCAAAAGTACGGATGCTATGTTAAATACGAACCGGATACAGGAACATTTAGAATGAGTGATATAGAGCCAACAACAGGTGAAACATATGATCAGCTTTCAGGAAATGAATCTCAAACAGACACAACTTTTACAACTGAAAAATTAGATTGGAGAATATGGAATATAGATGAAGACTATGATAAAGTAGTACTAATAGCAGATGATGTAACCAGTACTAATGTTGAACTTAGGGGATTTATAGGATATAACAATGGAGTTGGTATATTAAATCAAATAGGAAAAACTTGTTATAGTAATTCTAAAATAGGAGCTATTGGAAAAAGTATAAGTTGGGCAGAGTTAGAAGCTGTGATGATAAATCCACCTGAAAGTACAACAAGATTTAAGATAACTGGTACAAAATTATATTATCCACTGATGCATCAATATGAAGAATATTCAGGAATAGATGAAAATTTAGTAGGAAAAGGTCAACAGGCAATGGCAGGATATGGTACTGTAACTAGATCAGATCAGCCATGGTATATAGCCACAAATAAGACTAGTGGTTATGCTAATGCTCGGAGTCTCATTAAAAACGGTTAAACTTAGAGCTTATTATAGTGTATCAAATTTAAGAGGATACTTTGGAGAGAATTCTGAAAGAATTAATATGGTTATGTATGTTTCTAGCAACAACTCTCAAAAATTTCCCAATTTCTGGTTTGCAACACGACATTGGATGGATGGTGGAGTCTCGGGTAGTACATTGGAGTATGGAATTATGTTTTACAATAAAGCGGAGCCGTCAATTGGTATAGAATTATCTTCCTATTCATTGTGCAGAAATACTTCTACTACTGTTAGGAAGAGAAGTATGGGTGTAAGACCAACTGTAACTATTCCACTATCAAATGTAATATTAGCTCAGGAAGGGGCGGGAACAAAAAATAATCCATATACAATAGAATAGGAAAGAAATAGGAACAGCTCTAAATTTTCAAAATAAAAAATAGGGCTGTTCCTAAAAGAATATAGATAAAGCAAAGATGAAAGAAGAGAGTGCTATAATTCTAATAACGCTAATAATAACAATCATAGTGATACTTGTGTCGATTACAATAAAAATTATAAGTAATAAGTTAGGAATGTATAGCAAAATGCTAATGGGTAAAAGTAGATACTTTGTAAATAAAAGCAATTATTTACAAAGTATCTACTTGCTTTTTATATAAGCAAACAAGAAAAATGTCGAACGAAAGTCAGGAATCGTCAAAACTTCCTACATTTCGCTATTGGAAAAAATTACCAGAAGTTGTATAATTTATAAAAGAAAAACAAGGGAGGCATATAATGAATATAAACTATGAAAAAGCGGACAAGCTATTAACAGTTGAAATAACAGAAGAAATAGACCATCATAGGTCAGAAAAGATAAGGAGGCAAATAGACGATGAAATTGAAAGATATGTTCCTAAAAGAGTGGTATTTGATTTTGATAAGGTTACTTTTATGGACAGTGCAGGCATAGGAATGTTACTTCGGGAGATACAAAGTAGCAAAGATGTTAGGAGGAAGCTTAGAAATGATAAATGTAAAATCAAATATAAGAAAAATTTTTGAAATGAGTGGACTACCTAAAATTATAAAAATAAGTTAGAAAGGACAAGACATATGAAAAATGACTATGATAATGAGATGAATTTAGAAATACTAAGTAAATCTTGTAATGAAGCATTTGCAAGAATAACAGTTGCAGCATTTGCATCTCAGTTGGATCCAACAATAGAAGAAATAGCAGACATGAAAACTGCTGTATCAGAAGCAGTAACAAATTCTATAATACATGGATATGAAGGAAAAGAAGGGATAATAAAAATAAACTGCAAAATACAGGGTAGAAAGATAATAATTGAGATATCAGATACTGGAAAGGGAATAGAAAATATAGACATAGCCAAAGAACCATTATATACAACAAAAGCAGAACTAGAAAGATCAGGAATGGGATTTACAATAATGGAAAGCTTTATGGATGAACTAAAAGTGGAATCAATACTTGAACTTGGAACTAAAGTAACAATGACAAAAACAATAAAAGAAAATACTTAGGATAAAAGGAGAACAAGTTTGAGTATGTATGAGAATAATCTAAAAGATATAGAGAAGGCTAAAAATGGCGATGAAGATGCTATGACAGAGCTTGTAGAAAATAATAAACGGACTTATTTGGAGCATAGTAAAGAGATTTTGTTCTAGAGGATTTGAAACAGAGGACCTATATCAGATAGGTTGTATAGGATTTATAAAATCAATAAAAAGATTTGATACAAGCTATGATGTAAAGTTATCAACATATGCAGTACCATACATATTAGGAGAAATAAAAAAATTTATAAGAGATGACGGAATAATAAAAGTAAGTCGAAGCATAAAAGAATTAAATATGAAAATCAGTAAACTAGAAGAAGAGCATCTAAGAAAAACAGGAGAAAATATAAGTCTAAAAGAATTAGAAAGAAAATTAAAAGTAAGTAAAGAAGAAATAATAGTTGCACAAGAGGCAAAAACACCTGTAGAATCTATATATAAAGAAGAGGGAAATGACGATAAAGGGACAATGCTAATAGATAAAATAGCGATGACAGAAAATGAAGAGAACACTTTAATTAATAAAATAACAGTAAATCAGCTAATAGAAAACTTAGAACCAAAAGAAAGACAAATAATAATGCTTAGATTCTATAGAAATAAAACACAAAGTGAGGTTCGGAAAGTTACTTGGGATATCACAAGTACAAGTATCGAGAATAGAAAAAAATGTATTAAATAAAATGAGAATAGATTTGGAGGCAGTATGAGAAAAATATTAATATATTTGCTTGGAATAATAGGTATATGCTTTATTATACCTATATTTTTTACTCAAAAGTTCAAAGAAAAGGAAGTATATGTAGAACCAGAAAAAGTTATTGTAGATATAGAAAAATATACATATACAGAATTTAGTAAAATAAAACTACTACACAAAAAGACAAATGAAGTAGAAGAAGTACGGTTTAGATGATTATATTGCAAATGTTGTATCAGCAGAAATACCTGTTGATTATGAATTAGAAGCAATAAAAGCACAAAGTGTTGCAGCAAGAACATATACAATATATAAGCTAATTCATGGTTCAAAGCATGAAAATGCAGATCTCTGCGATGATTCAACTTGTTGTCAAGCATGGATAACAAAAGAAGATAGAATGGCAAAATGGGAAGAGGCAAAGAGAATAGACAATTGGAATAAAATAGTAGAAGCAGTAAACTCTACACTAGGAGAAGTTGTAATATATGAAGGACAAGTTATAAATGCATTTTTTCATTCAAACAGTGGAGGAATAACAGAAACAGCCACTGATGTGTGGGGAGGACAAAATTATCCATATCTACAAGCAGTGGAAACATCAGGGGAAGAAGGATATACACAGTATAGTTCAGAAGTAGTACTAACAAAAGAAGAATTATTAAATAAGCTAAAATCTAAATATAATGATATACAAATAGACTTTAATAGTGAGGAAAGTATAAAAATATTAGATTATACAGAAGGGAAAAGAGTTAAAACAATAAGATTTGGAAATAAGGAAATTGCTCGGAGTAGAGGCAAGAAGTATATTTGGATTAAAAGCCACTAATTTCACGGTTTCAAAAAAGGACGAAAACATAATTTTTACAGTTACACGGAAATGGTCATGGAGTAGGATTAAGTCAAACTGGAGCTGATAGTTTAGCAAAACAGGGATATTCATATAAAGATATATTAAAACATTATTATACAGGAACTGAAATAACAAAACTTAAATAATTTGTATAAATCTCCAAAAAGAGGCAATAATTATAATAAATAAAGAAGGTTACACCTTAAAAGAAAGGAAGAGGAGATATGAAAGATGATAGAAGAAAAGGAAGAAGAAGAATACCCGAGAGAGAGGAAAATGGATTTAGTTTAAAAAATACATTGTACATTGCAGGAACAATATTAGCATTAGGAACGATTGCATTTTTTGTAACCATTATGATATACAATAAAAACATAGAAAAAATATACAGTGATTTAGAAGGTCCTCAAGTAGCACAGACAACAGAAGATGGAAATACTGATGGAGAAACAGAAGAAGCAAGTACTAATTTAGGAAAAAGTATAAATGAAATAGAAGATGAATTAAAACAAACAAGTATAGAGAATGAAGAAGTAGCTAAAAATACGGGAACAAGTAAAAAAGAAGAGAAAAAAACAGAAACTAAAAATACAGTAGAAAATAAAACCACAAATACTAATGCAAAAGAAGAAAAGAAAGAACAAGTAAATGAAATAAAAAATGAAGTGAAGGAAAATAAAGAAGAAACAATTAAAGAACCTGAATTTAGCTTTCCAGTAGAAGGAGAAATGGTAAAAGAATATGCAAAAGATAAACTAGTATATTCAGAAACATTAAAAGAATGGATAACACATACAGGCGTTGATATAAAAGCTGAAAAAACAACAGTTGTAAAAGCAGCAGAAGAACGGAACAGTAATAGCTATAAAAAACGATCCAAGATATGGTACAACGGTAATAGTAGAGCATTCAAATGGGTATGAAACAAGATATGCAAATTTACTAACAGCAGAGTTTGTCAATGTAGGAGAAAAAGTAACAAAAGGACAAACTGTTGGAACAGTTGGAAACACAGGCGCATTTGAAGTATTAGATGAAGCACATCTTCATTTTGAACTATTAAAAAATGGTGAATATCAAGACCCAATGTTATTCTTAAAATAAAGATCAATAAAGACACATGCACAAAAAAAGCATGTGTTTTTTGAAAATAAATATATAATTTACAACAAAAATCTACAAAAATATTGACATACTGTAATAATACTGATAAAATAAATACATTATCAAGAGTGGGTGAAAGAAGCGGCTTAAAGACCCCACAGCAACCTGTGAAAAACACAAGGTGCTAATACCGCCAAAGCATAAGCTTTGAATGATAGTGTATATACATAGATTATTATTCTCTGCTTGATTAGTAAAGTAGAGATTTTTTTATATGTTACACTACACAAACAAATATAGAAAGGATATAGAAGAAAAATGAAAAAATACTTATTTACATCAGAAAGTGTAACAGAAGGACATCCAGATAAATTGTGTGATCTAGTATCAGACACAATATTAGATGAATGCTTAAAACAAGATGAATTTTCAAGGGTTGCAGTAGAGACATTTGCTTCAAATGATAAAATTACAATAGCAGGACAACTTACAACAAATGCCAAAATAGATATAGAGGAAATTACAAGAAGAGTATTAAAAAATATAGGATATAGAGGAAAAGGAATAGATATAGATACAGAAAACTGTGAAATAGATGTTAATATTACAAAACAAAGTCAGGATATAGCACAGGGAGTAGATGTAGGAGGAGCAGGAGATCAAGGAATAATGTTTGGATATGCAAATTCAGACACAGAAGAGTATATGCCATTTGCAATAAATCTAGCTCATAAACTATCTAAGAAACTTACAAAAGTTAGAAAAGATAAAATACTTCCATACTTAGGACCAGATGGAAAGACACAAGTAACAGTAGAATATGTTGGAGACATTCCAAAAAGAATAGAAACAATTTTAATATCTAATCAACATGATGAAAATATAACACTAGAAAAAGTAAGAGAAGATATTATAGAGAAAGTAATAAAAGAGGTGGTTGATTCTAAATACTTAGATGAAAATACAAAATATTATATAAATCCAACAGGCAGATTTGTAATAGGTGGACCACTTGGAGATACAGGGTTAACAGGAAGAAAGATAATTGTAGATACATATGGTGGATATGCAAGACATGGAGGAGGAGCTTTTTCAGGAAAAGATGCAACAAAAGTAGATAGAAGTGCTGCATATATGCTTAGACATATTGCAAAAAATGTAGTTGCAAATGGATATGCCGAAAAGTGTGAAATTCAGGTATCATATGGAATAGGAATAGCAAAACCTATATCAATATATGTTAATACATTTGGAACACATAAAATAGAAGAAGACGAAATAAAAAGAAAAATAGAGGAAAAATTTGATTTAACGCCAGACCGGAATAATAAAATATCTAGGACTGAGAAAACCAATATACTCAAAGACAACTAACTATGGTCATTTTGGCGAAAAAGAGCTTCCTTGGGAGAAAATAATACAAATGTGAGAAAATTCACAATAAGTTCATAAAAGTAATGTATCATAATTACAAATGAAAACTAAATATTTGTTAGAGTATAAATTACTCAAATGGAGGATTTTATGGAAAGATTCTTAAAAAAATCAGGGTGGACAAGTATATTAACATCAATTGCATTTATAATAATTGGAATACTATTAGTAATAAACCCAGATGGAATAGTAAAATTTATTTCATATGCTTTACGGAGTCATATTCATATTTATAGGAATTACCAAAATTGCTAGATATTTTGTATCAAAAGGAAATAATGAATTCTATAACTATGATTGGATATATGGAATAATAGCAATAATAATTGGTATTATAACAATATTTTACACAGGAACAATATTTACTGTACTTAGAATAATAATTGGAGTATGGATAATATACAGTAGTTTAGTTAGAGTAAGCTTTGGAATGAAACTTAAAAAAGTAGAAGATAGAAGTTGGAAAGTAGTCATTGCACTTGCAATATTAATGTTAATATTTGGAATATATATGGTATTTAATACAAATGCAGTACTTTTAACAATAGGAGCAGTAATAATAGCATATGCAGTTATGGACTTGATTGAAAGCATTATATTTGTAAAAGACATAAATAAAATATTTTAGAAAGTATGGCGTTTTGAAACGCCTCTTTCTTTTTTCTTGATTTTATGGTAAAATAATACATTATAGAAAGGAAAACTATAAATGTACTATGTATATATGTTAAGATGTGAAGATAATTCAATTTATACAGGAATAACAGTAGATATAGAAAGAAGACTTAAAGAACATAAAGAAAAAGATGAAAAATGTGCTAAGTATACAGCTTCACATGCAGTAAAAAAATTAGAAAGTGTATGGAAGACAGAAAATAAATCTTTAGCCTCAAAATTAGAATATAATATAAAAAAATCATTAACTAAAAGACAAAAAGAAGAATTAATACAAAAGAATAATTTAGAAGAATTATTTCGAGAGAAAATAGATTATACAAAATATGAAAAAATAGAGTAGGTGAGGAAAGTTAAAATGAGAGAAGAACTAAAAAAAATAGATATAAAAGGAATGACAAAGATAGTAGTAATTGCAATTATATTATATTGGACACTTAATAATTTAGGAATAATATGGAGTCTAATTAGTAAAATACTTATTATATTTTCACCATTTATACTAGGAGCTTGTTTAGCATTTATATTAAACATACCAATGAACTTTTTTGAAAAAAATATATCAAAGATAAAAAATAAGAAAGGAAAAAGAAGATTTAGTCAAAAGTTTACAAAAGTAATTTCATTATGTTTAGCAATAATATTGATAATAATTATCTTTGTATTAATAATAAAACTCATAGTTCCAGAACTTTTGAGTGTATTAGGAATGCTCATAGAAAATATACCTTTATATGCAGATGAAGTTTATGAAATTTTAAAAAATTCCACAAAGGATATGCCTGATATAAATCAAATAATAGAGAAAACAAATATTAATCTAGAAGAATTAAAACAGCAAGCTGTAGGAATTATAACTAATATTCTAACATCATCAATAGCATTTATAGGTAATATTATTTCAGCAGTTACAAACTTTGTAATAGCTATAATTTTTGCAGTATATATATTAGCTGGAAAGCATAAATTAAAAGAACAAGCACAAAAACTATTATATGCCTATATAAAAAGAGAAAAAGCGATTTTGGACGGCATTTTAAGCCAGGGCTTTGGCTCGCCCCGGCCCGGCTGGATGATCGAGAACGATGCCATGGATGGGGAAATCCCGGTG
>JAAWPK010000058.1 GCA_022799935.1 Clostridia bacterium
TTTGAAGGGAGCTGTCCTTAGTACGAGAGGACCAGGATGGACATACCGATGGTGAATCAGTTGTCACACCAGTGGCATGGCTGAGTAGCTAAGTATGGATGGGATAAACGCTGAAAGCATCTAAGTGTGAAGCCCACCCTAAGATAAGATATCCCACAGCGTAAGCTGGTAAGATACCATGAAGACTACATGGTTGATAGGTTGGAGGTGTAAGTGTAGTGATACATTAAGCTGACCAATACTAATATATCGAGGGCTTAACCACAATTTTATAAATGGTTTTAAGTTCAATTATATATCCTCATTTCTATGCAATTTTCAGTGTATTTATCTACACTAAATATTTCTGGTGACTATTACATAAGGGTAATACCCGTTCCCATGCCGAACACGGAAGTCAAGCCTTATGTGCCGAAGATACTTGCGAATTTCTTTGCTGGGAAAATAGGTCGTCGCCAGTTTTAAAAATTCCTCGTTAGCTCAGTTGGTAGAGCGCTCGGCTGTTAACCGATAGGTCGCTGGTTCGAGCCCAGCACGAGGAGCCAAAAAAAGAGTAAGCAAAGCTTACTCTTTTTTTATATAAAGGAGAAATTTATGAAAAAAAGACAAAGAAAAAAATCAAACCAAGGCTATAAGCAGCTAATGAAAGAAAATAAAGAAGTTAATTATTATAGAAATTTTGGTTCATTAACAGATGATAGTGTAGTAACAGATATATATAATAAGAAATTTAAGAACAACCAAGAAACAATAGCTACAAAATGTGAAGTTAGAAAAATGACTAATGAAGAATATGAGAAATATTTTGGAAGAAAGTAATACAAAAATTATTAAATATGTAGAAAAAATACTATATTTATTATATAATATATACATAAAAAATAAGGGGGGAGAATAATGGAGGAAAATGAAATCTCAAAAATCTTCAAAGTGGGTAAATTGCAATTAATATGGACTATGATTTTAATTCTTGTTGCAGTAATTTTATTTGGAATTGCATATTACATAGACAGTGGTATTGGAAAAGAGCCAACAGACTTACATGAGTTAATTTATAATTATGAAGATGAAGAAGGTGCATATGCCAGTGTAAATCTAGCTTATTTACCTTTTGGATTTGCAATAGAAGGAGAAAGCTTAAAATACTATTTTGTAATGGATACTAGTGAATATTTATATGTTGTAAGAATAACAGATGAAACATATGAAAAAATAGAAAAGCAAAAAGAAGAACAAGGAGATAATTTTTCTTATGAATTAAGAGGGTATGTATTTGATATACCAACAGACCTTAAAAATTTAGGGATAGAAGTATATAATGAGGCATATGAAGAAGAAATACTTACTAAAAGTAATTTTGAAGAATATGTTGGAAATGTATACTTAGATGAGACATATACACCTAATACTGAAAATGCTAGTGTTATAATAGTAGTAGGAGTATTTATGATAATTGCTTCTAGTATTGTGTTTATTACTTTTATAATACAAAAGGTTAAATCAGCTAAAATAGACAAAACAAGAATAGAAGAGGCAAAGGAAGAATTAAGAAGTACAAATGTAAAAGGATATAGCAAACAAAAAATATATTTAACAAATAAGTATGTTGTTTCTAATTATTCAGGATTACAGATATATGAATATAATGAAATATTATGGATTTATAATTTGATAAGTTATTATAGAGGAATTGCAACTGGAAAATCTTTAATGGCAGGAACTACAAATAAAAAGAAAGTTGCAATAGGATATTCAAGAGATATAAATAATCAAACATTAGAAGAAATAATGTCAAAAATAGCAGAAAAAAATAAAACAGTAAGAATAGGATATACAGATGAAAATCAGAAATATTTTAAAGACTTTAAAAGAGGAAAAATATAATTAACCAAAATACTAGGATCTAAAAAGCATTTAGGTTCTAGTATTTTTTCTATATACCCCTCTATTTACAATATACCCATAAGGGTATATAATTACTTAATAAATATGAAAGGAGATATAATAAGATGAGTGATAAACATACTTATAGAGCTGAAAATGTAAAAAAGACAATAAATACAAGATTGAATAGAATAGAAGGTCAAATACATGGAATAAAAAGAATGGTTGCAGAAGATAAATATTGTGATGATGTTTTAATACAATTATCTGCAGTAAATAAATCTATAAAAAGTCTAGCAAATTATATTTTAGAAAATCATATGTATAATTGTGTTTTAAATGATATAGAAAAGGGTAATACTGAAATAATAGATGAAGTTGTTACTTTATTTAGGAGGTTTCAATAAATTATGAAAAAAGTTATTTTAAGAATAGGAGGAATGAGCTGTAGTGCTTGTTCAAATAGCTTAGAAAAGTTCTTAAATAAACAAGATGGAATATTTTCTTCAACTATTAATTTAGTTATGGCAAATGCTGTAATTGAATATGATGATGAAAAGTTAAAATTAAAAGATATAGAAAAGTTTATAAAACAAGCAGGTTTTGAATCTCAAGGAATATATAGAGAAGATGAAAATAATAAGAATAATAAAGTTAAAAAAAGAAATTTTATAATATTTACAGTGCTTTCAATAATACTTATGTACATTTCTATGGGGCATATGTTAGGAATCCCTGTAGTTAAAATATTAGATCCTTACATAAGTCAAATAAACTATGTAGTTACATTAGCTATACTAAGTTTTATATACTTGATATATGGGTGGGATATAATAAAAAGTGGAATTTTAAAACTTATTCATAAATCTCCTAATATGGATACTTTGGTTGCAATAGGAGTACTAAGTAGCTACTTATATAGTGTATTTGGAATGATAATGATATTTAATGGAAAAAGTGAGTTTATACATAGTTTATATTTTGAATCAGCCGCAATAGTAATATTTTTTATAAAACTTGGAAGATATATTGAGAGCATAAGTAAAGATAGAACAAAAGAGGCAATAAAAAAACTAGTACAAATAACACCCAAAACAGCAATTATAAAAATAGATGGAAGAGAAAAAGAAGTTACAATAGATGAGATAAATATAGGAGATACAGTAATTTCACATGCAGGAGATAAAATATCTGTTGATGGAGAAGTAATTTTTGGAAAATCTCATATAGATGAAAGCTTTATAACAGGAGAAAGTAAACCAGTATCAAAAGAAATTGGAGATAAAGTAGTTGCAGGAAGTTTAAACTATGATGGATATTTAGAATATAGGGCAGAAAAAATAGGAAAAGATTCAACCATATCACAAATTGTTAAATTAGTTGTGGAAGCTACAGCCTCAAAAGCACCTATTGCGAAGATTGCAGATAAAATAAGTCGGAATATTTGTACCAGTACTGATATTAATTGCAATTATAACATTTATAGTTTATATAATATTAGGATTTAATATAAGTGAATCTATAAATACATTTGTAACAATATTAGTAGTTGCATGTCCCTGCAGTTTAGGTCTTGCAACACCACTTGCAATAGTTGTAAGTGAAGGAATATGTGCAAGTAATGGTATTTTAGTAAAAAAAAGTGAAACATTAGAGATAGCAGAAAAAATAGATATGATAGTATTTGATAAAACAGGAACTTTAACATATGGGAATTTAAAAATTGCAGAAATATTAAATTTTACATCCAAAAAAGATGAAGAAATAATAGCACTTGTACGGAAGTCTTGAAGCTAAATCAACTCATCCAATAGCAAAAGCATTTATAGAGTATATGAAAAATAATAATATAGATGAGTTTGAAGTAGAAAACTTTGAAAACATAACTGGATATGGAATTACAGGAACTATAAATAATGAAAAGATAATTTTAGGCAATGCAAAAATACTTTCATATTTTAAGATAGAAAATAAGTATGAGAAAGAAGAAAAGGTTTTATCAGAGAATGGAAATAGTATAGTATATGTTGTGAAAGATAAAGAAATTCTTGCAATAATTGGAGTTAATGATATAATAAGAGAAGACATGAAGGGGATAATTAGAAAATTAAAGGAAAATAATAAGAATATAATTATGCTTACAGGAGATAATGAAAATGTTGCAAAAAACATTGCTCAAGAACTTGATATAGTAAATATTATATCAAATGTATTGCCATCAGATAAAGCAGATATTATAAAGAAGCTAAAGGATGAAGGAAAGAATATAATTATGTGTGGAGACCGGAATAAATGATAGTCCTGCACTTGCAAATGCAACAATTGGTGTAAGTATACATTCTGGTACAGATATAGCAATGGATTCATCAGATGTAATACTCATGAAAAATGACTTAAGCAAGATATTTAATTTAATAAATATAAGTAAAATAACAGTAAGAAATATAAAACAAAATCTATTTTGGGCATTTTTCTATAATGTACTTATGATACCAGTTGCAATGGGAATATTTAATTTTATAGGAATAAAAATAAATCCTATGATAGCAGGTTTTGCAATGATACTAAGTAGCTTTACAGTCATATTAAATACATTAAGAATAAGAAATATAAAATTTGAAAAGGATAAATGAAATTTTAGGAGGTTAAAATGAAAAAAGAAGTATTTATTGAAGGAATGAGTTGTTCTCATTGCCAAAAAAGAGTAGAAGAAGCTTTAAAAAAACAAAGAGGAATTAAAGAAGTAGAAGTAGATTTAAGAGAAAAGAAAGCAAAACTTGAATTAGATAGGAATATAGATGATAAAGACATAAAAGAATTAATAGAAGATCTAGGATATGAAGTCAAAAAAATAGAGAATAAATAGAAAAATGGCGAAAATTAGGGAAACTTTAATTATATAACATATTGACTTGTTATTATATATGTGATAATCTAGTATTGAAAACCAGATTGACACTATTATATAAAATGGAGGTCTTATGAATAGAATTAAATTAAAAGATAGAATATTGCCCACATATACAAAAGGAGAAGAGATATTTAATATGACATCACATATAGTTGGAGGTGTTCTTGGAGTAGTAGCAACAGTACTGTGTGTAGTTATAGCAGCCATTCATCATAATGTATATGGTGTTGTAAGTGGAGCAATATTTGGAGTAACTATGATACTGCTTTATACAATGTCTAGCATTTATCATGGATTAAAACCAAATACAACAGGAAAAAAAGTATTTCAAATATTAGATCATTGTTCAATATTTTTACTTATTGCAGGTTCTTATACACCATTTACATTATGTACTTTAAGAGAATATGATACTGTAACAGGATGGGTAATTTTTGGGATAATATGGGGAATGACAATAATTGGAATAATACTTAATTCAATAGATTTAAAAAACTTTAAGAAGTTTTCTATGATATGTTATTTAGCAATGGGATGGTGCATTATAGCAAAAGCTCCTTTGCTTCCTGAATTACTTGGTATGACAGGATTTATATTATTAGTTTCAGGAGGACTTATATATACAATAGGAGCTGTACTTTATGGAGTGGGAAAAAAACATAAATATATGCATTCAATGTTTCACTTATGTATATGTTTAGCAAGTCTTTTACATTTTCTTTGTATTGTATTATATGTTATGTAATAAATCGAATAAATGGTCAGAAATATGCAAATGTTATAAAAAAACTTGCATATTTTTTTTATAAATAATATAATGATAAATATAAAATTAGTAAAAGGTGGAGTAGATATGCAAGAGAGAATACACAAAATAATAGAAATAACAAACTTAAAAGATATGCTAAAAAAAACTGGTGAGCTATATGGAGATAGACCTGCATATAAATTTAAAACAGAAGAGCCTGAAAAATTTGATATAATAACGCATAAAGAAATAAGAGAAATGATAGATGCTTTAGGAACAGCGTTTATAAAACTTGGATTAAAAGGAAAAAGAATAGCTGTAATAGGAGAGAATAGATATGAATGGGGACTTTCATATCTAGCAATAACATGTGGAACTGGGATAGTTGTGCCTCTAGATAAATCATTACCTGAAAACGAAATAAAAAGTTTAGTAGAGCGTTCAGAAATAGAAGCTATTTGTTATACAAAAAAATATGATGAAATAATAAAAAGATTAAAGAATGAAGGTGTAGGTAAATTAAAGCATTTAATTTCTATGGATCTAAAAAAACATGAAGATGGAGTATATTCGGAAAAAGAGCTAATAGAAAAAGGTAAAAAATTAATAAAAGATGGAGATAGAAGTTTTATAGATGCAAACATATCTCCAGAAGAAATGGATATGTTACTTTTTACATCTGGAACAACATCTGCTTCAAAAGCAGTTATGTTATCTCATAAAATAATTTGTACAAACCTTATGGATATTGCTTCTGTATTAGAGATACATGAAAGAGATACAATGCTTTCATTCCTTCCAATGCACCATGCGTTTGAATGTACAGCTGGATTTTTATATCCTATGTATAAAGGAGCTGCAGTAGCTTTTTGTGATGGAATAAAACACATAGCAGAGAATTTAGCAGAATACCACATTACTGCAATGATATCTGTTCCAGTATTATTTGAAAATATGTATAAAAAATTACTAAAAACAATAGAAAAACAAGGAAAACTAGAAAAAGTAAAAACAGGAATAAAAATAAGTAATGTATTATCAAAAATACATATTGATTTAAGAAAGAAGTTATTTAAAGAAATACATGAGAAATTAGGAGGACAAATAAGACTATTTGTTAGTGGAGCAGCAGGATTAGATCCTGAAGTTGAAAGAGGATTTAATGAACTTGGCTTTAGAATAGAGCAAGGATATGGACTTACAGAAACAGCTCCAATAATATCTGCAGGAACAGATAAAAGAACTAGAGTTGGTTCAGTAGGACCAATATTTCCAAGTTTGGAGGCTAGGATTGCAAACCCTAATGAAGAAGGTATAGGAGAAATACAAGTAAAAGGACCTAGTGTAATGCTTGGATATTATGAAAATGATGAGGCAAATAAAGAAGCATTTGATAATGGCTGGTTTAGAACAGGAGACTTAGGATATATAGATAATGATGGTTATTTATTTATAGCTGGAAGAGAGAAGAGTGTAATAGTTCTAAAAAATCGGAAAAAATGTATTTCCAGAAGAACTTGAAAGTTTAATAAACAGAATAGAAGGCATTGCTGAAAGTATGGTATATGGAAGACCAGAGCCAGATGGAGATACAAAAGTATGTGTAAAAGTGGTATATGATGAAGAAGTAATGAAAGAAATGTATAAATTAACAAATGAAGCGGAAATTTACGAGCTTGTAAGTAAAAAAGTAAAAGAAATAAATAAAAAAATGCCAGCATATAAATATATAAGAGATGTAATAGTTACAAAAGAACCTCTTATAAAGACAACAACAGCTAAAATAAAGAGACACGAAGAACTTGCTAAAATATTATAAAAATTTTATAAAAAAATATAGAAATTAATGAAAAAAATGTTGACAAATGTAATAAAGTTGTAATAAAATTGTAACTGAAAATTAAAATAGAATTTTAAGTTTTCTATTGTAGTATTTTGTGAAATGTTATATAATCTTAATATCAAGTATAACATTAGTACGAAGGAGGGAGGTTTACAATGCTAAGAAAGAGGAAAACTGGCATAGTAAACATAAGAATGGTAATAACTGAAGAAAAGATTTTGTCAAATATAGATAAGGTACAAAAATTAATTAATCCAAATAGTAAAAAACAGATAGTTCAATTAGATGATGATGCATATTTTAAAGACTTAATAGAGTCTATAAAAATGTATTTAATTGAGTATCCAAAAAAGAAAAATTTTCCACCTTCTGTCTATAAAGCAGCTTATGGATTAGTGGAGTATGCTACAAATCAATTTGAAGAAAATACAAAACAAATTGAAGAATTAATTAGACAAAGGGAAAAGAATATATCTTTATCAGGAGAACTAAAGGGATTATTAGATATTGCTATAAATAAAGACAAAGACTGGAAAATTCATGTAAAAAACAGTGCAAAAACATATAGTGAGGATATAGCAGAAGCCTTAGGAATTGTAGGAAGAGCAAAAACTGATACTTCAGAAAATTATAAAGATGCTGTAAAGCTAGTTCAAGCAAGGATAACAAATTTGGAATCAAATTTACATATTGAAATAGATATGGAAAGAATTGAAGATA
>JAAWPK010000004.1 GCA_022799935.1 Clostridia bacterium
TAACTATTATAATAGTTATAGCTAGCGTTCTCTTGATTTTTGACTTGATTATTTCTAATATAAATGCAAAAACAAATGTAAAACCAGAAAAAACAATAGAAAATATGTATAATACAAAAATTGATTTAATCTATAAAGATATAGATGAAAAAGAAAATGGCAAATATGTTTTTCAAGTATCAGATAATAACGAAATTCAATTTACTGCCATAAGAAAATTTGGAAGTTTAAGCGAAGATTATTCTGATAATTGTCATAAATATTACTTTGAAAGATGGGAAAGTAAAGAAAAAGAAAATTTTATAATAATCGAAAATAAAACAGAAGATATTTTAGACTATGATACATATATGAAAATAGATTCATATGAAGAACTAGAAAAAGCAATGGATATTATAAATAATTTTGTGGATTATTGTGGAAATAATTTTTCTGCTAATTGGAGAATTTATTTAAAAAAGGGAGATTACACAATATATCCTTATCAACAAAGTGGAATATCTAAAGAGGATGCAATTAATAATGCAAAAGAATTATATAATAAATATTTAAAATAAATTTTACAAAAAATGTAACGAAAATGAACTTGCTTCGTCTTATATGTAAAGATATATAAAATATTGCATAATTCAAAATTTATTGCTAATGTATATAGATGATTTAGCTAGTATTTGATTTTTAGAGTATAAAAAAACATATAAGAGAATACAAAAAACATACATAAATTAACTTGATATTTATTAAAGAATCTATTATAATGCAAATAGAAATTGGAGGATAAAATTATGGAAAAAGAAAAAATAAAATTATGGAAAATAATCGTTGCAATATTAGTAATATTATTAGTTATTTTTGCAATAAATACGATTAGAAAAGTTATAATATTTAATGATTTACAAGAAAAAATTAGCAAGTATGAAAAAAGTGAGAATATGTATTCTAAAATAGATTCAGAAAAGTCAATAACAGAAAGATTTATTAAAAATGATATAGATAAGTTAATAATAAAGTATAAAGATAAACCAATGACAGTTATTCAATTAAAAAATGGAAACGAATGTAAGAATTATACCTTTTTTGAAGAAACTAAAAAAGTAACAGTAACTGATGTTAATAGTATGGATGCCTTGAGAGTTGCAAAAATAAATAATACCATTGACACAAATTCTTTTATAGATAAACTTATAAAATGTATTACTTCAAAAGTTTCTACAGAAACAATAGATGGAAAAGAATATTATGTTATAGATGGAAAATTAAGTGGAAATCAATTAATGTTACAAGATGTTATATCAACGAAAGCATATATAGATAAAGAAACTGGATTAACAATGAAAGTAATTGAGATCACAAAAGAAAACAATAATAATAAAAAAGAATATATTACTAATTATGAGTACAATTTTGACTCTATTACGGATGATGAAATTAGTGAACCCAACACTATTGGTTATGAAGAAAATTAATATAAATAACATTAATAGGCAGTAAAGTTTTATTGCCTATTTTTACAATATCATTGAGAAAACAGTATAAATTATGATAAAATTAGAGCAAGTACAGAGCTTATAAAAAAGGGGAAATAGCAAATGTTAAAATTAGAAAATGTATCAAAGATTTATTATAATAAAGGAATGATTGCAACAGGAATAACAAAAGTAAATTTAGAATTAAAATTAGGAGAATTTGTTGTAATTACAGGAGAATCTGGGAGTGGAAAAAGTACACTCTTAAATGTAATATCTGGTATTGATAGTTATGAAGAGGGGGAAATGTATGTAAATGGCAAAGAAACAAGCCATTATACAGAAAAAGATTTTGAAGAATATAGGAGAAAATATGTAGCAAATATATTTCAAAATTTTAATTTGATAAATAGTTATACTGTATATCAAAACATAGAATTGATACTACTGTTAAAAGGCGAAAAGAAAAGTAATATAAAGAAAAAAATATTAGATATAATAAATAAAGTAGGTTTAACAAAATTCAAAAATACAAAGGTTTCAAAATTATCAGGAGGGCAAAAACAGAGAGTAGCAATAGCAAGAGCAATAATAAAAGATACTCCTATTATAGTGGCAGATGAGCCAACAGGTAATTTAGACACGAAATCAGCAGAGGAGATTATAGAATTATTAAGAAAAGTTGCAAAAGATAAATTAGTAGTTATGGTAACACATAACATAGAACAAGTAGAACAATATGCCACAAAAATTATAAAAATGCACGATGGTAGAATTGTAAGTTGTAATGAAATAAAGAAAATTAAAGAAAATAAAGATATAATGGAATGCAAATATAATGAAATAACAGTGTTTAATAAAATAAGATTAGGAATTAGAAATACATTTAACATATTTTCAAAATTTATATTATTATTTATAGTTTTTCTATTTATGAGCATAGCATTTTTAACAGAGTACGCAAGTTTTCAACTTGCAGAAAACGAAGCTGATGAAAGTGGTTATAGCATAGGATTTAGAGATATTTCTGATAACAGGATTTTGATAAAAAAACAAGACCAATCAGCATTTACTAATGAAGATTATGAAAGAATAAAAGGAATATCTAATATTGATTATATAGTTGAAGATGATTTGTTTATAGATTGCAGTTTTTCTTTAAATAGAGATGATATGAGTTTCTATGGGAATATTTTAGATATAAAGAATTTTAGAGGAAATATAGACTTGGGGAGAAAGCCAAATAATGACAATGAAATTATTTTAAGAATAGGAAGAAAGCACTTTTATATAACGAATAGAATAGATGAAGTTTTGAGTAAAACATTTTCAATAATGAATCCAAGTGGTAATGAGCAAATAAAGGATTTGACGATTGTAGGAATACAATATAGTAAAGATGATAATGATTATAACCCTAAATTTTATGCACAAAGTGAAACATTAAGAGAATTAAGAAGTTTAGTAAATAAAAATTATAGTGATTTAAAAATACTTTTTAATAATAAATATGTACAATATAATATAGAGCCGAATGATAATGTGAATAAGGGATGTGTAATATTAGATGATGACTTAAAGTATCAATTTAAAAATTATAAAATTATAAATCAGCCTGTGGATATTAGTGCAAGTAATATTTATTATGAGGAAAGGATAAGTTTAAAAGTTTCTAATACTTTTACAAAATCTAATTTCAAAAGATTAACTGGCTTAACAAAGTATGAGAACTATAGAAATACATTATTTATAAATAAAGAAGATTATAATTCTTTATATAATAAATCTTCATATCAATCTAGTGTATATGTAAAAAATAGTGAGATTATTGAAGAAACAATGCTAGAATTAAATAATATTGGATTAAAAGCTAAAAAAGTAACAGATTATAAAGTTGATGATTCTGCAACCTACAAACAAATAATAAAAATAATAAAAGTAGTAGTAACAATAGTTGTAATTGTAGTATTGTTTTTTATATCATATTTGATAGTAAGGATAATTCTAAAATCAAGAAATGTATATTATACAACATTAAGAATGTTGGGGGCAAGTTTTAAAAATATAAAGAGAATTTTAGATATAGAATTATTTATAAATTCAAGTTTATCATACATATCAGTTTTATTGTTTATACATCTAGTAAAAACAAATATAGTAAATATTGATTTTATAGAACAGTTAGTAAGCTATTTATCATTGAGAGAGTATATAATAATGTATATTATTTTGCTTTTTATTGTAAAATTATTATCCAGAAAATTTGCAAAAAAGATTTTTAAAAGCACAGCAATGAATATATACAATGAGGAGGTGTAATATATGGTAAAATTAGAAAAAGTTAATAAATACTTTAATAGAAGAAAACCAAATCAGATACATATTATAAATAATACATCTCTTGAACTAGAAAAAACAGGTTTAGTAGCAATTTTGGGACATTCTGGAAGTGGAAAGACTACTATATTGAATGCAATAGGTGGATTAGATAAAGTAAATAAGGGAAAAATTTTTGTAAATGGTAAGAAAATTACAAAAAGAAGTTCTTATGTAGTTGATAAAATCAGAAACTTAAATATTGGATATATATTTCAAGATTACAAATTGTTAGATAATTTGTCTGTTTATGAAAATGTTGCTATTTCTTTAAAAATGATAGGAATAAAAAATAAAAAAGAAATAGAAAAAAGAGTAAAGTATGTTTTAGAAGCAGTTAAAATGTATAGATATAGAAATAGACCTGCTAGGATGTTATCTGGAGGGGAAAAACAAAGAGTAGCAATAGCAAGAGCAATAGTAAAAAATCCAAGCATAGTAATTGCTGATGAGCCAACAGGTAATTTAGATAGTAAAAATTCATTAGAGATAATGAATATAATAAAAGCATTATCCAAAGATAAATTAGTAATTTTAGTAACACACGAAATTGATTTAGCAAACTTCTACGCTTCAAGAATAATTAAGTTACAAGATGGAAAAATTATAGAAGATTATGAAAATAAGCCAAAAGAATCTTTGGAATATAGACTTGATAATAAGCTATACTTGAAAGATTTTCAAAGTAAAGATACACTAAATAAAAATAAAATTAATGTAGATGTATATACAAATAATGAAAATAATGAGGTAAATATTGAATTAGCTATTAAAGATGGAAATATATATATAAAATCTGAAAGCCAAAAAATAGAAGTTGTAGATGAAAATTCTGCGATAGAATTAGTAAATGAACATTATAAAAAGTTAGATAAAAGTATTTATGATGATTATGATTATAATTTAGAAAAAATAATAGACAAAAGGTATAAGACTAAATATACTTCTATATATGGAATTATGAAATCTATAATAAATGGATTTAAAAGAATTTCTAATTATACTATATTAAGGAAGATATTGTTGATAGGTTTTTTTGCGTCAAGTATGTTTATAGTATATTCAGTAAGTAATATTGCAGGAACTCTTGAAATAAAAGATACTGATTTTATGACTGTAGATAAGAATTATTTACAAGTAGATATGGGAAATGTAAATGTTGAAAAGTTTTTAAAATACGAGCAATTAGAAAATGTTAATTACATATTGCCAGGAGATAGTAATATTAGTTTTAAGATAAAATTTGACGATTATTACCAACTATCAAGATATTCCTTTGAACTATCAGGTTCTTTAGTTAGTATAGATACTATAACATCAAATGATATAGTAAAAGGAAGAATGCCAGATAATAATTATGAAATTGTGGTTGACAAAAGAGTAGTTGAACATATGATAAATGGAGATTCTGGTATGATAAGAAATATGGGAATAAAAAGTGAAGATGAGTTATTAAACAAAACTATATCAATGAATAATATGAAAGATTTTGTAATAGTTGGAATTGCTGATACAAAAGCATTGTCAATATTTACGAGTAGAGAGATGTTTATAAATTTATTAAACAATTCAACAAAATCTGATGGACTAATGGGTATGTATATACCAATGAATGATGAAGAAACAGAAAGTGCAGTAATGGATTACAATTTATATTTAGATGATATTGTAATAACAAAGGGAAGATTACCAGAAAATGATTATGAGGTAATTGTAAACAAATCTAATCAATATGATATGAAATTGAATAAGAAAATAAAAACAAAAGTAAATAATAATGAATTAAAAGTAGTAGGATATTATGATAGTAAAAGTAATATACAAGCATATTTAGTTAATAATAATACTGTAAAATATGATGTAGTTAATAAAAGCAATGGTTTAATGATTTATCCTAAAAACAAACAAGATATTATTAATAAATTTAAAAACGAGTATAATCTAAATGTAATTGATAGATATGAAAGAGATAAGGAAAATTATTTAAGTAAAAAAGAAAAATCTATAAGAAGTTCTATTATTTTTGCAACAATAATACTTTCAATTTCATTAATAGAAATATACCTAATGATGAGATCGTCTTTTTTATCAAAAATAAAAGAAATAGGAATATATAGAGCAATAGGAGTAAAAAAGGCAGATATTTATAGAATGTTTTTAGGAGAAATTCTAGTTATAACAACTTTCAGTAGTATGTTAGGAATAATTCTTATGGCATATATATTAAATGGAATATCTAATATTCCTTATGTAGATAGAATGTTTATTATAAATAACAAGACAGTAGGAATTAGTATTTTAATAGTTTATTTATTTAATATTATAATTGGACTAATGCCTTTACATAGAGTTCTTAAAAAGACACCTGCAAAGATATTGGCAAGATACGATATAGAATAATTATATTTAAAAAATTACAATATACGAAAGTATAGAGATAAAAATTAAATAAGAGATTACTATTTTCATTTTAGTAATCTCTTTTATTTTTTTTCTTCCTTTATAAAATTAGAAAAATCTTTTAACAATATATCACTAGATGTATTTAACATTTCGGCAATAGCACAAAGTTCATAATCTGCAACAGTTCTTTTACCAGATTCAATATCATATATAGCTTGTCTATGAATATCTAATCCAATCATAATCAGCTTGTCAGATAATTGTTGAGCGGATAAATTTTGTTGCACTCTTATGCGATTTATATTATCACCAGTAACATTTAATTTTCCTCTTAACTCAATATAGGGATTTCTAGTATTACTCATAAAATTTCCTTCCTTTTATTGTAAGTATATTGATTTTATCATTTCTTTATGCTACAATTTGAAAGGCACAGCCTTGAAAATGTTGCCAATTTAATACGAGAGGAGGAAAATACTATGAGTGAAGTAGAAAAAGTAATAAACAAAGCAAAAAAATCTAATGGTATTATTAGAAAACTTGATGAATTAGGACGAATTGTAATACCAAAGGATTATAGAAAAGGAAAAGTAGTAGATAGAGAAACAAAAGTAGCAATATATAATATCAAAGATTATGTAATAGTAGAAATAATAGAACAAACAGAAAATTCAAATAAGAGGTTTGATGAACTAGGTAGAGTAGTAGTAAATATAGAAATAAGAAATAAATTAGAATGGAAAGAAAAAGATTCCATAGAAGTATGGAGCTTTGGAAAGTATTTTATTCTAAAAAAAGTTGAAGAAGAATGTATATTTTGTGGTAAAAAAAAAGCCTAATAGAATATAAAGCCAAAAAAGTATGCGAAAAGTGTAAAAATGAATTAGTTGGGATGTAAGAAATATGTATAAAATTTTAATAGTAAATGAACATATAGAAGTATCAGAAAGAAAAGAAACTAATATTAGCTATACAAATTCAAACAGTTTAGAAATGATACTTAAAAAAGAAGAATACGATTTAATTTATTTGAAAAATGACATAATGAGTGAAAGGGTAAAAAAAGCAATTTTGTGTGATTATATGATATTACCTAATATATTAAACAAATTATCTCTTAATCCACAAATATACACTACATTTATCAATATTCAAATACTTAACAAACTAATAATGGACAATATAAAAATCATTGAATTTAGGAATTATTATGAAGAAGTGCTAGTAGCAAATATAATAAAGCAACAAATTATTAAACCAGACAAGATTAAACAAATATATAAAGAATTGTCTTTAAATGAAAAAGAAATTATTATGGCAAAGAAAACAGTTAATAGTGTAGTACTGAAAAATTACATAGGGGGCAATTTTTTAAGAAAGTGTAAATACGTGCTAAAGAAAAACAAAATACAAGAAATGTTTTTTAATAAGATAATTAAAAATATCAACAATGACATTTTAAATATGGAGTACCCAACTTGTAAAATATAATGCGAATTAAGTTCGTTTTTTATTTACTTACAAAATGACCAATAATAACAATATAAATTATTATTAGTTTCTAAAATTATTTTGCTTAAAATGAGATAATACTAATAGAAATTATAAAAATTACTGTTAGTATTGGAGGCGAAATAATGAGTAGAACAGACAAGAAAGAATACAAAGATTGGAAAGGTTTTGGAGAAAGAACAAAAAAGGCAAGAGAAAGTATAGGTTTGACTAGAGAAAAGATGTCTGAAATGATAGATAGAACTGAAAACTATGTTTTAAGTTTAGAAAAAGGAGATAAAAGTTGTAGCATACATACTTTGCATCAAATATGTGTAGCATTAAGAGAATCTTCAGATAATTTATTATATGGAGAAAATATGAATAACAATAAAGAATATACAAATAAAGAAATTTTAAAAAATATTATTGACAAATGTGATGAAGAAGAATTGATGATCTTAAAAGATATTATTCTTGCAACATTTCCTAATTTGAGTAAAATAAAGACTAAAAGAAAAGATTAGAGAACTTTTAAAAACTTTATATTGTCAATGATTTTGAAAAATGTTCCTAAATTTTAAAAACATAATCCCTAAAAAAATCTAGTATTTAGGGATTATAGTTTTTTTGTTGGGACATTTTTATATTTTAGATACATTTTTTATGCTCAAATATAAGAAATATAGGCATTTTTACTTGAATAGTTTGACATAATATGTTATAATTGAGAAGTAATGAAAATTAAGGTGTGAGAGATTTGAGTAATGAAATAACAGTTAAGTTAAAATGCTCTGTTAATGATATAGAGAAGATTTTAAAGAGTAAAGAATTTATATTGACAGATAAATTTGAACTCAATGATGTATATTATATTAAGAATGATATTGATATACAAAAATCAACACCTAGAGAAATATTGAAATCATATATTTTAATTAGAGATATAAAACAATATGAGCCAGATGAATTTATTAAATGGTATAGTATTATAAAGCTTACATATAAAGAAAAGAACATAGCACCAAATGGAGATATTATAAGTCAACAAAAGTATGATTGTGAAATAAAAAATACAGAACAAGGAAAAAATATACTAAAAGCCATTGGATATAAAGAAATAATGACTATTAAAGAAAATGATGTTGTATATAGTAAAGATGGAATTAATATTCAAATAAAAAATATATTAAATGGCGAAAACTTAATTGAAATAGAAACAATAGACAGTAATAAAGAATTAGATACAATAGATAAGTTAAAACAAAAGATTATCAAATTAAATATACCAATAGATAAAAGCAATTTCTTTGTTAAGAAAGCTGAAATTGAATTAAAAAAAGTATTGGAGATTTAAAATGATTGATATGAACAACATAAACCTAAACTTGTTACGATTCTTTATTGCAACAGCAGAATCTAAAAGTTTAGTAAAAGCAGGAGAAAAACTAGGATATTCTCACTCAACAGTTTCAACGAATATTAGTACCCTTGAAAAACAATTAGGAGTAAAACTGTTTACTAGAAAACCATTAGAATTAACTGATGTAGGGAAAGATATATATGAAACTGTAAAAAGTGGTTTTGTAGATATTGACTTTGCAGGTGTTATTGCTAATTCAAAAAATAATATGGAACAAGGTAAAATATCTATTGGATGTCCAAGTCATATTTTAGAATTTTATCTAATGCAAAAAATTGCACAAGTAGTAAAAGATTATCCAAACTTTAAAATAAACCTAGATACATCTTATGAGTGCGAAGATTTGGTTGAAGCATTAAAGCAAAACAAAATAGATTTTGCTATATTAGATAGAATACCAAGTGAATGTAATAATGAAAAAGATTTAGAAATTAGAGAAATAAAAAAGAGTAAATATATATTTATAGCAGATAAAAAAATTGTTATAGATGATATAAATGATTTAAACAAATATAAATACATATTAGCAGGAGAGCAAAGATCAAATACAATAAGATTAGTAGAAATATTAAAAGACTATAATATTGAACTTGATGCAGTAATGAGATGTCGGACTAACTGAACAAAGAATAAATGCCACAAAACAGGGAATTGGAATTGCTTATGTTTTAAAGGAAGCATCGAAAAAAGCATTAGAAAATAATGAAGTATATGAAGTGAAAATACCAGATTTTATAAAATTGCCAGAGGTTAGTTTAGATTTAGTATATTTAAAAAGTCATCTAACAAAAGTTGATAAAGAATTTATAAGAAAATATTTAATTGAAAAGAGTACAAGTTAATTGTATTCTTTTTTTTTCTAAACTTTGGAAAAACTAACAATACTGTCAATATTTCAAAATTTACAAGCATTACTATCCATTATATAATTATAACTACCATAAAAAGATTTGGAGATGTTGAAAATGAATTATAATATGGATGAAAAATTCAAAGACTATTTTCAAAATAATTTAAAACAAGTTTTTCTTTATTTGATTGATGATTGCAATTTAAGATGTGTGCAATGTTTATATAAACTAGATATATGTTTTCAAGTAGAGAAAAAAGAAATTGCCTTTGAAGATGCAGTTAAATTGATTAGTGATTTTAGAATGTTAGGAGCAGTTAAATTAACTCTAATGCGGAGGAGAGCCAACTTTATATGGAAAGAAAGAAAACAATAAACCTTTATTAGAGTTAATAAAAAATGCAAAAGAGTTAGGGTATGAGTATGTTAGAATAGACACGAATGGACAATTTGATAGTGAATTACTAGAACAACCAGAATTTAAAATGCTAGATGAAATAACATTTAGTTTAGATGGACCGACAAAAGAGATAAATGATAGCATAAGAGGTAAGTCATTTGATAAGTGTGTTCAAAATATAAAAAAAGCAAAAGAATTAGGGTACAATATAGATATAACTTCTTGCATTAGCAAAGAGTTAATAAAAAGAGATGAAAACGGCAATTTATATTTAGATAGAATGATAAAATTTGCAGAAGATATAGGAATAGATAAAATAAACTTTCACAACTTATTTAAGACTCGGAATACCTCGTGATCATTTTACTGGAAATATTGATATTAGTGTTAAAGAATGGTTTGAAGTAAAAGATGAAATAGAACAAAAAGTTGAGAACAATGAGTATTCAATACCTGTACGAATACCATCATCTTTTGTAACAAAAGATAGATTTATAAGAAATCCAGAATATTATGGTTATTGTACTTGTAAAACGAGGTCAGCAGTATTAGTACACCCAAACGGAATAATTAGAATCTGTCCATTACTAATAGGAACTCCATACGGTATAGCAAGATATTATAATAATAAAATTGAATGGGATAACTCTCCCACAAATGAATTACTTGGAATAAAAATGAATAAAAATACACCTTGTGCAACACAATTCAAACATAATAAATTTGGTAAATATGTACCAGTTTGTTGCTCTTTTAAGCCAAAACAAAATGAAAAGATATGGCAAGAGTTAGAGTGGGAAAGCAAAACTAAAGGAGATAAAATCAGAACAATAGTTGCTCATAATGAAGATGTAGTAAAAGATGAAATTGTTAATATTTTAAGTAAGAGAAAAGATATAAAAATAGTTGCTGTAGCAAAAAATGCAGAAGAAACATATAACAAAATAGTTGAATTAAAGCCAGAAATGGTATTTTCAAAATATGATTTTGGAACAAGTATGAATGGTCTTGATGTAGTAAGAAAGTCAAAGAAAATTTTGGATAACGAAGTTCCAGTATTTAATATGATTGCAACAGATATTCCAAAAGACGATTTTATGGAAGCAAAAAGAGAAATAGGAGATAAGATGAATACAATAATAAGGGAAAATTCGGAAAAAAGATATAATGAAATAATAGAAGATTACAAAGAATATCTTAATGAATTTACGAAGTTATAAAATAAAAGGTAGATACATTCTAAATATTAGAATAATCTACCTTTTTTCTTTACTCTAATTAGATAATAGACAACTCTCTCAAGAAAGTCTTTTAGAGAAAGACTATGTCCATTATTATATAATGAATTGTATAGTTCATTAGTATAAGTCAGAGATGTATTATTAAATGGGCGAATACTACTATTTAAGCAATCTCTAACTCTTGAAATTGGGACATTATATTTATAAGAAATATATTTTAACACATTTGTTAAATATTCCAATTCATCTGGTTTATAATAGCAATAAGTAATTGCATCTTTCATATAAATATAACCGAGTGGACATACAATTAAAGTTTAAAGACAGCAAAAGCCATTCAATTTCTCCTACTTCAATATCTGGTGTATTATAGTCAATAGCAATTTTTTTAATTGTATTTGATAACTTGTGATTAGAAATAGGTTTATACAGAACTGTATTGATTTTCTGTAAATCAGTTAATCTCATAATGTAATTTGATGGTACTGTTAGAATAGTATTACATCTTTTTCGTTCAAGAGGAGTGCAAGATAACCTATCAATAATATTTTCTGTTGACATATCTGGTAATTCGCTATCTAAAACTAAAATGTCTGGACTAAATTTCCAGTATGTAGTAATTATTTCCGTTCCTGTAACTACATTTTCAATTCTAAAAATTTTATCATTTGTAAGTTCTTGGCGAAGAATAGCAATCTCATCTGTATTCTTGTTGCCTATTAAAACATTAACCATACTATCAGCCCCACAAATGTATTTTTATAAATTCTTGCAACATTATATCATTAAAATTATGTAAATTCAATATAAAAAACATCTTTTTTTGTACACATTTAAAGTTTTTTTGAAACAAAAAATAAGAAAAATATCAAATAATGTCGTAAAATGTCAAAAGTAATAATTTTGGAAAAATTTTATATGCACTATGAATTTTTTGAGTTATGTGGTATGATAAATAAAAGTTTTAGGAAGTGATAGAAAATGACGCAACAATTTGTAACTGACTATATAAATAAGAAAATTCAAGAAAATGAAGACTATATAAGATATACCTTTTACGAACTGAAAGTAACGAATAATTTGACAGATGAAGAATTACAGATATTCCTAGAAATGAACAAAAATTACTTTGAAAATAAAGGATATAAGGTATATTTTACAGGAGCAAAATTTATATATAAAAATTGCAATAGAATAGTAGAATCAAATGAACTAATGATAGCAATAAAAGAAGAAAAAAGAAAGGAAAAGAGAGCAAAATGAACTTGTACAAAATATTTAATGATGAAGAAAGAAATATGATAAATCATATTGAAATTATAGAAGATAAAGAGTATTCAAAAGATGAAATTGCTAGAGTTGAACATAGAATTATTGAAGATATAATGAGTAATAGCAAAAATAATATTAGTGAACTACGAGATAAGTATAATGGAATATTAAATAAATTAGAAAGCAATATAAAATAGTGATATTTTGGAGGAACAAAATGTTTAATAATAAGAAGAAAATAGAGTTAAATGATGAAGAATTAAGAATAGTATTGTATGCGTTAAATGATTTTAGAAATGCAGTATTAAAAGAAAATAAATCTGCAAATGTGATTAGTGAAGTAATATGTAAATTAAAGAATAAAATGAAAGTAGATAAGTATGAATTAGGAGCTATTATAAATGGACTAGATAGAAGAAGAAAAGTAATGATTGAGAAAAAAGAAGATACATCTATGATTAGTGATCTACTTTTAAAATTACTTAAAATTTCTGAAACTTAATACTTAAATAATTAAATATAAATAGGCGTTATTTTAAAATAGCGTCTTTTTTTGTACACAAATTCCTTTTTTTCTACACATTTTAAAAGGAAACAATAAAATCAATGTATAGTGTTCGTGAAAAGAGTTTAATAAACTCCGAACACTAAAGAAATCCATACAAGGTACACCAGACAAAAATTAAAGAAAAGTCTGGAGAGTTGTATGGATGTTGATTTTTATTAGTAGTAGAAAGAGTAATTTTATAAATGCAAATATAAACACCTATATAGAATTTTTGTGTTCTATCATAGGTGTTTTTTGCATATTAGGGCAAGGCATTATAAGAAACAAATCCCCACCTGCAAATCATTGAATTTTTTGAAATTTGATGATTTGGAGGTTAGAAAATGAAAGATAATGCAAAATGTTTTATAAAAATAGGTAAAGGTATCTATGAAGAAATAACATACGAAGAATTAGAAAAGAGAAGAAAAATAGTAAATTCATATAATGAAAAGAAATTTATATACATACACGGAATGTTGTTAGAGGTATCTAAAAAAGAATATGAAGATTACTATACTGAAATAGAAAGAAATAGGTATTGCAAAAAAGTATTACAAAAGCTACAGGTAGTTTCTATTGAAGAATTAAATTCTGACGAAGATATGAACGATAAAGAAGTTATTGCAGATATAAGTAAAGATACAGAATTTGAAATAGAAAGAAAAATTGAAATAGAGCAATTGAGAAAGGCATTACTTAAATTAGATAAAGAAGAATACAAAATGATAAGAGAATTATTTTTTAATGAAAAAACAATGACAGAATATGCAAGAAATACAGGTTGTGGTATATCAACAATATTTGATAGAAAAGTTAAAGTATTAGAAAAATTGAAAAAAATTTTAAAAGTTTAGAAAAAAACCGAAAATACCCCCAAACTTTTCCTTTATGGATTGAGGGGGTATTTTTTATTCCTTTCAAAAAGGCACATTGAAAATTTAATAAACCATTATAACACCACTAAAAGAGCTCGTTTATGAGAGAGCAGAACTCATAAAATGTAAAAATATTGGATTGCACCCAATAAGGCGAAGATGTTAGTGGATTGATACTTTTGCATAGTCATAGTTCGAGCGTGATAAAACCGTCCCAAGCATTGAGTGCAAGTCTGTGTACAGGCAGGTGAGATTCCTATGGGTGATTTAGCAAATCACAATTTAATGGTAATGAAGATAGAAAAGTAATAATAGGAACTATCTGAAATAAGGTAGTTCCTTGATATAAAAGAGGTGGAAAGAATGATAGTAGCAATGATAGTAGTAAGTTTATTAGCAATAACATTTTTTACATATATTTTACTTATAAGTGCTAATATGGACAAGACAGATAGAGAACGAGAAATAGAAGATAATGAGCAATTAGAATATATAAGAAACTACAAAAATGGAGGCAATAAAGGTGGAAACAAAAAGAGAAACAAGACAAATTTATAGAGGAGAAATATATTATGCTAAACTGTTTGAAGCAGTAGGAAGTGAACAGAAAGGAAATAGACCAGTTGTTATAGTACAAAATAATACAGGCAATGAATATTCTCCAACTACAATTGTACTTCCGTTTACTAAAAGATTAGATATTGTTAATCCACAACCTACACATATAGATGTAAAACAATTTGGAAAGCTAAAATGCGATTCAACAATATTAGCAGAGCAAATAAGAACGATAGATAAGAGTAGATTAGGCGATAGATTAGGAAAATTGCCACCCAATATAATGAAAAAATTAGATATAGCAATGAAAATTGCTCAAGGAATAAAAGACAAATATTAAGAAACAGGTGTTAAAGTTACTTGTTTCTTTTTTATTGGAAAGGAATAAGAAATGGAAGAAAAAATATTAGAGAAATTATTATACGAAAGATATTCTGTAAAACAAATGGTAGGTTATTTTATTATAGGTTTTAAAGAAACAGAGAATAAGGATAAATTTGAAGAAATAATGAACAATGTTACAACAGTAATTGTAAACATAGACAAAAATAAATTAGTTGATTTAGTTGATGTTGAATTTATAGAAAAAATTGATTTATATTGGAGTTTGAATATTGAACAAATACTTTCTTATGCTTATATAGTGTTTAAAAACCTTATGAAATCAAATAGAACCATTGAATTGAAAGATATTGTAAGCGAATTTTTAGTAGTTGCTAAACTTTATTCGCCAGATAATGCAGTAGAGTATATAAAAAGGAAAACCACTAATGCTAATATGGTAGGTGGTAAATGTGAATAAAATTGATATAGAGAAATTAGAGCAAAAATTAGAAAAATGTAAAAATATTAGTATAGACGAAGTTAATGCAAATGATATAGAAGATATTTCTAATATCAATATAAATAAGCGAAAATCCAGTAAAGATAGAATACTGGATTTTTTAAGTAGTGCATCAAATCCTTATATATTTAAAGTTAATGGTAAGCTAGTAAAGATAGAATTTTCAAATAATACAAGAACAGCAGAGTCTTGTATTACAAATGTTATTAAAAGCATATATGAATAAATCTTGCAAGTATGCGATAGCAAGTAATCACACAATGGAAAAACATTTTTATCTTTTCTAAAATTAGCACGAAAGGAGAAAGTGTTATGAAAAATGAAAAAATTAAAGTTGCGGTTTATATAAGGGTTGGGAATAAGAATCAAGTTGATGAAACAAAAAATCTTCAAAAAAATATAATTGAAGAATATTTAGAAAAGAAAAGGAATTATACTATAACTGGCTACTATATTGATGATGGTTATTCGGGATTGAATTTAAAAAGACCAATGCTAGAAAAAATGTTATTACAGATTGAAAAGGGTAATATTAAAGAAATATTAGTAAGTGATTACTCAAGAATTAGCAGAAATATATTAGAACTTGATAATTTTGTTAGTAATTGTTTGCTTCCACGAAATGTAAAATTAACATCTGTTAGAGATAATAATGACTTTTATAATATGCAGAAAAAGATAAAAAACGATTTTTTAAAGAAAATAGCTTGTGTAAAAGGAAAACAATATAATGGCAGGTAGAAAAAGTAAAAAACTTGCTAACAGATGTCAAAAAATAGAGTGGAAAGTGGGAATATATTTAAGATTATCAAGTGATGATGGAGATAATGCAGAATCAGATAGTATAAAAAATCAAAGAGAACTAATAACATATTATTTAAAAAATGAAGAAAATTTGAAAATTGTAGATTATTATGCAGATGATGGTTATAGTGGGACAACTTTTCATAGACCAGAGTTCAAAAGAATGTTTAATGATATGGTAAATGGAAAAATAAATACAATTATAGTTAAAGATTTATCAAGATTTGGAAGAAATTATATAGAAGTAGGTAATTATATAGAGCAGATTTTTCCTTTATATAATATAAGATTTATTGCAATAAACGATAATGTAGATAGTTATAAAGACCCAAAGTCAATAAATAATGTTATTGTACCATTTAAAAATTTAATGAATGACGAATATGCTAGAGATATATCTAATAAAGTAAGAAGTGTATTATTAACAAAATCTAAAAACGGAGAGTTTGTAGGAGGTACAACACCTTATGGATATAAAAAAAATCCAGAAAATATCTATCAGCTTATTATTGATGAAGATGAAGCAAGAAATGTAAGACTTATATATGAAATGGCACTAAAAGGAGATGGAACATTAAAGATATGTCAATATTTGAATAACAATAATATTTTATGTAGAAAAGAAATTCAAAGAAGAAATAAATACAACATTAGTTTAGATGCAAATGAAGAAAGCAAATATAGGTGGAGCAAGACAACAATTTCAAATATTCTTACTAATGAAACTTATATAGGGAATTTAGTTTATAATAGGACAGGCTCAATAAGTTACAAAAATCATAAACAAGTGGCAAAACCAAAAGAAGAATGGATTATTGTAAACGGAACACACAAAGGAATTGTTGAAATAGAAGAATTTAAAAAGGTTGGCAAACTGATAGAAGATAGGAAGTGCAATAGAAAAAAGCCATCACAACCATCAATTTATAGTTGGAAAATAAAGTGTGCAGATTGTGGACACGCAATGTGTAGAATGGAAGATTATAGAGAAAAAAGGGAATGCTCAAACTTTTACTGCAGAAGTTATAAGACACAAAGTAATGTATGTTCTCCTCATAAAATAAGAACAGCAGACCTTAATAATATAGTTTTAGAGATGATATTATTACAAGTAAAGTTGGTATTGGAACTAGAAAAGACTATAAGTAAATTAAAGAAAGATGGACTAAGTAGTAAATATGAGAGAGAATACTCAAGTCAAGTAGAAAAAATGAATAATGACATTGATAAATTAAGAAAATTGAAAAAGGTTTCTTATGAAGATTGGAAATTTGAAAAGATTAGTAAAGAAGAATATTTGACTTATGCCAAAGACTATGATGAAAGAATAGAAATCATAAATAAAGAAATAAAGGCATTAGAAACAATATATTTAGAGAACATAAAAAATCTAAAAAAAGATGATTATTGGATAGAACATTTTAAAAGAAATAAAAAAATTAAAACATTAAGTAAAGATGTAATAGATGAGCTAATTGACACAATATATGTACACGAGGGTGGCAATGTTACAATAAAATTCAAATATCAAGATGAATATAAAAAAGCATTAGAATTTGTTAGTAGTAAGGAAGTGATAAATAGTGATTAAATGGAAAGTAGGTGTTTATTTAAGATTATCAAGTGATGATGGAGATAAAATGGAATCAAATAGTATTACTAACCAAAAAAATTTAATAAATTTGTTTTTAAAGAAAGAAAAAGATTTAAAAATCTATGACTATTATATAGATGATGGATTTACAGGGACAGATTTTAATAGACCAGATTTCCAAAGATTACTTAATGATATTAAAGAGGGAAAAATAAATACTGTTATAGTAAAAGATTTATCAAGATTTGGAAGAAATTATATAGAAGTAGGTAATTATATAGAGCAAGTTTTTCCATCATATAATGTAAGATTTATAGCTATAAATGATAATGTAGATAGTTATAAAGACCCAAAATCTATTAACAATATAATTGTTCCTTTTAAGAACTTAATGAATGATGAATATGCGAGGGATATATCAAATAAAGTACGAAGTGTTTTAAATACAAAAAAAGCTAATGGAGAGTTTATAGGTTCAGTTGCACCTTACGGATACAAAAAAAATCCAAGAGATAAACACAAACTTATAATAGATAAATATGCCTCAAAAATCGTAAAAAAGATATTCAAAATGATATTAAATGGAAAAAGCAAAACAGAAGTTATAGATGAATTAAATAAATTTGGAATATTACCACCAAGACTATATCAAATGCAAGATACAGATTACAATTTTAAAGTAACAGAGAAAACTAAATATTGGGATAGCAAAAAGTTAGATAAGATATTAAAAAATCAGACCTATACAGGAGATTTAATTCAAAGCAAAAAAAGAACAATAAGTCATAAAATACACAAAGTTGTTGAAAATAGTTTTGAAGATTGGATCATAATACCTAATCATCACGAGGCAATTATTAGTAGAGAAGATTTTAATCAAGTACAAGATATAATCTATGATAGAGATATAAAAGTGAATAAAAACAAAGAGTATGATACATTTTCAGGACATTTAAGATGTAATGATTGTGGAAATTCGTTTACAATAAAGAAAATAAAAAAATATGAATATTATTATTGTACATCTTTTTTAAGAGAAAAATCGTGTACTAATCATTCAATAAAAAAAGAAAAACTGAAAGAAATGGTATTAAATCTAATAAACAAACAAATAGAATTAGTTATTGACATAGATATGGATATTGATAGAGTTATTAGTTATAACAATATAAATTATGATGAAGAAATACTAGAAACAAGATTATTAGATATAGATAATAATATTTTAAAATACGAAAAATTAAAAGAAGCAATAAAGGATGACTTGATTTGCAAATTTATAACAAGAGAAGAATATACAGAATATGAAAATGAATATAATAATTGCCTAAAAAGACTTATTAGAGAAAAAAAGGAAATAAGCGAAAAATTAAAAAAAATCAATTTTAAATCAGATAAAAATAAGGAATGGATAAACAAATTTAAAGAAAATTATAAATTACAGCATTTATCAAAAAAAGTTGTAGATGAATTAATAGATGATATTTATGTTTACGATAATGGTAATATAAAAATAGTTTTTAAATATGAAGATGAATTTTTTGAAGCTATTGACTTTCTAAAAAAATATAACTGTGATATAATAGAAAAGAATTGTGTAAATTATTAAATGAAATATAGAAAAAATATGATAAAGGAAGTGATAATATGTCAAAAAAAAATAAAGAAAACGATGCAGATAAAAGTTGTCTATCTGTCCCACTATCGTGGTACCCAGGTCATATGGCAAAGACAAAAAGGGAAATACAAGAAGATTTAAAATTAATAGATATTGTAATTGAAATACTTGATGCTCGTATACCTGTTTCTAGCCAAAATCCAGATATAAAAAATATCATCAAAAATAAAAAGAAAATAATAATTTTAAATAAATGTGACTTAGCAGATGAAAGTGAAACAGAAAAGTGGCAAAAATACTTCAAATCAAAGGGAATAGAATCTGTACTTGTAAATTCAAATGATGGAAAAGGTATAAAAAAAGTAGAAGATAAAGTAGAAGAAGTAATGAAAGAAGAAATTGAAGAAAATACCAAAAAAGGAAGAGTTGGAAAAATTATAAGAGTTTTAGTTTTAGGAATTCCAAATGTTCGGTAAATCTTCTTTTATTAATAGAATTTCTAAAAGGACTACTGCAAAAGTTGGCAATAGACCTGGTGTTACTGTAAAAAAACAGTGGATAAGAGTAGGAAAGAATATTGAACTTTTAGATACTCCTGGTGTTTTATGGCCTAAATTTGAAAATGAAGAGGTTCGGACTTAATCTTGCTTTTACAGGAACAATAAAAGATGATGTTATAGATAAAGAAGAAGTGGCATTTTATTTACTTAAATATCTAATAGAAAATTATAAAGAATTAATTATAGAGAAATATGGACTAAATAAAGAACAAATAGAAGAAATAATTGGAAGTTTTGAAGAAGAAAATCAAATTACTTTAGAAATAATGGAACAAATAGGGAGAAAAAGAGGAGCATTAATATCAGGATGTAGAGTAGATAATACAAAAGTATCTAACATATTACTTCAAGATTTTAGAGCAGCAAAGATTGGAAGAATAACACTAGAAAAGGTGGAAACATAAAGTGAATGAATTAGAAAAGAGAATAAATGAATTATCACCTCTTACATGGGCATATGTTGGAGATGCAGTATATGAATTATATATAAGAGAAAATTTAGTTGAAACAACAAAATTAAAACCTCATAAACTTCATATAGAAAGTATAAAATATGTAAAAGCGTCAGCACAAGCAAAAATATTAAAAGAAATTGAAGGAGAGCTTACAGAAGAAGAAAAACAGATCGTTAAAAGAGCTAGAAATACAAAAAGTCATCATCTGCCTAAAAATGCAGAAGTAAATGAATATATGTATTCAACAGCATTTGAAGGTCTAATAGGATATCTACATTTAGTAAAAAAAGAAGAAAGATTAAAAGTAATTTTGGCGAAATGTATAAATAAAAATATTTAAATAAAAAGGGCGAGTCCCGAGTGAATAAACCACTCGGGACTCTTAATGGCTCATTAATCGATGGGCATAGAGAAATAGGCCTTGTCTGCATTTCCAGCGGGAATCAGCTCGTAAGCAGGGGCCAGAGACAGAGCTTCCTGAATGATGTCCGCATTGATAGGGTCAAAAGGCATTGCATTTTTGTACCTACCAATTTGGAAGTAGTATCCAGAGTCTGCCTTATCGATGGTCATCGTGGGCAACTTGGAAACACCAGGAACTACCATCTGGGCGCTGGCCATAAGCCGAGGAAGGACGAAGGAAGTGATGAATTCAGTAGCGTTGCTAGTGAGTTCATGCTGAAATTCTTTCGCCTCCGCTTTTTTGGCAAGCTCTCTCCGTTTGCGAAGCGATAATCTTTTTTTATTAGCCATTTCAAAGAACCTCCTACAATCTAGCGACTAGCTAGTTTATTTGATAAATATATTATATCACACTTTACATAAAAAAGCAAATCGAAAGATTATTGTAAATTGAAAATATGAATTATATATTTTGTGGCAAAAATTAGGTGGCTCTACCATTAAATAAAAAACTTGATATATTAAAAAATATTGTAGTTGATCTAAAAAATTTAAGATTAAATATCACTAATAGGTAATTCTAAAAAGGCTAGATATGACTTTAATAATTTCTTTTTACTAACATTTAAATTTTTATATTTATTAGCAATATCATTTACTTCTATTTCACTTTTATTAAGGTCTTTAACTATTAGAGGAGCAGGAATATATTCTAGCAGTAAAACTATAGAAATAATATATACTAGTAATGCAATAGAAAAGGTAAAAAGCCAATTACCTGATGACATGAACTTAAATATACCAGAAGCAGAATATATGAAAGCTACTGAAATCATACTATCAGATATAGAGAAAATATTAAAAAAAGAAAATATACCATATGAATATGGTAGTAGATATGGTAGTAAGGTAATAAAATTAAAAAATATTACTAATAATGATAAAGATATTGAGATAGCTGCATATAGTGGAGGAACTTTTTTCAATGATCTTCATAGTGCAACAATTACGATTTACAACACTAATTATTCTAAAGAAATAAAAGTAACATATAATAACAGCCATAATTACAATTCAAAAGATGAACAATATGTAGAAAACTTAAAAATAACAAATCCAGTTTATTATGAGATAGAACTAGGAGAAAGTTTATATGAAGCAATTGAAAAGTATCATGCAAATGCTGTTAAAGATAAGACTATTACATTCAGTGTAGAATCTGCTGCTGGATTTGGTTCAATATTAAATACATTTATATCAGATGGTGGAGTTGGACTTGCAACATTTAAAAATGGTGTTTTTTATGAATCAAAAAGAATAGGATATGCATTTTCTATACCTGTTATAACAGTGCCTAGCAATATAGAAGATAATAAGATAAATGATTATGTTATAAATGTAATAAGAAAATATATAAATGAAAATGGAAAGCCATATGACAAGAAATGGGCAGCAGAGATTACTAAAATAGAAAAAGGATTAAATCTATACAATAAGCACAATTCTAGATATAATGTAGATATAGAAGATGTATATACAGTTTATTCAAATGCAACAGAAGTGTATTATGAAGAAAATAGCTTTATAATAATAAGAAAAGACAAAAATATATTAAATGAAGACAAAACAACCAATATTAAGTTAAATACAAATATAGATGTAGTACCAGCAAATACAATATTAGATTGCAAGCTAATTAAAGAGGAAGCAGCATATAACACTGTAAAAACAGCATTAAAAGAGGTATCAGAAAAATTTATAGCTTATGATATAACACTAAAATCAAATGGAGTAAAAATACAACCAAATGGAAAAGTGCAAATAAGTATACCAGTTCCAGAAGGATACAATTTAGATAAAATATTAGTATATAGAATTGCAGAAAATGGAGAAAAAGTAAAATATGATACAGAAATAGAAGATAACTATATAATATTTGAAACAGACCATTTTAGTACATATGTTGTAGCAGAAGAAAAAATAGAAGAACCTTCATATAATGAAGGAGAAAACGAAAAAGACAATACACCACAACCAGATACAAAAGTAGAAAATACACAAGAAACAGATTCAAATGAAAAAGATGATACACCAAAAACAGGAGTGATAGATGTAGTAAATTATATTGTAGCAATAGCATTAATTTCAGCAATTGGGAGCATAGTGCTAAAAAAGTAAATAACAAGAAAGATAAGGACTGGAAATAAAACCAGTCCTTTAAAAGGAGCAGAGGCAAATGAATAAAGTAAAAGAGAAACATAGTAAGTCAAATGGAAAAGTAAGAAAAGTTTTACAAATAATATCTGCCATAATTTTTATAATGAGTATAATAGTTCTTGTTTTACACTTATATAAAATGAATAAAGAAAAACAGGATATTCAAAATATTTTAAAAGATCTAATAATAGATACAACACAAATAACTGAAGAAAAAACAGAAAGAATGTTGCAACTAGAAGAGCTACAAAAAGGAAATACAGATATAGTAGGTTGGCTAGAGATAGAAGGAACTAACATTAATTATCCTATTCTTCAAGCACAAGACAATAATTATTATCTAACACATAATTATAAAAAGGAAAAGGCTTCAATTGGTTCATTATTTCTAGACAAAGAATATAATTTTGCGAAGCCAAGCTCTAATTTGCTTATATATGGACATAGAAATAAAAAAGGATTAATGTTTGAAGATTTAATGAAATATAGTAAGGAAGATTTTTATAAAGCACACAAAACAATGAAGTTTACAACGAATACAGAAGAGGCAGAATATGAAATACTTGCAGTATTCTATTCAAGAGTATATTATAAGAAGGAGAAAAATGTATTTAGGTATTATTATTTTGTTAATGCAGAAAATGAAGAACAGTATAATTCTTATATAACAGAATGTAAAAAAGCAAGTATATATGATACTGGAGTAACAGCAGAATATGGAGAACAACTATTAACACTTTCAACATGTGAATATAGCCAAGAAGATGGTAGATTTGTTGTAGTTGCAAAAAAGAAGTAATATATTATGATAAAATATAAAGACACCTAAGCATATAGCTTAGGTGTTAATTTTGGTGACCCATACGGGAATCGAACCCATGATTCCACCTTGAGAGGGTGGCGTCTTAACCGCTTGACCAATGGGCCATAAATTACATTTATTTTAGCATAATATAGGTATAAATGTCAAGTATAAAAAATTGAAAAAAATTAGCAAAAAGTATTGACAAGTGCTAAAAAAAGATATAAGATATTAGCAGTCAAATAAAAAGAGTGCTAATGGAGGCTTTTTAGATATGTTAGATGAGCGTAAAAAGAAGATACTCAAAGAAATAGTAGACGAATACATTGAAACAGCAGAACCAGTAAGTTCAGCTGTAATTGTTGAAAAATATGAAAACAATATAAGTTCAGCGACTGTTAGGAATGATATGGCAGAGCTTGAAAAATTCGGATATCTTGAAAAAACACACACATCTAGTGGTAGAGTTCCATCAGCAAAAGGATATAGATTATATGTAGACGAACTTTTAAAATATGATAATATAAGTTTAGAAGAAATTGCATATATACAAGAGAAACTTGAAAATAAAGCAAATAGTATAGAAGAACTTACAAAAATTGCAACAACTACGCTTTCAGAGATAACTCACTATACTACTGTAAGTATTGGACCCAAAACAGCACAGCAAATTATTGAAGAGATAAAATTTGTTCTACTTGGAACAAGAATGCTTATGGGAATAATTGTAACAGATACAGGTCTTGTTAGAGAGACAATTATAAAATTTGACGAAGATATAACTCGGAGAGCAAGTTGAAACTTTAAATTACTTTTTTAATAATAAATTAAAAGGTGAGCCTATTGAAAAAATAGATGCTTCACTTGAAGAATATATTTTTAGAGAACTAAAATGTAGTATAAATATTATAAGACCCATAGTAGAGCAAATGAAAAAATTAATAGAAGATGAGAAAATATATTTAGAAGGCAGAAATAAATCATTTGAGCTCCCAGAGTTTAAAAGTCTAGAGATTGCAAAAAATTTTGTAAATATATTAGATACAAAAGAAGTAATGCTAGATATATTAAATACAGGTTTTGCAGAAGACATTCAAATATATATAGGCGATGAAAATGAAAATGATGATTTAAAAGATTTTAGTGTAGTTACATTCAAACATTCAGTAGCAGATAAAGACCTGGGAACTATAGGAATAATTGGACCTAAAAGAATGAATTATTCAAAGGTTATTTCAGTTATGAAGTATATAAGCAAAAAACTTAATGAAGATTTTAAAGATGATGATAAATAATTTTATGGAATTGGAGGAAAACTATGGAAGAGAATAATGAGGAAATAAAAAAAGAAGAAATAAAAGAAGAAACTACAGATGTGCAAAAAATGCAAGAAGAATTGGAGAACACAACAGATAGATTAAAAAGACTTATGGCAGAGTTTGACAACTTCAAAAAACGAAATGCAAAAGAAAGGGAAATGCAGTATGGTTCAATACTTGGAGATGTTATAAATGGACTTTTGCCTGTAATAGATAACTTAGAAAAGGCCGCAGCAGCAGATACAGAAGATGCAAATTATAAACAAGGAATTGATTTAGTTTTAAAACAATTTATTGATGTACTTTCTTCATTTGGAGTACAACAAATAGAAAGCATAGGAAAAATTTTTGATCCAGAACTTCATGAAGCAGTAAGTATGGTACAAGATGAAAACTTAGGAGAAAAAGAAATAAAAGAAGAATTCAGAAAAGGATATAAGCTAGGAGATAAGGTGATTAGACATGCAATGGTAGTCGTTGCTAATTAAACAAATGAAAAGCTTAGTTCTACTTCGTTATTCTTTGAAAGAAAATCCTCAGCATACAGCTAGTAGGCTTCCAGTATTTCTTTCTCTAATGCCTAGTATAACTTGCTTTTGATTTGGTTAGAAAACTAGTTATTAATATTTTAATTATAAATTTTACAAAAGAAGAAAGTAAATATAAAATTAAATAAAATATAAAACAATCAAAAATGAGTAATGTAAGGAAATCAAGTTAAACACTTTGAAACTTACTTGTGTATGTTGATAAAGTGTTTAACGAAGATTGACACAGCAGGACGAAGTTTTTCATTGTTTTAGAATTTAGGAGGAAAAGAAAAATGGGAAAAATAATAGGAATTGACTTAGGAACAACAAACTCATGTGTAGCAGTTATGGAAGGAGGAGAACCAGTAGTTATAGCAAATGCAGAAGGAAATAGAACAACTCCATCAGTTGTTGCTTTTTCTAAAAATGGTGAAAGATTAGTTGGTCAAATTGCTAAGCGTCAAGCTGTTACAAATCCAGACAACACAATAATATCAATAAAAAGAGACATGGGAACAGACAGAAAAGTAAAAATAGAAGGAGATGAATTTACTCCACAAGAAATATCTGCAATGATACTTCAAAAATTGAAAACAGATGCTGAAAACTATTTAGGACAAAAAGTAACTCAAGCAGTTATAACAGTTCCAGCATACTTTAGTGACTCTCAAAGACAAGCAACAAAAGATGCAGGAAAGATTGCAGGACTAGAAGTTCTAAGAATAATAAATGAACCAACAGCAGCTGCACTTGCTTATGGAATGGATAAAGAAGATACAGATAAGAAAATAATGGTATATGACTTAGGTGGAGGAACATTCGATGTATCTATACTAGACATTGGAGATGGTGTATTCGAAGTTTTAGCAACAGCTGGAAATAACAGACTAGGTGGAGATGATTTTGATGAAAGAATAATCAAATACTTAGTAGAAGAATTCAAAAAAGAACAAGGAATAGATTTAGCTGGAGACAAAATGGCTATGCAAAGACTAAAAGAAGCAGCTGAAAAAGCTAAAATAGAATTATCAGGTGTTGGTCAAACTAATATCAATTTGCCATTTATTACAGCAGACAGTACAGGACCAAAACACTTAGATATTACATTAACAAGAGCAAAATTTGAAGAATTAATAAATGATTTAGTAGAAGCAACAATAGGACCAGTTAATCAAGCACTTAAAGATGCTGGAATTTCTGCTTCAGAATTACACAAAATACTACTTGTTGGAGGTTCTACAAGAGTTCCTTGTGTTCAAGAAGCTGTTAAGAAAATCACAGGAAAAGATGCAGACAAAGGAATAAATCCAGATGAATGCGTTGCAATTGGAGCTGCTATCCAAGGTGGAGTATTATCAGGGGATGTACAAGATTTATTACTATTAGATGTAACACCACTTTCACTTGGTATTGAAACATATGGTGGAGTGTTTACAAAGTTAATAGAAAGAAATACAACAATACCAACAAAGAAATCACAAATATTCTCAACAGCAGCAGATGGTCAAACAAGTGTAGAAGTTCATGTATTACAAGGTGAAAGAGAAATGGCTGCATATAATAAAACATTAGGAAGATTCCAATTATCAGGAATACCTGCTGCACCAAGAGGAGTTCCACAAATTGAAGTTACATTTGATATAGATGCAAATGGAATAGTTCATGTATCTGCAAAAGATATGGCAACAGGAAACGAACAAAATGTTTCAATAACAGCAAGCTCAAATCTTTCTGATGAAGATATTGAAAAGGCTGTAAAAGATGCAGAAGCACATGCAAGTGAAGACAAAAAGAAAAAAGAAGAAATTGAAGTTAGAAATAATGCTGAAAGTTTAGTGTATAATTGTGAAAAAACAATAACAGAGCTTGGAGATAAGATAAGTGGAGAAGAAAAAGCTAAGGTTGAAACTGAAGTAGAAAGTGTGAAGAAAGCATTAGAAGGGACAGATACTGATAAAATAAAAGAAGCAACAGAAAAATTAACACAAGTATTCTATGAATTATCAGAAAAACTATATAAACAAGCAAATCCAAATGCAGGAGCAGAAGGAGCAAGCCAAGAAAAATCGGAAGGACCTACTCAAGCTGAAAATGGTAATGTATATGATGCAGACTATAATGTAGAAAATGATGGAGATAATAAATAAAGTTTGGAAAGAGCAAAGTTTGAGGACACTTTATGAAAAGTGTCCTTGCCTTGCAAATTATAAATAAAATAGGAGTAATCTATAATGGCAGAAAAAAGAGATTATTATGAAGTTTTAGGTGTAGATAAAAATGCAAGTGAAGAGGAATTAAAAAAGGCATATAGAAAACTTGCAAAGAAATATCATCCTGATGCGAATCCAGATAATAAAAAAGAGGCAGAAGCTAAATTTAAAGAAGTTAATGAAGCTTATGAAACTTTATCAGATAAACAAAAAAGAGCAACTTACGACCAATTTGGGTTTAATGGACCACAAGGTGGATTTGGTGGAGGTAATGGATACTATTCATATTCTACATCTGGTTTTGATGGATTTGATATAGATTTAGATGATATTGTATCTTCTATATTTGGTGGAGGACGAAGCAGAAGAAGTAGACCTTCTAATGGCCCTAGTAAAGGTGCAGATTTAAGACATGACATAGAAATTACTTTTGAAGAATCATTTTTAGGAGTGAAAAAACAGATAAATATATCTAGAGAAGATGTTTGTGATGTATGTCATGGAAGTGGTGCAAAACCTGGAAGCAAAGTAGAAACTTGTGGTGTATGCCATGGAACTGGACAAATAAAACAAGTACAAACTACATTATTTGGTCAAATGCAAACATCAAGGACATGTACAACTTGTGGTGGTAGTGGAAAGATAATTAAAGAAACTTGTGAAAATTGTCGTGGAAAAGGTAAAGTAAGAAAACAAGCTAAAATAACAGTAAGTATACCTGCTGGGATTGATGACCGGTCAAACAGTAGTACTTAGAAATGAAGGAGCACCTGGACAAAATGGAGGACCTAAAGGTGATTTATATATTGTAGTACATATAAAACATCATTCAATATATATAAGAAAAAATGAAAATGTATATTGTAATATACCAGTAACTATTACACAAGCAACATTAGGTGCAGAACTTGAAATTCCAATGGTAGATGGAACTAAAGAAAAGTTTAAAATACCAGAAGGTACACAGACTGGAACTAACTTTAAAATTAAACAAAAAGGATTTAGTAGTATAAATAGAAATTATAAAGGAGATTTTATATTTACAGTAGTAGTTCAAACACCAAAAAGATTGTCAAAAGAACAAAGAGAGTTGTTTGAAAAATTAGCAAAGACAATGAATGAGCAACCTCCTGTAAAAAAGAAAGGTATATTTGGATAACTAGCAACAACTACTATTCATTACTTTTCTAACATTACATAAGAAACTAGAGATTTTTCTCTAGTTTTTTATATTGACAAAGTACACTAATTATGTTATTTTATAATTGCTTTTAGTAACTTATTAACCCGAGTTTATATTACAAGGAGTGATAAGCTAATGGAAAAAGTTTTTGACAGTCTCGACCCACGGCACAAAGTTCCAACGGGATGTGCAATGGTAGAAGAGGAGGTCTTCTTTAGGGTTAATATATGTCTAAATGAAAACCCAAGTGAAGTAAGACTGATTCTTACAGAGTGCCAGACTACTGAGTCTTTTTCAGTTGAAATGCAGTTTGCTGGCCAGTATGGAAATGAGGTGATTTTCGAGGCAAAATTTAGTGAAAGCAAGCGAAAAATCCTTAGATACCACTTTGAATATAATTCAAATGGTAGAAGGAAGTATATCAAAAGGAGGCAAGATAGTTTCGAGGGTGAAATCAGAGAGGATAATCAGGCAGAAGAATGGCAGATGAGTATATATACTCCAATAAATACTCATATCAATATGCAAGGTGGAGTTATATATCAGATTTTCCCAGATAGGTTTTTTAGAGCCAGTGAAGGACAAATTATACCAGAAGATAGGATATATAGGGAATGGGGAAAAAATGAGGAAATCTCCTATGAAAGGCATAATATAAGTAAGGACTTCTTTGGAGGAAACCTTGAAGGTATTAGCCAGAAATTGGAGTTTTTAGTTAGCCTTGGTGTTACAACTCTATATTTCAATCCTATCTGTTGGGCAGGAACCAATCACAGGTATGATGCAAATGACTATAAGACAGTGGATCCACTTTTGGGAACTGAAGAGGATTTAAAAAGGCTCATATGCAAAGCTCATAACCTCGGAATGATAGTTATCCTTGATGCAGTACTGAATCATACTGGTTGGGGAAATATCTATTTCAAAAAGGCATGTGAGTCCAAGGATAGTCCTTATTGCGAATGGTATAATTTCATAAACCATCCAGACGATTATGAATGCTGGTGGGGAGATAGAAGTTTACCCAAAGTCAATCAGAACTCTGCAAGTTTCCAAAAATATATGTATGGAAAAGATGGCGTTCTTGACTGCTGGTTTAGCTTGGGGATTGATGGACTCAGACTTGATGTTGTCGATGAAATTCCTGACAGCATTGTAAAGAAAATCAATATTGCGGCTAAACGAGCTCAAAAGCCAATTGTAATAATTGGTGAAGTATGGGAAGATGCTAGCTGTAAAGTAAGCTATGGAGGCTTAAGAGAATACTTGCTTGGAGAAGAGCTTACCTCAGTAATGAACTACCCTGTGAAAAATGCTATTCTGGCGTATGTACGATATGGGCATGAACAGCGGTGGGTATCCAATCTTTGGTATACTTTGAATCTCATCTTTATTGAGAATTATCCAAGAGAGATTTCTCATTCGCTCATGAATCTCTTATCTACACATGATACTGTGAGAGCAATAACAAAACTTGCAGGAACAGAAGTAGATGATCATGATGTTCATTGGCAAAAATCCCATGATATACTGTCAAGTGAAGAATACTTGCTTGGAAGAAAGCGGCTAAAGATTAGTTATTTGCTTTTATATTTCTTACCAGGCTCGCCTTCTATTTTCTATGGAGATGAAGCTGGACTTTCTGGGCAGAAAGACCCATTTTGCCGAAAGTGTTATCCTTGGGGCAATGAGGACATTAGTCTCGTAAACTTTTTTATTCAATTAGGAAAGTTTAGGACAAACAACGCCGATTTCTTTGCTAAAGCTGATTTCAAGGTTGTATTTGTAGATTCCGAAAAGTGCATACTTGAGAGAAGCTTAAAAGAACGAAGAATTAGGTGTATTATCAACCGAACCGAAAGAAAGATCAACATATCTGCGAGTTGTCTCTTGTATGAGAAGACAGAAGTCTTGTATTCAATTGAAGAGCAAGATAATGAAAAAGAACTAGAACCATATAGCGGAATAGTGTTAGAGGTATTCTAACATTATAAAGCCCTTATGAAGAAGCCTTTTAGGCTGATTCATGAGGGCTATTATTTTTATAATGAATTGTTAATAACTATAGTCATTTAAAAATTTCTGCCTTTCAAGATAAAAATTAAATTGAATAGAATAAAATGTCATAAGAGCTTTGTTAAACATACCCTAAAAAATTTATAAAAAAACTTGTAATTATTAAAATTATTGGTATAATATAAGAAAACATTAAAACATATGAAAGGAATGATATAAAAATGAAGAAAGTTGCAATATTAGCAAATGGAGGAGATGTTTCTGGATTTAATGCAGTTATTAGAGGTATTGTAAAAACAGCAGAGAATCATGGAGTAGAATGTTATGGAATAATCGAGGGATATACTGGATTACTTGAGAATAATTATATAAGACTTGATTCATATTCAAATGCTTCAGGTATATTGTACAAAGGTGGATCAATAATAGGATCTTCAACAAATGCTAATGTATTTAATTATAAAAGTAGAAGAAAAGGACAAGAAGATGAATATGTAGATTTATCAGATGTATGTATAGAAAATGCAAAAAAGGATGGATTTGATTGTATATTTACTTTAGGTGGAGATGGAACACAAAAATCTGCAAGAGATTTTTATAAAAAAGGATTAAATGTAATAGGAGTTCCAAAGACAATAGATAATGATGTCGCTTGTACAGATATTACTTTTGGATATAATACTGCAGTATCAGTTGCAACAGAAGCATTAGATAGATTACATTCAACTGGAGAAACACATCATAGAATTATGGTATTAGAAGTTATGGGAAGATATGCAGGATGGATAGCTTTGGAATCAGCAATAGCAGGTGGTGGAGATGTCGCATTAATTCCAGAAATTCCATTTGATTTAAATAAAGTTGCAAAAAAGATAAAAGAAAGAATTGAAAAAGGAAAGAGATTTAGTCTTGTTGTTGTTGCAGAAGGAGCAGCTCCAAAAGGTGGAAAATTATTGGTAAAAAATGTAAGAGATAATGGAAAAGGAGTAGATAATACAAAACTTGGAGGAATTGGAGAAAAAGTTGCAGCAGAGCTTCAAGAACTAACAGGATTAGAGGCAAGAAATACAACACTTGGATATATGCAAAGAGGAGGAACACCAACAGCTTATGATAGAGTTCTTTCAACTAAATATGGTGCAAAAGCAATGGAACTTGCTTTGGAAGGAAAATTTGGAGTACTTACTGTATTAAAAAATGGTAAATTGGATTCAGTTCCATTAGAAGATGTTGTAGGAGAAAATAAGGAAATAGGTGCAGTTTCTGGAAATACTAAAGAAAGTAACTTAAGAAGAGTAACAATGGATGATGATCTAGTTAAAACTGCTAGAAATATTGGTATTTCATTAGGAGATTAGTATGATAAATTTTAAAGAGGAAATTGCAAAAATTATTGAAAAAGCTATAGACTTGGAATATATAGAACTTGTAAGTTATATAGAAGTTCCAAAAGAGAAAAACATGGGAGATTATGCATTCCCATGTTTTAGGCTTGCAAAAACTTTAAAAAAGGCACCTCAAGCAATTGCAGAAGAAGTAAAGCAAAAACTTGAATTAGATGAAGAATTAATAGAAAAAACTGAGGTTGCAGGTGGATATTTGAATTTTTATATAAAAAAGCAAGCATTAATTAAAACTGTTCTAAATGAGTTTGACTTAAAAAAAGAAGAATATCGGAAAATCAGAATTTGGAAAAGGAAAAAATATTATTGTAGAATATTCTTCTCCAAATATTGCCAAACCTTTCCATATAGGTCATTTAAGAACAACTTTGATAGGAAATGCATTATATAATACATATAAATATTTAGGATATAATACTATTGGAATAAACCATCTGGGAGATTATGGTACACAATTCGGAAAAATGATTGAAGGATACAAGAGATGGAGTAAGGAATATAATTTTGAAAATCCAATAGAAGATCTAATGGCTATATATGTAAGGATAAATGAACTTTGCAAAGAAGATGAAGAAGTACTAGAAACATGCAGAGATAATTTTAAAAAATTAGAGAACAGTGAGAGTTATGAAGTAAGTCTTTGGAAAAAGCTAAAAGATTTAAGTTTGAAAGAATTTTATAAGATTTATGATTTATTAGATGTTAAATTTGATTCATTTAATGGGGAAGCATTTTATTCAGATAAAATGCAAGAAGTTATAGAAAAACTTGAAGTAACTGGAAAATTACAAGAGTCACAAGGAGCAAAAATTATTGACTTAAGTGATAAAAATATGTCACCATGTATGATTTGCAAATCAAATGGATCTAGTATATATGCAACTCGTGATTTAGCTGCAATACTTTATAGAGTGAGAGAATATGATTTTGATAAATGCCTATATGTTGTAGCATATGAACAAAACTTACATTTTAGACAAATTTTTGAGGTTGCAAAATTACTTGAAATAGATCAAAAGTACATAGATGGATTAGAACATGTATCATACGGAATGGTACATTTGAAATCTGGAAAAATGTCTACTCGTGAAGGAAATGTAATAAAAGTAGAAGATTTATTAAATGAATCTATCCAGAGAGCAGGAGAAATATTACAAGAGAAAAATCCTAACATTGAAAATAAAGAAGATATTGCAAAAAAGGTTGGAATAGGAGCTGTAATCTTTAATGATTTATCAAATAGCAGGATTAAAGATGAAATATTTGATTGGGATACTATTCTAAATTTTCAAGGAGAAACACGGACCTTATATGCAATATATTTATGTAAGGACTAAGAGTGTATTAGAAAATGCAGGATATTTCCCAGACATAGATAAAATTGATTTCAATAATTTGGTATGTGAAGAAGCAATAGATATTATCAAAAGTATTTATAATTTTGAAGATGTTTTGAAAAGTGTTACAGAAAAAAATGAACCATATATACTAAGTAGATATCTTATAGAGCTTGCAAAAAATTATAGTGCATTTTATAATAATTATAAAATCTTATCAGAAGATAAAATTTTAGAAAATACTAGACTATATCTAACATATATGACAAATAGAGTTTTAGAAAAAGGAGCTAATATTTTAGGAATAAAAATGCCAAATAAGATGTAATTGTAAATTTTTTGTGTATAATGTTGATTTTTATCGAAAAGTATTTTATAATTTTAAGAGTTACAACTTTAATGACTTTAATCAAAATTAAAGGAGGCTAAAGATGGGAAATAAACAAATGAGTTCTGATGACTATGATTATGAATATGATAATGAGCCCAAAAAGGTAAAAAAAGGTACTAATAAAACCAAAAAGAAAAAAAAGAGGATATTTTTAAAGATAGTAATAGTTCTACTTGCAATCATAATTGTGTTTGCAGGAATACTTGTAGGATTTATATATAGCAAATTTACTATGTATAATTATGATGATATAGATGAAAGTCAAATTGAAGTAAATGAAGGAGTAGAAACTGCGACTGGATATAGAAATATATTTTTATTTGGAGTAGATTCAAGAAAAAATTCTTATGAAAATACTCTAAGTGATGTTATTATGATAGTTAGCATAAACCAAGATACAAAAAAGGTTAAAATAGCTTCAGTATATAGAGATACTTATTTAAAAATTGGAAAGAAATTTGACAAAGTAACACATGCCTATATGCAAGGCGGACCTACTTTATCTATGAGTACATTAAATACAAACTTAGATTTAGATATTAAAGAATATGTTGCAGTAAACTTTAATGTTGTTGTTGATGTAGTTGATGCTGTAGGTGGAGTTGAAATAGACATAACAAATGAGGAAGTAAAATATATAAATGAATATATTGATGAGGTAAACAATGTTACAGGTCATAATTCAAAACATGTAACAAAAGCAGGAAAACAAACATTAGATGGTGTTCAAGCTGTTGCATATTCAAGAATAAGATATACAGCAGGAGGAGATTATAAGAGAACAGAGCGTCAAAGAGAAGTACTTGATTTAGCATTTGCTAAGATTAAGAAAATGAATATAGGACAATTAAATAGTTTAGCAGATACTGTACTTAAGGAGATTTCAACCAATATAACTTCTGGACAGATATTAGGACTATTATCACAAGTTGCTTCTTATCAAATAGAGGATAATACTGGATGGCCATTCGAAGGTGGAATAAAAGGATATCAGCCAGGTAAAGTATGGTATGGAGCTCCAGTAAATCTAGAAAAACAAGTTCAGGAATTGCATAAATTCTTATTTGATAAAGAAGATTATGAGGTGTCAAATACAGTAAAAACAATAAGCAATGCATTAATCAAAGAAACTGGATATAAGTAGAATTAAAATTCCAATTTTAGATTTATCTAAAATTGGAATTTTTGTGTAAAATAAAAGGAACTTCTTAATTTTATTATATAATGAAATTAAGAAGTTTTTTTATTTGGGAAATATTCAATCATATCAGAATAACAATTATATGAAATTATATAGGTTTTTATATTATAATTTTTGTATATAAAATAATCTTCTATTTTTTTATTGACATTTTTTGTATTTTAATAGATAATATATGTTAGTTACAAAAGAAATTTTTTTAATAAACAAGGGAGGAAAATTTTTATGTATTTGTTCAATAAGATAACAGTAAATCCACAGTTACCAAAAAGAATTGATAAACTTTCAGTTGTTGCAAACAACTTATGGTGGTCATGGAATTCTGATTTTCTAAAACTATTTAAAATGATTGATATAGATTTATGGGAAAACATAGGTAAAAATCCAGTTAAATTCTTGAAAATGGTACCACAAGAAAAAATAGAAGAATATTCAAAAAATAATGAATTTTTAAGAGAGTATGATAAACAAATAAATAATTTTGAAAACTATATGAATAGTAGAAGTACTTGGTTTTCTAAAAAACATTCTGAAAATAAAAATGATCTAATTGCATATTTCTCAGCAGAATATGGACTAGATGAAATTGTACAGATTTATTCAGGAGGTCTTGGTATACTTTCTGGAGATCATTTAAAATCTGCAAGTGACTTAGGTATACCTCTTATTGGTGTTGGACTTTTATATAAAAAAGGATATTTTCATCAAATAATAAATGGGGCAGGAAGACAAGAAAATGTATATAGAGATATAGATCTTGAGGATCTTCCAATATATCCTGTAAAAGATGATAAAGGAAATGACTTAATAATAGAGTCAAGAATACAAAGAAAGAGATTGTATCTAAAGGTATGGCAAGTAAATGTAGGTAGAGTAAAACTATATCTTTTAGATTCAGATATAGATGAAAATGTAGATCAAGACTTTAGAGAAATAACAAAATATTTATATGGTGGAGACCAAGAAACTAGAATTAGACAAGAAATTGTACTTGGAATGGCAGGGACTAATCTTTTCAATAAATTGGGATTAACTCCAACAATATACCATATGAATGAGGGACACTCAGCATTTTTAATATTAGAACTTGCAAGAGAACTTGTAGAAGATAAGAAAATATCTTTTAGAAATGCAATGTCTATAGTAACTTCTAAAACTGTATTTACAACACACACACCAGTTCCAGCGGGAAATGATATATTCCCAATAGAATTAATGGAAAAATATTTTAAGAATTTCTGGCCAAGACTTGGAATAGAAAGAGAGGAATTCTTAAGACTTGGAATGAACCCAAAAGAAGAGATGGAACCAGGATTTAATATGGGAATATTCGCTCTTAAATTTGCTGGTAAGAAGAATGGAGTTAGTAAACTTCATGGTGGAGTTTCAAGAGAATTATTTGGTGATGTTTGGCCAAATATTGCAGCTAATGAATCTCCAATAACTCATGTTACAAATGGTATACATACATGTACATGGCTTGCACCTTCTATGAAGGACTTATACAATAAATATTTAGCACCATATTGGCAAGATAATATTCATTTAGAGAATACTTGGACAAGGATAAATAATATACCAGATAAAGAATTATGGGATGCTCATTATCAAAGAAAAGTAAAACTTATGAAACTTGTAAGAGATAATACAATAAGCAGACTTAGAAGAAATGGTATGAGATATGAAGAGATAATGGAAGTAGTATCTAAATTAGATCCAAATATATTAACAATAGGTTTTGCAAGAAGGTTTGCGACATATAAAAGAGCAACTCTAATATTTAGAGATCTAGAAAGAATAACTCAAATACTAAATAATAGTAAAACTCCTGTACAACTTGTATTTGCAGGTAAGGCACATCCAAAAGATGTAGAAGGACAAGAATTAATTAGACAAATACATGAGATATCATTAAAACCACAATTTAAAGGGAAAATATTCCTACTTGAAGACTATGATATAGCTATGTCGAGATATTTAATAAGTGGTGTAGATGTATGGCTTAATAATCCAAGAAGACCTATGGAGGCTTCAGGAACAAGTGGAGAAAAAGCGTCAGTAAATGGTGTTATAAATTTCTCTATTCTAGATGGATGGTGGGTTGAAGGATATAACAAGGAAAATGGATGGATTATAGGAAAAAATAGAGATTATGATTCTTATGATGTACAAGATAATGAAGATTGCCAAAGCATATATGATACTTTAGAAAATAAAATTATACCTACATACTATAATAAAGAAAATGGAGATAATTTCTCTAAGACATGGGTAAAGATAATGAAAAATTCTATAACCTCAACAGGTTGGCAATATAGTACTGCAAGAATGCTTATAGACTATACAGAGAAATTATATTTACCATTGTGCAATTTATATAATAAATATTATTCAGACTTAGAAAATGTAATAAGGCTAAATGAATGGATTGATGATATAAAAAATAGATGGGATAATATAAAGATTAAACAATTAAATAACCTAAACAATGTAACTATAGATGCAGGAAATAATATAGAAGTAAAATGTAAAGTAGATCTTCAAAACATAAATCCAGAAAATGCCTCTATACAAGTATATTCTGGAAAAGTTTTAGATACAGGAATACTTGAAGACATAAATATTACTGAAATGGAAAAAGCTTCAAAAGATAGTATAGATGAGTATAAAGCAAAAATTGCTTTATCTACTGGTGGAAACTATGGTTATACTTTCAGAGTAATGCCAAAACATGAAATGGTACTTGATGTTCAAAATTTAAACTTAGTAAAATGGATAACTTCAGAAATGCAACAGGAAGAAACAAATGAAGTAAAAAAAGATGAAAATGTAGAAAAGCAAGTAAGTGAAACTACAATTAATGAAGCATTAGAAAGTGAGAATGTACCAGAAGTTACAGAAGAGATAGAAGACAAAGAGTTATTAGAAGAAAAAAATTAAGATTAAAACTCTTGCAAAAAGTATAATAAAATGTATATAATAGTATATTATAACAAAAGATTAATATAAATGGCTTAAATGTGCAGACAAAAGAAGAAAGGTAAGGTGTAAAATGCCAGTATTAAATTTAACAAATCCACTAGTAGCACTACTATGTCTAGCTGCAATTATTTGTGCAATAGTTCTAGGACATGAAATAAAAAGGGCTATAGTTCCAGCAATAGCACTACTTCTATCTATTGGTATACTTGTAATACATACATTACAATTGTTTGTATTTGTAGATAGTTATAGAGAATATCAAATAATTCTTTCTACATCTATGATGTATGATTTCGCATTTGTACTTGTAACATATATTTCATATTTATGGGTAGATGATATAGAGGCAAAACATAGAAATAAGAAGAGTATAGATAATAGTCTAGATTGGTTCTGGAGTAAAATATAATTTATTTAAGAAAGATAGGGGAGTAAGATGAATAAAGAAACATTTTATATAACAACACCAATTTACTATCCAAGCGGTAAATTCCATATTGGTACAGCTTATACTACTGTACTTGCAGATACAATCAAAAGATATAAAGAAATAAGAGGATATGATGCAAGACTTCTTACAGGTCTTGATGAGCATGGGCAAAAGATACAAGAAGTTGCTGAAAAAAATGGAAAGACTCCACAAGAGCATGTTGACCAAATGGCAGAAGAGGCTAAGAAACTATGGGAGTTAATGGATATTAAATATGATGACTTTATTCGTACAACAGAAAAGAGGCATACAGATGTCGTAGAAAAAATATTTGATAAACTTATGGAAAATAACGATATCTATAAGGGTGAATATGAAGGATGGTATTGTACTCCTTGTGAAACATATTTTACTGAAACACAATTAGTAGATGGAAAATGTCCTGATTGTGGTAGAGATGTAAAAAAGATGAAAGAAGAAGCATATTTCTTTAACATGAAGAAATATGCAGATAGACTTATAAAATTATATGAAGAAAATCCTCATTTTATAGAGCCAGAGTCAAGAAAAAATGAGTTGTTTAATAATTTTCTAAAGCCAGGTTTAGAAGACTTGTGCCTTACAAGGACAAGTTTTGATTGGGGAGTAAAAGTAAAAAAAGATCCAAAGCATGTTATATATGTTTGGTTAGATGCTTTAGTTAATTATATAACTGCACTAGGATATATGTCAGATGATGATGAACTATTTAGAAAGTATTGGCCAGCAAATATTCAGATAGTTGGAAAAGATATAATAAGATTTCATGGTATATATTGGCCAATATTTCTTATGGCATTAGGGTTAGAATTACCTAAAAAAATTTATGCACATGGATTTATAATGATGAAAGACCGGAAAAATGTCAAAGTCTAAAGGAAATGTTGTATATCCAGATATGTTAGCAGAGAAGTATGGTGTAGATGGAACAAGATATTTCTTACTTAGAGAATTTCCTTTTGGACAAGATGCAGTATTTTCACCAGAGGGATTTATAGAGAGATTTAATTTTGATTTATGTAATGACCTAGGAAATCTACTTAATAGAACAATAGGTATGATAAATAAATATTTTGGAGGAGTTATTCCAAAATATGAAGGATGTATAAACAAAGAAGATAATAGCTTAGAAAATGAAACAATTGAGCATATAAAGAAAGTTACAGGATATATGGATACTTATCATGTAAATAATGCTCTTGAAGAGATTTGGAAGATTATTTCTAGGACAAATAAATATATAGATGAAACAATGCCTTGGGCTTTAACAAAAGAAGAGAAGACAAAGGAACTTAAATCAGTGATGTATCATTTAGTAGAGAATTTGAGAAAAGTCTCAATAATGTTAAAACCTGCAATGGCACATACTTCAAGTGAGATATTAAGACAACTGGGAATATTAGATGAAAGATTAATATCTTGGGAAGAAATTGAAAAATATGATTTACTTTCAGGAGATTATAAAGTTATAGAAAAAGGAGAGCCTCTTTTCGTAAGATTAGATAAGGAAGAAGAAACTGAATATATTAGAGGAAAAATGAAAGGTAAATAGGTGCAGAGCAGTACATGTACATTGCTAGAATTATAGTGATGTATATGTACTGCACTTAGTATAAAGGAGTAAGTATGGGAAAATTAATAGTAATAGATGGAACCGATGGTAGTGGAAAACAAACTCAAATGGAAATTTTAGAAAAAAATTTAAAAGAAGAAAAAATAGATTTTAGAAAAATAAGTTTTCCAAATTATTCTTCACCATCTTCTAGTCTAGTTAAAATGTATTTATCAGGTGAGTTTGGAAAAGAAGCAAAAGATGTAAGTCCATATATAGCTTCATCTTTTTTTGCAGCAGATAGATATGCAACATATAAAAAAGAATTAGAAGAATATTATGAAAATGGAGGGCTAATACTTGCAGATAGATATACAACTGCAAATATGGTACATCAAGCAGGAAAAATAAATAATAAAGAGATGAGAAAAGAATTTTTAGATTGGCTTTGGAATTTAGAGTTCAATATATATAAAATTCCAGTACCTTCAAAAGTATTTTTCCTAAATATGCCAGTAGAATATTCCTTAAAACTAATGGAAAATAGGAAAAATAAATTTGATGAAGAGGCTGTAAAAGATATTCATGAAAGTAGTCGAAGTCATTTGGAAGCTAGTTATAATGCGGCCTGTGAACTTGCAAAAGATTATAATTGGTTTGAAATAAAATGTATAAAAGATGGAGAAATAAGGACAAGAGAAGAGATAGGAGAAGAAATTTTTAGCAAAGTAAAGGAAATATTGTAATGAAAATTGGTTTTTTTGGAGGAAGTTTCAATCCACCTACAAATGCCCATATAAACTTAGCTAAAAGAGCTTTAAAAGAATGTAAACTAGATAAAGTTATATTTGTGCCAATTGGAGATTTTTATCCTAAGGAAGGATTAGCAAGTGGAAAAGATAGATATAATATGCTAAAACTTGCCTGTAAAATGTTTGATAATATTGAAGTTTCAGATATAGAAATTAATTTAAAAGAACAAATTTATGCAATAGATGCTTTTTCTCTCATAGAAGAAACTTATCCCAATATAGAAAGATTTTTTATAGTAGGAGCAGATAATTTTGAAAAGATTGTAGAGTGGAAAAAGGCAGAAGAGATAATAGAAAAGTATAACTATATAGTCTTAGAGAGAAAGAATATAGATATAGAAAAACATATAGAAGAAAATAAAATTTTGAAAAGGAATAAAGACAAAATCCAAATAATTTCTAATGAAGAATATAGAGGGTATAGTTCAACTAAATTTAGAAATTTATTAAGTAGTAAAAAAATTGAAGATCAAGATATAATTCCTAAAGAAGTTCTAGAATATATAATAAAAAATGAGTTGTATAATAATAAAAATCTGTATTAGAGAAATAAAATTTTGAGCTACGCAATTAATATAAAAATAAAATTTGTAATATTTTAATATAAATTTCAAAAAAATTAACAAAATTTAAGTAATATATGGTACAATAGTAAATGATTTTTATATTGTGTTAAACACACAAAATGGAGGTAAAAAATGAGCGAAGTAAAATACAAACGCGTTTTATTAAAATTAAGTGGAGAAGCACTTGCAGGAGACAACAAAACAGGAGTATATGCAGATGTAATTGGAAAAATTTGTGATGAAATTAAGAAAATAGTAGATTTAGGTGTACAAGTAGGAATAGTAGTTGGAGGACGGAAATTTCTGGAGAGGAAGATATGGACATCAAATGGAAAGAACAACATCAGATTATATGGGAATGCTTGCAACTACAATGAACGGACTCGCTCTTCAAGATACACTTGAAGCAAGAGGTGTAAAAACAAGACTACAAACAGCAATAGAAATGAGACAAATTGCAGAACCATATATAAAAAGAAAAGCTATAAAACATTTAGAAAACGGTAGAGTTGTAATATTTTCTTGTGGAACAGGTAATCCTTATTTTACAACAGATACTGCTGCAGCATTAAGAGCCGCTGAAATTGATGCAGAAGTAATTTTACTTGCTAAAACAATTGATGGAGTATATTCAGCTGATCCAAAATTAGATAAGACAGCTATTAAATACGATAAGATATCATATTTGGATATTTTAAATAAAGATTTAAAGGTTATGGATTCAACAGCTACTTCATTATGTATGGATAATAGTATACCTCTTAAAGTATTTGCAATGGAAGACCCAGGGAATATTGTTAGGGTGGTACTTGGAGAAGATATAGGTACAATCGTAGAGTAATTTTTCAAAATAAGCTTTGTATTGGTTGAAAAATATATAAATGAAAGGAATTTAAAATTATGGATTTTAGTAAAATTGAAGAAAGAATGGATAAAACAATAAGTGTATTACAAGAGAATTTTTCAGAAATAAGAGCTGGAAGAGCAAACCCGGCTATATTAAATAAGGTGAAAGTAGATTATTATGGAGTTTCAACTCCTATAAGCCAAGTTGCTGGAATATCAGTTCCAGAGGCTAGATTAATAGTGATACAACCTTGGGATATGAGTATATTAAAAGAAATAGAAAAAGCTATACTTGCTTCAGATATTGGAATAACTCCAAATAATGACGGAAAAGTTATAAGATTATCTTTTCCAGAGTTAAATGAAGAAAGAAGAAAAGAGTTAGTTAAAGATATAAAGAAAATTGCAGAAGAGTCAAAAGTATCTATTCGTTCTATAAGAAGAGATGGAATTGATGAAGCTAAAAAACTACAAAAAGATGGTGAAATGACAGAAGATGATTTGAAAAATGCTGAAAATCAAATTCAAAAAATAACAGATAAGAAAATAGAAGAGATTGATAGTGTTCTTGCAAATAAAGAGAAAGAAATAATGAATGTTTAATTCTTTTTGCATTAAATATTTTAAGGGGAATTTGAATGGATTTAAGGGAAGAACTAAAAAAATATGCAGATATTATAAATTATGAGTTAGAAAAAAATATAAGAAGAGAAGAATGTCCAGAAAGAATGCTAAATAGTTCTATTGAATATAGTTTGATTAGTTCTGCAAAAAGATTAAGACCAATTCTTATGATAGCGGCATATATGCTGTTTAGAGAAGATTATCAAGAGGTTTTTCCTTTTGCAATATCAATGGAAATGATACATAATTTTTCTCTTATACATGATGATTTACCTGCAATAGATAATGATGATTTAAGACATCGGAAAACTTACAAATCATAAAAAATTTAATGAGCCTACTGCAATTCTTGCTGGAGATGCTCTTTTAAATAATAGTTATTTAATTATAAGTAATAGTTTAAAGACAGAAAAAGATGCAAACAAGCTAAGAAATAAAATACTTGCATTTGAAGAAATTACAATTGCAACAGATAGAATGATTCGCCGGAGAATATGTGGATACAGAATTTGAAGGACAAGAAATATCTAATGAATATTTAGAATATATGCATAATAATAAAACAGGGGCACTTATAAAAGCGTCAGTAAGGATTGGAGCAATTCTTGCAGAAGCTAAAGAAAATGATTTAGAAATTTTAACAAAATATGCTGAAAAGATAGGTTTGGCGTTCCAGATAAGAGATGATATATTATCTGAGATAGGAGATGAAAAAGTTTTAGGAAAACCTGTTGGGAACGATAAAGAGCTTAAAAAGATAACATTTGTAACAAAATATGGCTTAGATAAGGCAAAAGAGATGCTGGAAAATGAAATAAATGAAGCAATAAAACAAATTAGAATATATGACAAAAAAGGAGAATTTCTTAAAGAACTTGCACTATATATTAAAAACCGAGAAAAATAAATTTGGAGAGGAAAAGGTAATGAATGAAATTCCAAAACACATAGCAATAATAATGGATGGAAATAGAAGATGGGCAAAAGAACATGGAGTTAGTACTAAGTCTGGACATAAGGCTGGAGCTGAGAATTTAAAGAAATTAACTAGGTATGCAAATAAGTTAGGAATAGAATATCTTACTGTTTATGCTTTTTCAACAGAAAATTGGAAAAGAAGTGAAGAAGAAGTAGGAGCACTGATGATATTATTTAAAAAATATCTGGATGATTTAACTAAAGCTGCTGATACTGAGAATATTCGAATAAAATTTTTGGGTCATATAGAAGCTTTATCTAATACACTTATAGTCAGTATAAAAAATGCAATTGAAAAAACAAAAAATAATACTGGCACAACACTTTGCATAGCATTTAATTATGGGGGCAGAGATGAGATAACAAAAGCGGTAAAAGAAATAGCTGAAGATGTAGAAAATAAAAATATAAAACTAGAAGATATAAACGAAAATTTAATATCTAGTTATTTATACACAAAAGATGAACCTGATCCAGAGCTTTTGATTAGAACAAGTGGGGAAATGAGATTAAGTAATTTCTTACCATGGCAATTGGTATATTCAGAATTTGTCTTTGTAGATAAATATTGGCCAGATTTTACTGGAGAAGATTTAGAAAAAGCAATTGAAGTATATGAGAACAGAAATAGAAAATTTGGAGGCAAATAAAATTTTTAGGAGGTTTCCATGGATATAAAAAGAGCTCTAACAACAATGCTAGGCTTACCATGTGTTATAGCAATTATAGTATTTGGAGGTAATACTATTGTAGATATATTTTTTGCAATAGTTGCGCTTATACGGTATACAAGAATATTTTACTGCTTTTGAAAAGAGCAAGATGGCAAGACCTATAAAATGGATAGGATATCTAATCGCAATAAGTATAGCTTGCTTAAGACTATTTCATATGGAGTCAACACTTGTTTCAGCAGATGTTGATATGATAAATATGATGTTTTGTTTAGTTATCTTTGCAGTTTTTATTACATTTTTTAGTATTCTTAGTTCTGGGATGAAAAGAAATGCAATAGATGGTGCTGTAACAATGTTTGGAATATTGTATATACCAGTATTATTGATGTTCATGCCAATAATATATAGTTTGAAGAATGGAAATATTTTGATATGGTATGTAGTATTATGTGGATGGGGAACTGATGTATTTGCGTATCTTGCTGGAAAGTTCTTTAGCACAAAAAAACATAAATTTAGTAAAGTAAGTCCAAATAAATCTATAGAAGGCTGTGTTGCAGGTGCTATAGGTGCTGTGGCAATTTCTCTTGTATATACAATCATATGTAATACATATTTCTTTACTAATATATCATACATATATATTATACTTATATCATTACTTCTAAGTGTAATAGGTCAAGTAGGGGATTTTGCAGCATCAAGTATAAAAAGGTTTAATAATATTAAAGATTATAGTAACTTAATCCCAGGACATCGGAGGAATGCTTGATAGGATAGATAGCATCTTATTTATAGCACCGGTTGCTTATGTTCTACTTATGAATATAAAATAGAGGAGGAATTAACTAAAAGATATGATAGGTACGATACTTACTATTGTAAAAACATTAATACTACTTGGAGTTTTAGTTGTTATACATGAAGGCGGACATTTTATTGCTGCAAAACTTTGTAAAATAAAAGTAAATGAATTCTCAATAGGATTTGGCAAATTACTTTGCAGTAAACAAACAAAAGAAACAAAGTATTCTCTAAGATTAATACCTCTTGGAGGGTTTGTAAATATGGAAGGAGAAGATGAACATTCTGATGAAGAAGGTTCTTTTTCTAATGCAAATTTTTTAAAGAAACTTTTAATTGTATCAGCTGGACCTATTGTTAATATAGTGTTTGGTCTACTTATATATTTTATATTAGTACTTATTAATTATAATTTTCAAACAGCTCTATCAGCAACATTTGACTTTTTTGGAGCATTTATAGAAAGTATAAAAATGTTATTCACAGGGGCTGTTACAGCTGAAGATTTATCAGGCCCTGTTGGAATTGGGGTTATAGTATCTCAAGCTGTAAATATATCACAATTTGTATACTTGCTATCTGTAATTTCATTATCACTTGGACTTACAAATCTTATTCCAATCCCACCACTAGATGGAGGAAAATTACTTATATATATTATAGAACTAATAAAAAGAAAACCTCTAAAAGAAGAAACATCATTAAGAATACAAATGCTTGGCTTTGTATTTATAATAGGTCTTTCAATATTTGTTATGTTTAATGACATATCAAGAGTATTTTTTAAGTAAATTTTGGAGGATATATTAAGATGAATCAAAAAGTTGGAGTTTTTCTATCTAGAATGCAACCATTACATAATGGGCATCTAGGAATAATAGATATAGTATTTAAAGAGAATCAAAAGGTAGTAATACTAATTGGAAGTAAAAATAAAAATGGAACAGTAAGAAATCCTTTGCATGTAAACTTAAGAACAGATATATTAAAAGAAACTTTGAGAAAAAGATATGGGAAAGAATATGAAGAGAGGATTTTTATCAGAGAACTCCCTGATTGGTCTATGGAAACAGACTTTGATTCTAATCTAGAATGGGGAAGATATTTATATTATAATATAGTATCAGTTTGTGAACAGAGACAATTCTCTATCTATTTTTCAGATGAAAGAGAAATTATAGAGAATTGGTTTGAAGATAGTTTAAAGAAAAGGATAAATTTTAGATTATTTGAGAGAAAAGATATGTTTGAAGGAATATCTTCAACAAGAATAAGAGAAGCGTTTTTAAATAATAATAAGAAATATATAGAAAAAAGCTGTCCAGAAGCTGTAATAAACAAATATGAAGAGATTAAGAAGATTTTAAAAGAAGTAAATTTTGATCCTAAAGAAGATTTTAGTATAAGTTAATTTAAGAAAGAACAATATTATTATTTACTTTTAAATTATTATGAAGTTGGAAGGGACTAAAAATGAAAGTAACAGATTTCGATTATAATTTACCAGAAGAATTAATAGCACAAACGCCTATAGAAAAGCGTGATACATCAAGATTAATGGTATTGGATAGAAATAAAAAGAGTATTGAGCATAAAGTATTTTCAGATATAGTGGAATACTTGGAAGAGGGAGATTGTCTAGTAATAAATAATACAAAAGTAATACCTGCAAGATTATATGGAAAAAAAGAGACTGGAGCAAATGTAGAGTTTTTGCTTTTAAAAAATTTAGAAGGAGACATCTGGGAAAGTATTGTAAGACCAGGAAATAAGTTAAAACCAGGTACAAAAGTTTATTTTGGAGATAAACTGCTTGAGGCAGAAATAATAGATACTATGCCAGGTCGGAACAAGAAAAGTAAAGTTTAGTTATGAAGGGATTTTTAATGAAATCTTAGATAGGATAGGACTTATGCCACTTCCTCCATATATACATGAGGAATTAAAAAATCGTGATAGATATCAAACTATATATGCAAAATATGAAGGTTCAGCTGCAGCTCCAACAGCAGGACTTCACTTTACAGATAAGCTTTTAGATAGAATAGAAGAGAAGGGAATAAAAATTGCAAAGGTAACTTTGCATGTTGGAATAGGGACTTTTAGACCTGTAAAAGAAGAAAATGTTGAAGAACATGAAATGCATTCAGAGCATTTTTATATAAAAAAAGAGGATGTAGATAAAATAAATGAAGCTAAAAAAAACGGAAAAAGAGTAATATCTGTAGGGACAACTTCTTGTAGAGTATTAGAGAGTATTTCTGATGAAAATGGGGAAGTACATGTATGCGAAGAAGATACAAATATATATATATATCCAGGCTATAAATTTAAATGTATTGATGGATTAATTACTAACTTTCATCTCCCAAAATCTACTCTTTTAATGCTTGTTTCAGCATTTGCAGGAAGAGAATACATGTTAAAAGCATATGAAACAGCAGTAAAAGAAAGATATAGATTTTTTAGCTTTGGAGATGCTATGATAATTATTTAAAAGATTTAGAGTGCATTTTATATAACGAACAAATTCTACATTCAGAACAAATCTCAAAGCGATTTTCAAAGATTAATTTTAAAGTATTTATAAATTCATCTTCTTTGCCATTTACTAAATGGATTACTAATTTTTTTGGTGTTAAGTTTAGTAGTGTATTTAGCGCAAAGTCATTAGAAGAAAAGCTTATATCAGATAAATACTTTGCCTTGAAAGTGTTATCGTCAGTTTCGATAACATTTTTTTCTTCATCAAGAAGAATACTTTCATTGTTACAATATATTAGATGAATACAAGAAGAATTAAATGGAGTGAATGATATATATAGTTTTAATATATTTACAAATTCATTATATTCTTTTTCTATTAGAAATCTATTTACAGAGAGATCTATCGCATAATCTAAATTTTTCATATAATCTTGTATTCTAAAATTAACAAATCCATCTAAGACAATAGACTTGTTTTCTTTTATATAGTCTGATATAGCACAATAGATTGAAAAATAGTTGTCTTCTTTTGTAATTTCATCATTATATAAGAAAT
>JAAWPK010000059.1 GCA_022799935.1 Clostridia bacterium
TCTGAATATTTTATCACTTCTATATATGGTTTTTTATTTGTTGCTACATCTATGTAATCTACAACATTTTCAAATGTTTCTTCTTCTTTTTTTTGTTCTGTAGCATAGTTTCCGTACTCCATCTGCTGCAACTTGTATTATTCTGTCTCCAAATACTGCTCTTATTGACACTGTTGCTAAGATGACTAATATTATTATAGTTATAATAAGTACTATTAAAGTTATTCCTCTTTCTTTCTGTTCATTAAATTTCATTTGTTTTCCTCCATTATTAATATTTTCTATTTTATTTTGCTATACTATTTTTGGAGGCGAATATATGGATTTACAAGAAGCTGTTAAAATTAGAATTTTAAATTTATGTAAAGAAAGAAACATTACCATAAATAAATTATCTACTCTATCTGGTATGTCACAATCTTCTGTTAATAGTTTAATTGACGGATCAAGCAAAAATCCAAAATTGCTTACTATTTTGCGTTTATGCTTGGGTCTGGACATAGAACTTAGAGAATTTTTTAATGATCCAATTTTTAAGGATTTAGATGCAGATTAATATTTTTATTTTACAAATGCTTTATTAATAACAAAACTATACAAATCTTAAACTTTGTATAGTTTTGTCTATTTTTATATACATTGAATTAATATTACAATCTTATTTCCATCTAATAGAATTATTTTATCACACAAATAATTTTTCCTTCTCTCATCTCTCTTTATACTTTTTTAATACCTTAAAATTTTTATTATATTTATTTTGTCTATTATTTTTAGTATATACTATTTTAGTGAGTTATGTAATAGCTACATAAGCCTTATAATATTTTTGTAAAATATTTGCAAAGGAGTTTTTATGGTAGAATTAAATGTACTAGAGTTGTTGAAAAAGAAGGAAAAAACTAAATATTGGCTGTTTATTCAGCTTGACATGACTTATACAAATTTTAATAATATTGTTACAAATAAAACAAAATCTATTAAATATAGCAATATCGAAAAGTTTTGTGAAATACTGGAATGTGAACCTAATGATTTATTTAAAAATACAAAAGTTAGTTAATTAGAAAAGCTAAATAATGGTTCTAAAATTAATTTTTAGAATTATTATTTAGCTTTTTATTTCAACTTATAAGTTTATATTTATTTCCTGTTGATACATCTAATTTTCTTTTACTTTTTCTATTATATTTCTTGATGTCAATCCAAAATATGCAAGTAGTTCTTCTGCTTTTCCTGACTTCCCAAATGTATCTTTTACTCCCATTCTTATAACTTTTGTAGGATATGATGTACTTAATACTTCACATACAGCTGAACCTAATCCACCTATCACACTATGGTCTTCTATTGTTATTATTTTCTTTGTTTCTTTTGCACATTTTATTATTAGTTCTCTGTCTATTGGTTTTATTGTGTGTATATCTACAACTCTAATATTTATGCCTTCTTTTTCTAATTCTTCTTTTGCTTTTAATGCTTCTGAAACAACTACTCCTGTAGCAATAACAGTTGCCGCTTCTCCATCTCCTATTTGGATTCCTTTTCCTATTTCAAATTTTTGTTCTTCATCATAAATTACTGGGGTTGCAAGTCTACATAGTCTTAAATATACAGGTCCATCTATTTTTGCAATTTCTTCTACTGCCCACTTAGTTTGAGTATCATCTGATGTACACATGACTTTCATGTTAGGAAGTGTTCTCATCATACTTATATCTTCTAACATTTGATGTGTTGCACCATCTTCTCCTACTGTAACTCCTGCATGTGTTGCACATATTTTTACATTTACATTCGGATAACATATGCTATTTCTTATTTGGTCATAAGCTCTACCGACAAGCAAACATTGCAAATGTACTAGCATAAGGCAATTGTCCTGAAGCTGCAAGTCCAGCAGCTGTCGACATCATATCTTGTTCAGCTATTCCCATATCGAAAAATCTATTTGGAAATTTCTTTGCAAATACACTTGTTTTTGTAGCCTCTGCTAAATCTGCATCTAATACTACTATTTTTTCATTTTCTTCACCAAGCTTTGCAAGTGTTTCTCCATAACTTGCTCTTGTAGCTACTTTTTTATCTAGATTCATTTATTTTCCCTCCTCTATTTACTTTTCTTAAGCTCTTTAATTGCGGCTTTATATTCATCTTCATTTGGTGCTTTTCCATGCCATCCTGCTATATTTTCCATAAATGATATACCTTTTCCTTTTACTGTTTTTGCTATTATTGCTGTAGGTTTTCCCTTTGTTTCCTTTGCTTTATTAAAGGCTTTTATTATTTCTTCTATATTGTGTCCATCTATATTTATTACATTAAATCCAAATGCTTTGAATTTTTGGTCTATTGGATATGGACTCATTACATCTTCTACTGTTCCATCTATTTGTAGATTATTATTATCTACTATAACACAAAGATTATCTAATTTATATTTACTTGAAGTCATTGCCGCTTCCCATATTTGTCCTTCTTGTATTTCTCCGGTCTCCTAGTAAGCAATATACTCTTACACCTCTACTATTTAGTTTTGAGCTCATTGCTATTCCATTTGCAATAGATAGCCCTTGTCCGAAGTGATCCTGTATTCATATCTACTCCTGGAACTTTGTTCATATCTGGGTGTCCCTGAAGATTACTATCTATATGTCTTAAGTTTGATAACTCTTCTACATTGAAGTATCCACGATTAGCAAGTACACTATATAAAGCTGGTGCAGCATGTCCTTTTGATAATATAAATCTATCTCTTGATTCATCTTTTGATTTCATAGGGTCTATTTGCATTTGATTAAAATACAATACTGTTAATATATCTGCACATGAAAGTGATCCTCCTGGGTGTCCTGATTTTGCTCCATATACCGCTTCTATAATTCCTATTCTAACTTCCTGTGCTTTCTTTTTTAATTCTTCTATATCTGTTATTTTCAAAGTTTTTTCCTCCTTTTAAACAGTTCCAAATATTCTGTCCCCTGCATCTCCAAGTCCTGGAACAATATATCCAATATCATTTAATTTTTCATCTATTGCTGCACAATAAATTTGTACATCTGGATGTGCTTCACTCATTTTCTTTAGTCCTTCTGGAGCTGCAATTATACTTAAAAATTTAATATTTTTTACGCCATCTTCTTTAAGTAGTGTTATTGCATCCATTCCAGAACCTCCTGTTGCAAGCATTGGGTCTATTATAATTGCAGTTTTGTTTGCTATATCTGAAGGCATTTTATAATAATATCTAACTGGCTTTAGTGTTTCTTCATCCCTATATAGACCTATATGTCCTATTTTTGCATTTGGTATCATTGTTACTATTCCATCTATCATTCCTGTTCCAGCTCTTATTATTGGTACAAATACATATTCTTTTTCATCTATCATTTGGGCTTTTGCTTTAGTTATTGGTGTTTCAACTTCTACAGTCTTTAGTTTTGCATCTTTCATGGCTTCATAACATAAAAATAATGTTATTTCTGAAATTAATTCTCTAAATTCTTTTGTTCCAGTTTTCTTATCTCGTAGTATTGCTAGTTTGTGTTCAATTAATGGATGGCTTACCTTTATTGTCTCCATTTTACTTTCCTCCTTCTAATTAAAGTCTTATAATCCATAAAGCAATAATAAATACCCCAACTATTACTCTATATATTGCAAAGCATTTAAAACTCCCCTTCTTTAAGTATTCCATTAAAAATTTTATTACAAATAATCCGTACAACAAAACTTATAAATATCCCTATAAAGAATGGAACACTTAAGACAAAGTCTTTCATTTTATATAAAGTTGCTCCCGCAACAATTGGTGTTGATAAAAGAAACGAATATTTTGCAACTGATTCTCTTTCTATTCCAAGCATTCTTCCTGTTGTCATTGTTACTCCTGAGCGAGATACTCCTGGGATAAATGCTAAAGCTTGAGATAGTCCTATTAAAAATGTTTGTTTTAATGACATCTCCTTATATGTTATATCTGATTTTGCTTTTCTATCTACTATGTATAGAAGAATACCCATAACTATTAATGCTATTCCTATTACTATTGGTGTTGTTAATGCATCTTCTAAGAATTTATCTAATATAAATCCTATAGCTCCTCCTGGTATTGTTGCAAGTACTAAATACCAAAACATTTTTCCTTCAAATGATTTTTCTTTTTTAACAACTTGTTTGTATCCTCCGCACAATTAACTTTAACCAATCTTTAAAGAAAAATAGTACTATTGCAAGTAATGTTCCTGCATGAAGTGCAACATCAAATGCCTCAAATGCTGTATTAAAATCTACTGAATTAGTCCAGTTAAATACCCAAGGTATTAGGTAAAGGTGGGCTGAGCTTGATATTGGTAGTAGTTCTGTTAGCCCCTGAACCACTCCTAAAACTATTGCTTGTATTATTGTCATTATTCTCTCTCCTTTTCTATATTATTTTCTTTTGTTTTTATATTTGGCTTTATTTTATGAATATTTAATTTTCCAACTACATTATATGTTTTATCTAGATGTTCTTTAGCTTTTTTCTCTCTTTTTGTAAGTTTCGTCTTTCTTGGTTTTATATCTTCTTCATCTATTATTGGCATTTCAAACTTACTTTTTACTGGAATAAATATTGGTTCTTGATTTGCAAGTTTTATAAAATTATTATCTAATTCTATTGCCAAATTTACAAACTTAACTGCATTTTCATGATCGCCTCTTAACATATATATTTTTCCTAATTTATAATATGCATCTGGCTCCTGTTCTTTATCTTCTAAACATTTTGTAAAATATTTTTCTGCTTCATCTAAATCCATCTCTATTAAGTTTATTTGTCCTAAACTATAATATGCATGATAAAGCAAAGAATTAATTGTAGCAGCTTTTTCATAACAAATCTTAGCATTTGGAAAGTCATTTAACATTGTATATACTATTCCCATGCTATAATATAAATCATAGTTATCTGGTGAAAACTTCAGTCCATTTGTATATACATTTAATGCTTCTTTATATCTTTCTTGGTTTGATAATATATCTCCAAGTAACATTGTCGCCTCTAAATATTCTGGCTTTTTGTTCAGTAGATTATTTAGCATAACTATTGCGTCATCTGGCTTGTCTAATTCGTTTAATAGATATGATATTTTATAGTATGAGTCATAATCTTTTTTATTTAAATCTACTGCTTTTACATACTCATCTATAGCCTTTCTCATTCCGCCTTCTTTTTCATATACTTCTGCTAGCATTCTATGTGCAAAGTAACTATTTGGGTATTTCTCAATTAAAGAAAGTAGCGTTGATTTTGCTTTTTTTGTATCTCCTTTGAAGTTGTAAAATTTTATAAGTAGTGTATATATTATTTCTGAAAAACTTTTTCCTTTTCTTTCTATAAAAATAATTATTATTGGAATTACTATTGCTAAAACATATATTATAATTTTAAAGAATACATTAAACTCCCATTTAAATATAATTTCTATAAAACTAAGCCCTATTCCTATTGCTTCTAATATTAAAATAGTAACATATGTAGCATCTATTTTTTTTATCATTTTGAAAAACATTACTATAAATAGATAAAATGCTAAAATACTAAATATGATTTTTTCTATCAGCATTAATTATGTCCTCCTTTTTCTTTTAGCGATTTTTCTGTAATCATTTTATCCTATTTTTGTTTAAAAGTCTACAAGTATTTCGAAAATATTTTGAAATATTTTGTTTATATGAAGTTTTAGAGAACTTATAAAGAAAAAACACTAGCAATTTCAAGAAATTCGCTAGTGTTTATTTTGGTGCTCCTTCAAGGGCTCGAACCTTGGACCTACCGGTTATGAGCCGGTTGCTCTAACCAACTGAGCTAAAGGAGCAGCTTTTAATTTTGAAATAAAAATCATCCTTTACAAGGATGGTTTTTGTGGAGCAGGTAGCGGGAATCGAACCCGCGTCATCAGCTTGGAAGGCTGAGGTTCTACCATTGAACTACACCTGCATTTCCTCTAACAATTATGTATTATACTTGTTATTTTATATTTTGTCAATAGATTTTTTAAAAAAAGTTTATAATTTATAAACTTTTTTTAATTTAAATTTATTGAAGTTTCTTATTATATTTTATTTGTTCTTACATAGGTTATATATTCATATCTGTAAGGATTTTTTTCATCTGTTATTCCCTTTTTCTCTTCTGCTAATTTCCATTCTTCTTTGTTTATTTCTGGAAAGAATGTATCACCTAAAAACTCTTTATCTATTTTTGTTATATACATTTTATTTGTATAAGGCATTAGCATTTTATATATAGTCGCTCCACCTATTACAAAGTTCTCTTCTTTGTCTTCAATATATTGTTTTATTTCCTCTATATCATTTATAACTTCTACTTGCGGATTATCATATTTAAACTCTCTATTTTGAGTTAGTACTATATGTTTTCTGTTTGGTAAGACTCTTCCTAAGGATTCAAATGTTTTTCTTCCCATTATTATTGTTTTTCCTATTGTCAATTCTTTAAATCTCTTTAAATCTTCTGGCAAATGCCATATAAGTTTATTATCTTTTCCTATAACATTATTTTTAGCAATCGCAACTATTATACTTAACATTGTTTTACCTCTCTTTTTAGTTTAAACCAGAATTAGTATATTGTTAGAAAATCAGGGTAAATAACCAGAAGCATACTTTCTGTACACTGAGAATTATTTATCCATAGCTTGACAACGCAAGATGCTAATTATCATTTAAACCGCAACTGGCATATCAATCTTGCCTAAATGATTATAATCTATCAATTTAATATCATCTATTTTAAAATCATAGAAGTTCTTTATTTCAGGATTTATCCAAAGTTTTGGTGCAGCTAATGCTTCATTTCTTCTTGATAATTGTTCTTTTATTCCATCTATTTGATTTTCATATATATGTGCATTACTTATACACACTGTTAAAATACCTGGCTTAAATCCTGTAACTTGTGCAAGTAAATGAATTAATACTGCATATTGTACTACATTAAAAGGATTTCCAAGTGGTAAATCATTTGAACGAATAGTAAGCATACAATTTAATTTTCCATTTGTTACATCCCAACAGCTATTGAATACACAAGGATATAACGCTCCTGTATCTAAATATGGTATTTGCCATAAATTTATTATCATTCTTCTATCTTGTGGATTTGTTTTTAATTTTTCTATAAGTTTATCTATTTGTTTAAATTGTTTTACAATCCAACCATATGATGTTCCTATTGTTCCATCTTCCATTTCCCATTCATCCCAAATATGTACATTTTGTTCATGAAGTTCTTTTATAATCTCAATCACTTTCGTATT
>JAAWPK010000060.1 GCA_022799935.1 Clostridia bacterium
GGAAAAACAACTCTTGCAAATCTGCTTACAAAACTATATCCAGTTCCAAATGGAAAAATAACAATAGGTGGAATAGACATAAATGATATTCCAGTAACTGATTTAAGAAAGAGCATTTGCTATATCACACAGGATAATTTCTTATTTTCTACAACATTAAAAGAAAATATAAAGCTATTTAAAGATGGATTTAATGATAGAGAAATAGAGGAAAGCACAAGAAATGCGATGATACATAAAGAAATAGGGGAAATGAAAAACGGAATTGATACAATTATTGGAGAAAGAGGAGTAGATTTATCTGGAGGGCAAAAGCAAAGAGTTGCTATATCTAGAGCATTTTTACTTAGAAGTAATATAGTTATTTTTGATGATGCATTTTCTGCATTAGATAATAAAACCGAAGAAAAGGTTATGAAAAATGTAGAAGAATTATGCAAAGAAAAGACATGTATAATAATATCAAACAGAATATCAGATATAAAAAATACAGATGAAATAGTAGTTTTAGAAGAAGGGCAAATTATACAAAGAGGAACACATGAAAGTCTTATTGTACAAGAGGGACTTTATAGAAAATTTTATAATCAGCAATCATCAAAAAAAGACACTTTAGTATGAAAGGAAAACACAAATGAAAAGTAAGACGATAAATAGAATAAAAGATATGACAAAACCATACTTTAAGTCAATAATTGCTATTTCATTGCTTTCACTACTTGTAAGTATAGGGGAAATTGCAAAACCATATATAATAGAAATTGTAATTGATAATTATTTAAGCAAAGGAATATATCAAGTAGAAGCTATGACAATTGGTATACTTGGTGCAATATATATTAGTATAGTAATTATTCGGAAATATTATAAATTTTATAGCAACAACAGCAATAAATATAGTTGGAGAAAATGTTGTATATGATTTAAGAAATAAATTATATAGGTATACTCAGTATGCGAATATTCCATTTCATGATAAAACACCAGCAGGGAAGCTTTTCGTATCTATAACAAATGATGTAGAAGATATATCTACACTTTTTAAAGATGTTGCCTCAACTATTATAAAAGATATAATTTTGATAATTGCAATAGTTGCCGTTATGGTATATTTTAGCTATAAATTAAGTTTTATGGCATTCGCAATAATACCATTTATAATTATTTCAAGCTTGGTTTTAACAAGAATGTTAAGAAAGATATATAATGAATCAAAAATCATTAGAGCAAATTTAAATAGTTTTCTAGCAGAGTCAATATATGGAGCTAAAATTATAAAAATCTTTAATATTCAAAAACAGAAAAAAGAGGAATGCGAAGGATATACAAAGGGGTTTAGAGATTCAAGAACAAAAACTCGGAATCATAGAAGCACTTCTTCCAGCAATAATGACAATACTAGAAAATGTCGGAATTGCAATAATTATGTGGGTTTGTGTATACCATGTATTTGGAGTAGATATGGAAGTTGGATATATATACATATTTATTACATACATAAAGCAGTTATTTGAACCAATAACAAGAATAGTTGAAAATATAGAAGTAATAGAAGAAGCAACTGTATCAGTAGATAAAGTGTATAATATTTTAGAAAAAGAAGAACATTTAGAAGACTTAAATGAAGGAATTGAATTAAAAGAAGTAAAAGGAAAAATAGAATTTAAAAATGTGTGGTTTTCTTATGATAATGAAAACTGGATATTAAAAGATGTAAGTTTTGTAATTAATCCAGGGGAGAGCATAGCATTAGTTGGTAAGACAGGAAGCGGGAAGACTACAATTACAAATTTAATAAACAGATTTTATGATATACAGCAAGGTGAAATACTATTAGATGGGATAAATATAAAAAATATAAAAAAGAAAAGTTTAAGAAAATATATTGGGATTATATTGCAAGATCCATTTATATTTGCAAAAAGTATAAAAGAAAATATAAAACTTAATAAAAGTATGATTGATGAAGATGTACAAAATGCAATAGACCTTGCTTCAGCAAGTGAATTTGTAAATAATCTGCCAAATGGAATGGAAGAAATTGCAAACGAAAGAGGAAATTCATACTCTGCTGGACAAAAACAATTATTAGCTTTTGCAAGAATATTTGCACATAAACCAGAGATATTTATACTAGATGAAGCAACAGCAAATATAGATACATATACAGAAAGTCTAATACAAAGATCAATAGAAAAAATTTCTAAAGAGAAAACATCAATATTTATAGCACATAGATTATCTACAATAGTAAATGTAGATAAAATAATAGTATTAGATAATGGTAAAATAGTAGAAGAAGGAAATCATTTAAAACTTGTAAATAGTGGTGGATATTATTCAAAACTATATAATGCATATTATGAAAGTTTAGTGTAAAACAAGTTTGAATTATTAGAAAGTCGGATTTTGTCGAAAAATAATAATTGACAAATGATTTTAAATATTATATAAAAATAAGTATGTTCATATATTTAAGTGAACATACTTATTTTATTTTATCAAGACATCTTAATGTTTAAGCAAAACAGATATCTTTTAGGCATTCAGCCTAAGATAAAAAATCAAATTTTTAAAATAATATTAAATCAGAATAATGAAAAATAAGTGAATATAAGATATTACAGAGTATTTACAAAATTAATTGTCTAAGATAGAAGACATAGAACTCGATATAAAAGATATTGATTAAATTGAAAGGAAAGATTAGAATGCTATCAATAATAAAAAGTATGTCACTTCAGGGACTTAATGGTTGTTTAGTTAATGTTGAAGTCGATGTATCTCGGAGGGCTTCCACGGATGGGAAATTGTACGGACTTCCAGATACAAGCGTAAAAGAAGCAAAAGAAAGAATAAAAGCTGCAATAAAGAATACTGGATTAAAGTTAGAAAGTAGAAAGATAGTAATAAATTTGTCACCAGCAGATACTAAAAAAGAAGGTTCAATTTATGATTTACCAATGGCTATTGGAATTCTAATGTCTAATAAATGCATAGAACAAAATAGTTTACAAGATGTAGTTTTTGTTCGGAGAATTATCTCTTGACGGAAAAATAAATAAGGTAAATCGGAATATTTCCAATTACTTTAGAGGCATTAAAGCTTGGAATGAAAAGAATAATTGTACCAAAGGAAAATGCAAAAGAAGCTGCGATTGTACAAGACATAGAAGTTATCGGAGTAGAAAATCTAAAAGAGGTGTTAATGTATTTAAATAGAGATATAGTATTGGAAAGACAATTAATAGATATAGATAATATTTTTAATCAAAAGACAGAATATGAAATGGATTTTTGTGATGTAAAAGGACAAATAGCTGTAAAAAGAGCTTTAGAAGTTGCTGCAGCGCGGTGGTCACAATGTACTTTGCCTTCGGAATTCCACGGTTCTCGGAAAAACAATGATGGCTAAGTGTTTGCCTTCGATACTTCCAGATTTAAGTTTAGAGGAAGCGTTAGAAGTTACAAAGATACATAGTATAACAGGTCTTATAGATAAGAATATTCCACTTATTACAAAAAGAGTATTTAGAGCCCCACACCATACTATATCTGGTGCTTCATTAGTACGGTGGAGGAAAAATACCAAAACCTCGGAGAAATAAGTTTAGCACATAATGGTGTATTGTTTTTAGATGAACTTACAGAATTTAGTAAGCACACATTAGAATTATTAAGAGGACCATTAGAGGATCGGAAAGGTTAATATAAGTAGAGTAAATGCTTCTCTTACATATCCATGTGATTTTATACTTATTGCTTCTATGAATCCATGTCCTTGTGGATATTATGGAGCAAAAGATAAAAATTGTACTTGTACAACAAGTCAGATAAATAAGTATATGGGAAAGATTAGTGGACCATTATTAGATAGAATAGATATACATATAGAAGTAGAAGCAGTAGATTATAAAAGTTTAGACAAAGAGGAAAAAGAAGAAACTTCGGAAGAGATTAGAAAAAGAGTAAACAAAGCAAGAAAAATTGCTTATGAAAGATATAAAGAATATGGTATATATTCAAATTCACAGCTTACACCAAGGTTGATAGAAAAATATTGTAAGCTTGGGAAAAAGGAAAAGGAGATTTTGCAAGCTGCATTTGAAAAACTAGGATTTAGTGCAAGAGCTTATGGAAGAATTCTAAAGGTAGCAAGAACTATTGCAGATTTAGATTGTAAAGAAAGTATTGAGTTAAGTCATTTAACAGAGGCAATAAAGTATAGGAATTTGGACCGAAAATACTGGGAAAATTAGAAAAATAAACTTCGCATTACTTCGTTATTTCAAATACAAAAAATGCTCAATGTACCTATGTACACCTACGCTTTTTTGATTTGAAATGCCTAATACTGCTCGTTTCTTTTTCTAATTAATAATAAAATATATAAGGAATAATAGAATATGAAAATAGAAGAGATAGATATAGAAGATGAAAGTTATCCAGATAGTTTAAGAAAGATAAAGAATCCACCAAAAAAATTATATTTACTAGGTAATAAAGAATTACTTAAAACTAAAAATATTGCAATAGTTGGTTCAAGAAATTGTACAAAAGAAGGAGGAGAAAATGCAAGGATATTTGCTGCAAATTTGGCTAAGGCAGGTTTTACAATAGTAAGTGGAATGGCAAAGGGAATTGATGGTGCCTCACATATTCGGTGCAATGGAAGTAAATGGGAAAACAATTGCAGTCTTAGGTAATGGACCAGATTATATATTTCCAAAAGAAAATAAAGAGATATATGAAGAGATATTAGAAACAGAAGGATTGATTATTAGTGAATATCAAGAAGGAGTTGAACCTGAGCCAGAGAGATTTAGAAAAAGAAATAGGATAGTAAGTGGGTTAAGTATTGGAGTATTAGTTGTAGAGGCAAAAAAGCTAAGTGGAACTTCAATTACTGCAAGATATGCAAGAGAGCAGAGAAAAGATGTATTTTGTATACCAAGTTCAATAGACAATATAAAAGGAGTAGGAACAAATAATTTAATAAAAAAGGGTGCTATACTTGTAACAGAACCAAATGAAATAATAGAAAGATATAATGATAAAAAAATAAAGCAGCTCACTATAGAAGATTTAGAGAAAACAAATAGTATAAGTCTATCTAATTTAGAAGATATCAAAGAAGAATATAGACAAATTTACAAAGAACTATATATTCCATTGAATGTAAATGAAATAAATGCAAAAACTAAAATAGATATAAAAGATATTTATAGTAAAATATTTATGATGGAAGTAGAAGGGTTAATTGAATTAAAAGAAAATAAGTATGTAATAAAAGGAAAGTAATATATGAATTTAAAACAAATAGAAGGAAAAGAAGGCGAAGAAGCAGCAGTTAAGTATCTTGAAAATAAAGGTTATCAGATAATTTGCAAAAATTTTAGGTGTATACAAGGAGAGATAGATATAATTGCAAAAAGTAACAAATACATAATTTTTGTTGAAGTTAAGACAAGAACAAACTATCAGTATGGAGAAGCAAGAGAAGCGGTAGATATTAGAAAGCAGAAACATATATATGAGGCTGCAAAATATTATCTTTATAAAAATAAAATGGAGGAATGCAACACAAGAATTGATATAATAGAAGTATATATAATAGGAGGAGAAAAAAGAATAAATCACATAGAACAAATAATGTAGGAAAAATGTTACTAAAATAATTGACTAAATATGTAAAATAGTGTATGATAATATTTATAGAGTAAAAAATAGATAGTTAAGACTTACTATACGGGAAGTTGATAGTAAGGCAAAAGCAATATGCTTGCTCATTTATTTTTGCATTCCGCTATGAATTAGAAGTAAATAGAAAGACTGAAGTAAGTCCTTTTTGCATGCAAAGGATGTTACCAATGTGCTTTATCCAATCTTCTTTCAGGGAGCTCTAATGAAAGGAGTTTTTTTTATGCAATCACAAACAATGTCAAAAACAAAAAAGCTGATTTTATCAGCAATGCTACTTGCTTTAACAATTGTATTATCAAGATTTTTATCAATCAATACCCCACTTCTGGTAATAGGATTTAGCTTTGTACCAGTAGTGCTTTCTGCAATTTGGCTCGGACCTAAATATACTGCTATAATGTATGGAATTGCAGATGTAATAGGTGCACTTTTATTTCCATTTGGAACATTTTTTATAGGATTTACAATAAGTGCAATTTGTAAAGGATTAATATATGGAATAGTGCTTTATAAAAAAGGGGAGGAACTTACAGATAAAGAATTGATAATAAGACTTATAATTGCATGTACATTAGTTATTGGACTTATTAGTCTTATAATGAATGCAATATGGCTTGTTATAATGTATGACAAAGCATTTTTTGCAGTACTTATGACAAGACTTGTGCCAGAGCTTATAATGATACCAGTACAAGTTATCACAATATTTGTATTAATTAAAGCTTTAAAGCCTATTACTAACAAATATTTATTTGATTAAAGAATTTGAAAAGAATTAGTAGTATACTAATTCTTTTCAAAATTAAAATTAGAAGGGAATAAGTATCAGTGAAATTAGAAGAGTATTTAAAAGATTTTCAGGTAATTACAAAAGAACCTACATTAGATGCTATGAAGTATTTTATGGAGGAGTTTGGAAATC
>JAAWPK010000061.1 GCA_022799935.1 Clostridia bacterium
TGGGCAGGGATGGATTCGAACCATCGTACTCAAATGAGAACAGATTTACAGTCTGCCGCCTTTAGCCACTCGGCCACCTACCCAAATATTATTGATTTCATTTACAACGCAATTAATTATAATATTTTTTTATGTTTCTGTCAATATTATTTTTAAATTTTTTTAATTTTTTATATTTTTATTTTACCACACTATCATACTAAATATCAACTGATTTTTACTTTTTCCTTGTATTTCACCTTGTTTTATGATATATTTATATAAATTATTTTTTAAAGGAATGATAAAAATATATGAACTCAAATAGAAAAAAATTAATTACAATATTAGTTCCAGCATATAACGAACATGAAGTTCTATCTCTTCTCTATGATAGGCTTTCTAAACTTATGGATGAACAATCAAAATATGATTTTGAAGTTCTTTTTGTAAATGATGGTAGTAAAGATAATACTTTAGATATGATAAAATTCCTTAGAGCAAAAGATCCTAGGGTTAACTATGTTAATTTGTCTAGAAATTATGGTAAAGAAATTGCTATGGCTGCTGGCTTTGATTATGTCAAAGGTGATGCTTTAGTTATTATAGATGCAGACCTTCAAGATCCACCTGAACTTATACCTGAAATGATTAAATATTGGGAAGAAGGTTTTGATGATGTTTATGCAAGAAGAAAATCTAGAAAAGGTGAAGGTCCTTTAAAGAAACTCACTTCTTGGGGATTTTATAGAACTCTTCAAAGTATGACTAAAATAGAGATCCAAAAAGATACTGGAGATTTTAGACTTTTGGACAAGCGTTGTGTTGAAGCTATAAAGCAATTAAAAGAATCTCAAAGATATACAAAAGGTCTTTATAGTTGGATTCGGTTATAATAAAAAGGAAATTTTATATGATAGAGACCCTAGAGCTGCTGGTAAGACCAAATGGAATTATAGAAAGCTTATAAATTTGTCAATTGACCGGTATAACTTCATTTACTACATCTCCCCTTCGCTGGGCTGCAATTCTTGGAATTCTTGTCTCTGTTGCTGGTTTTATATATATGCTTGCAATAATTCTTAAAACTTTGATATATGGTGTTGATGTTTCAGGTTATGCTTCTATGATGGTAGTAATTTTGTTTTTAGGTGGCATACAATTAATATTTTTAGGGCTTATTGGAGAATATCTTGGAAGATCCTTTTATGAAACTAAGGGGCGTCCTCTTTATTTTATTGATTCATATAATGAAACTAGAGAAACAAATATAAAAGAATAATGTTATTTATATAATATTGAGTGGAGGTTAATATGTCTGCTTTTGTATTAAAAATTATTGCATTGATTACTATGTGTTGTGACCATATATCATATCTTTTATATGGCGGTTTTTCTCATCTAAATTATATTGGAAGAATTGCTTTCCCTATATTTGCATTTCAGATAAGTGAAGGATATATTCATACAAATAACCTCAAAAAATATTTCTTGAGGTTATTTGTTTTTGCATTAATTTCACAAATTCCATTTATGTTGTTCTGTTCTATATTTACGAAACAATTTTCACTAAATATATTTTTTACCTTATTATTAGGTTTAATATCAATTATTATTTATGATAAATTTAATAAATTAAAAACTGAAAATAAACTTCTTCACTTATTTTATAATTTTGCAGGTATACTCTCGGCTATACTTATGGGTATTTTAGCAGAATTTATTAATGTAGATTATGGAGCATTTGGTGTATCTATTATTTTTGTATTTTTCCTATTTAAGAAGCACAAATTCTTCATGAATATTGGATTTATTTTATGCACTACTATATATTATTTAAAAAATATGTTAATTAGTAATAAATATACTTTAATTTTTGTGTTCACATTAATTCCTTTAATATTTATAAATCTCTATAACAATAAAAGAGGAAAAAATTTAAAGTATATTTTGTACATTTTTTACCCTGCTCACCTATTAATATTTTATGCTCTAAGTCTTTTGCCTATATTTCCTATGTTATAGAGCATAATTTATTCCGTCTAGCAACTATTTCTGTCATATTATTTATAAGCTCATCAATTTCCTTTGGTGTTACTATCATATTGTAATCACCTGGATTTAGAGCTTCTTTTATTTCATCATAATTATCTTGTTCTTTTAGTTCATTTAAATAGTCATTTGACCTTGCCTCATCTTGAAGTTTTTTTATAAATAAGTCTAGTGCTTCATTTACTAATACTGCACTTTCTACAACTGTTGGTATTCCGAAGTGCAACTACTGGTACTCCTAATGTATCTATACTTAATTCTTTTCTTGTGTTTCCGAACTCCTGCTCCTGGTACAATTCCTGTATCTGATAGCTGTACAGTACTGCTTATCCTTTCTATACTTCTTGAAGCTAAAGCATCTATTACAATAAGTAATTTTGGCTTTACATTATTTACTATTCCTTCTAATATTTCTAATGTTTCTATTCCTGTTGTTCCAAGTACTCCTGGAGATATCGCACTTATTGGTCTTGTACCTTCTTCTACATACTCTGGTAAATACTTTATAATATGCCTTGTAACTTCTATATTAGCAATCACTTTTGGCCCTAAAGAGTCTGGTGTTATATATTCATTTCCAAGTCCTACAACTAATACATCTGCTTCTATATCTATATGTGTATTTACAAGTTCTTTTAAATTCTCTGCAAGTACATTTGCAGCTTCTTCTATTTCTTCTTCTGTAGCTATTTTAAGCTTTTTTACATCAATTGTTACATATGTCCCTTTTGGCTTTCCGAATGGCTTGTTCTCCATTTTCATTTGTTATTTTAACTTTTGTAAGCTTTAGCTTTTCATTTATTTCTTTTTCTTCTACTTCTATCCCATCTATTTCTTCTTTACCTTTATTTAATTTTCCGAGTAATTCTCTTCTTTCTAATGCTAAGTCTGTTCTAAAATTATACATAAATAAAAACCTCCTTATTTTATATATTATTATAAAAAATAAAGAAGATTTTATTCAAATTTCAAATTGACTATGATACTTTTTTTGCAACTATTACCATTCTTCCGATTTTCACTAGAATATTCACATGTAATTAATGTAATTAGTTTTTCTCCATAATTTGCTGTTTTTCCTGTATCATAAAGCTGTATTTTTTTGCAATTTTCTATATATTCATTATATTGATTTTCATTTTCAAAGCTGAAATAATTATAATATCTAAATACATTCTGTTCATCTTTATAAAACACTCTTGATTTAAAAATGTAAATTATTTCGTACTCTTCTTCTGCTTCTTCTGTCATTATCCTTATTTTTTGATGTGTTTCATAAAAATCTTTATCTTCATATTTTAATAAATCTTTAAACATCTGGCCATCTTTCATATCATGTCCATAGATAATTACATTTGCATTTTCATTCTTTATATCTGACTTAGCGTTTATAAATATTGAACCATATTTACTTTTTTCTTTTTTATAGCTATTTTCTAGATAATAATTATTATCTGTTCCTTGTAGTAATGGATAATTTATTTTTGTATCTTCTATTTTTATCCATCCTTTTACATCTGGATTTTCTTGTTGTAATTCTCCTACTTTTTTTATATATCCATTTATACCATTTTCAGATTCTCCTACATTCTTTTCATATTCTATAATATCTTCGTAAAGGTCAGAATATATATTTTCATTTTGACAAGACATATAAAATAGTATTCCAAGATATACTAAGCATCCTAAAAGTATTATTACTAATATGATTGTTATGGCTGTTCTTATTTTTCCTTTTTTAGTTGTTTCTGCATGTTTCATTTTATCACCTTTATATAAATGCACTAGAACTATAAAAATACAGTTCTAGTGCTATATTATTAATCTTTCTTTGATTTTATTGTTATAAGTCCTGCTGTTGCAATTAATCCTGCTACATTTGTAAATACTGAGTAATCTATCATTCCTGTTTTTGGTTCGTTGTCTATTTCTCTATTTTCATTTGCTGAGTTTCCATTTTCAGTATTGTTGTTTCCTTGATTGCTATTTCCTTCCCCATCGCTTGTACCTTGGTTTCCATTCTCTGTTCCTTGGTTACCATTGTTTCCACCTTGATTGTTATCTTCTTTGAAAGCGATCATAAATGGAGATAATTCATACACTGTTATTTCTACTTTTCCATTTTCTACTGTTTTTGTAAATCTGTCAATTTTTCCACTTTGTAGTTTATGTAATACTACTGCTGTTTTTCCATTTTTTTCTTCTCCAACATTAAATGTAAGTTTTAATCCATTTTTTACATCTCCTGTTGCAAGTTTTAATTCATAAGCTCCTGCTACATCTGTGATTCCTTCTGCTTCTAATTCTTTTGAAAGTTCTATATATTCATTACTACTCTTTTCTAGTTCTGTACCTGTTATTGTTGCTCCTGAGTTCTTATCTACTGTTACTAATCCTACAACTTTTACATCTTCTTCGTAATTCTCTTTGTCTTGTTCTTCGTTTCCACCGTTTAGATATACAATATTTATATTGAAGTTGTTTGCAAATGTTGCTGGATATGTATCTTTATATGCATAGAATACTACTTTCCAGCAGTCATCAAATGCATCTGAAGAAATTCTTTCTACACTCTTTGGGAATGTTACACTTTCTAGTTCTCCATCCATCCAGAATGCTTGTCTTGCAACAAATTTTACTCCTTCTGGAATTACTACTTTCTTTAAACTCTTACATCCTGCAAATGCAGCATATGGTATTTCTTCTATTGCATTTGATATTGTTACTGTTTCTAAGTTTTGACAGCTCATAAATGTACCATATCCCATCTTTGTTACTGAATTTGGTATAGTTACATTAGTTAACGCATTACAAGCATTAAAAGTTGTTTCACCTATTGTTGTTACTGTTTCTGGGATTGTTATCTCCTTTAAATTTGTACAACTACTAAATGCACCACTTCCTATTGTTTCTAGATTTTTTGGAAGCTTTATTGTTTCTAGATTTGTACAACCACTAAATGCACTACCTTCTATTGTCTTAATACTATTGGGAAGAGTTACATTTTTTAAATTTTCACAGCTACCAAACATACCCTTTCCTGTATTTACCAGACCTTCTGATATTATTACTGTTTCTAAGCTTGTACACTCTCCAAATACTCTGTCTCCTATACTTTTATATGTACCAGACATATTTACTGTTTTTAGGTTTTTACAATAACAAAATGATTCTTCTCCTATTGTCATATTATCTCCAATAATTGTTACTTTTTCTAAATCTTGACAATAATAAAAAGCTTTTTCTTCTATTTCTTTTACACTATTTGGAATTGTTATTTCTTTTAATTTACTATTATAAAAAGTTTCTTTTCCTATTGTTTTTAGTGAACTTGGTAATACAATAATTTCCATTTTAGCCTCAATAAATGCCCATTTTTCAAGACTTGTTATAGTATTTGGTAATGTCAATTTTACTAGTTTACTATGATTATACAATGCACCATTTCCAATATTTTTTACTGTATATGTTATTCCATTTGAGTCTTGTACATTGGCTGGTATACTAATTTCTGTCATATCATATTTTGCTGGATAAGGATTTGGGGTTGAAGCACTTATATTATAACCATTCCCATCTTCGTTTATTTTTACTATTACATTACTATCTGTAAGTTCAACAGTTTTATCTGTTTCATTTAATATTTTGTATTCAAATCCATTGTATTCAAATACATCTCCAACCGCGGCATTACTCATACAAGGAATTGCTACGATTAATAATAAAGCAAACATCATTAATGCTATTACTTTTTTCATTTTTCTTTTTCCTCCTAATTTTTTATTTTAATAAAGCAAAAAGAAACCAAAGTAACATAGGTTTGTATTAAAATACAACTACATTACTTAAGTTTCTTAATTTAGGTATAGCAAAATCTAGAGCAGTTTTATCTTCTAAAACTACTTGTGTGTGTGTGTGTGTTACAACCGCAAGGGTTTGATAGATTTTGCATTTACTATACCTTCTTTCTCTTTATTTTTATACTATGTATTATATCAAAACAAAATTATTTCGTAAAGCTTTTGTAATAAATTTGTAATATTAAATAAAATAAACAAGAAACAATACGAAGTTTCTTGTTTGCTTTTTAACTACAATATCTACATAGAATTGCCTCAAGTCCAATATTTATATCTATCAAGCCTATCTTATATTTTGAATCTAAGTCTATCATTTCATCTAATATACTTCTTATATCTCTTTCTTCAAAATATTTTGCTTGAGTTTTATATTTATTTAATAAAAATGCTTGGTTTGGTTTTAAATTCATTGCTGAAGCTAAATCTTTTCTATATTTTTCTGAAAGTTTTACTATATATAACTTTTTAAAGTGATTATATAATGTTATTAATATTTTTTGTATTGGCTCTTTT
>JAAWPK010000062.1 GCA_022799935.1 Clostridia bacterium
TGCGGTGCGCCCCGTAGTTGAAATCCCTCTAAGCTCTGTTACACTTCCAACGGGAGGAGCAGGTTCAGCAGGTAACCCATATGGAATTTCGGGATATTAATTTGGATCAAAAAACGCGAGACGGCCTTTGGTCGTCTTGCGTAGGGCACGAAATAAGGGAAGCATTAGAATTAAGAAATAAAAAAGGAAGAAAAAATACTTTGATACATAGGGCTGGGTTGATGAAGATGTACTAGCGTCTCGCTGCGTTGGTTTCTTGAGTAGTGTTGCATGTTTCGGCGTGCAGCATGTGTATAGTGGGAGGTGTAGCTCTGATACCGTGTTTGACTCTAGTGGTACTGGCAAAGCTAGTTCTTCCTATGCGGTGCGCCCCGTAGCTTCTATAACTTGAGGTTGCATAACTAATGGTTATGTAAGAGAAAAATAGAAACAAACCAATGTCCTTTAGCTAAAGCTATAAAGTAAAAATAGATAAATATAGTTGTGAGTAAAAATTTTTGAAAAGGACTATATTTTAGAACTGTTTTTAAGATAGTGTAAAAACTATCTTTTTTTACTATAAATACAAAAAGATATAAATAAAAATTTGAATTTTTTGCTTAGGCTGGATCATTTTTCAAAGACATTCTAAATCCAAAGTTCCTACATACTCTATCTAAATATCATACAAAATGAAGAAAAAGAATATAGTAAAATAATATTGACAGATGAGTGGGGAATAAATATAATAAATTCTGAAAATGCATAGGGAAGAAAAAATACTTTGATATATAGGGCATGGTTATGAGGCAGCTAGCGTCTCGCTGCGTTTACTTGGGCAGTAGTGATGCGCGTTTCGGCGTGCAGCGTGTGAATAATGGCAGTCTTTCCTTGCATCTTTTGTTCTACTCTAACAGTGGTCATGAGTCTGAGAATGAGAATGCGGTGCGCCCCGTAGCTTCTATAACTTGAGGTTGCATAACTAATGGTTATGTAAGAGAAAAATAGAAACAAACCAATGTCCTTTAGCTAAAAGCTATAAAGTAAAAATAGATAAATATAGTTGTGAGTAAAATTTTGAAAAGGACTATATTTTAGAACTGTTTTTAAGATAGTGTAAAAACTATCTTTTTTTATTGGATAGGAAAATTGTGAATTTTTTTGTACACAACAAGATTAATTTTTTTATACACTTTTTTAAGCAAAGAATTAGTGTTAGTTGCATTTTTTTATAAAAACTATAAAAAACATTTATGAAACTGATTAGTTAAAAGAATGAATAGAGAAAAGAATATTTTGTAAATAAAAGTTATTGATTGTTACTAAAACATGATAAAAAGTATGTAGAAATAGGTCGAAATAGTAAAAAGAAATGGAGGGAAAATATGAGGATAGAAAATACAATTAAAATATTCAAAGAAATACATCCAGAATCAGTTATTCTAATAAAGATGGGAACATTTTATCATGCATATGGTAGAGATTCATACATATTATCATATCTTTTTAATTATCAAATAAAAAAAGTGCAAAGTAATTATAGTACCTGTGGCTTTCCTGACTCTGGATTAAACAAGGTATTAAGTAAACTTGAGGAAATGGAGATAAGCTATCTTATATTAAATAAGAGTGACAATTATCAAGTAATAGAAGAAGAAGACTTTAGGGTAAAGAATAACTACAATGAGGTATACAATAAAGCATATAATTATGTAAGCAAAAAGAACAGAATAGACGGTATATATCAATTTCTTATTGAAAGTATTGCAGAAGAAAAAATAAAAGAAAAAATTATAAGGATAGAAGAGATAGTGTATGAAACAAGATAAATTTAAAATAGTTAATTTGTTAAAAGAATTAATAGTAAATATAGACCAAAATTTGTTAAATTTTCCTAAAAAGGAAGTAGAACTCAAACACAAGATAAAAGAATCAGCATATAATTTACTTCTTTTGTCTTATGAAGCGAATAATACAACTGATATGGACAAAAGAGTAGAAATACAAGAAAGATGTATAGCATATATAAAATATATAGATTTTTTATTTAATTTGTGTTATGACAAACAAATAATAAATGGGAAAAAGTATCTAAAGTTTGGAGAAAAATTAGATATAATAGTTAGATATCTAATAGCATGGAGAAATGCGACAAAACCAGAAAAAGCAAGAAACGAAGTACTAAAGTAGGTTTTAGAAATAGTATAAGAATGAATGGAGATTCATATGAAAAGAAAAGGAAACCTATATGAAAATGTCTATAAAATAGAAAATATAATGTCAGCATTTGATGAAGTATGTAGAAATACTAAGAGCAAACATAAAGTAAATAGATTTAAGGAATTCAAATGTATATATGTAACAAGAATTTATAATATACTTAAAAACAGAGAATATGTTGTAGGACCATATATACATTTTACAATTTATGAACCTAAAAAAAGAGAAATAGTAAGTCAAGGAATGATAGACAAAGTTGTCAATCATTTGGTAAGCAGACATTTATTGTATCCTGCACTTTTGCCATGTCTTTTAGATACAAATGTTGCAAGCAGATCTGGACTTGGAATGAAAGCAGGACTTAAAGCTGTAAATGAATTTCATAGAAAATGTAAAGTAAAATATGGTAAATATTATATTTTAAAATGTGATGTCAGTAAATACTTTTCAAGTATTAATAAAGATATATTAAAAGAAAAGATAAAAAGAAAAATAAAAGATAAAGAAGCACTAAAAATAATATTTGATATAATAGATAGTGAAAAAGAGGGATTGGGGATAGGAAACATGACATCACAGGTGTTTGCAATATTTTATTTAAATGATATGGATCACTATATAAAGGAACAATTAAAAATAAAATATTATGTAAGATATCAAGATGATTTTTTACTTTTCCATGAATCAAAGGATTATCTTAAAGAATGTTTCGAAAATTTAAAAAAATTCTTAGAAAAGGAAAAATTAACATTAAATAATAAAAGTAGGTTATATACAAGTAATAACAATTTTACTTTCCTTGGAAGAAATAGAAAAGGGGGATATGCAAGATATAGAACAGTGAAAAGAAAACTTAAAAAGATGTCATATTTGTATAGAACAGGAGTTATAAATCTTATGGGAATAACAGAAAGCATAATTTGCTATCAAAACCTTTGTAATAGGAAGATAAGTATAAAAAAATAGGGCAAGGTTATGAGGTCCTAGCGTCTCGCTGCGTTTTCTTAAGCAGTAGCTCTTATGTGCATTTCAGCGTGCAGCTTGTGGCTAGTGGCAGTTTTAGCAGGTACTGGTTGCTTAATTCCAGCACTTCTTATGTTATTAATAGTCATGCATGTGCGGTGCGCCCCGTAGCTTCTATGAATTGAGGTTGCATAACTAATGGTTATGCAAGAGAAAAATAGAAACAAACTATTGTCCTTTAGCTGAAAAACTATAAAATAAAGATAGATAAATATAATTGTTAGTAAGAAATTTCTGAAAAGAATTATGTTTTAGAACTGTTTTTAAGATAGTGCAAAAGCTATCTTTTTTTATGTAATCTTTACACAGAGACACAAATTTGCTATAATTACTAATTATAAAGGAGGAGAATAAAATGAGATATCATTATCTAAGATTTGATATTTGGGCATGTTTAGCAATAAGTGTTTTGCTTAGTTTTATACCAGTAAAAATTTTAGAAGCCACATTACCAGAAGCATATGAAAATTATGTTGAAGAACACACAGTAGAAGATGGAGCAATTGGAGGAATCGCAGGAGAAGAGGTTGTTAGAGCTGAAAACATAGAAGATTTACTTGCAAATGATACATTTACAGTAATTTCTCCAGGGATAGAATACAGAAATAAAGGTGGTGGATATTATAAGAACTACTATATGCATGCATTAACTTTACCATCAGGTGAGAAAGTGGCTGCTATAATTAATGGAGACTCAGTACAAAAAACTGGAGAATCTATATATTCAGGGGACTCAATCTTACCAGTTGGTCGTATTGTATATGAAGATTTAACACAAAATGAAACTTTTATAAATCAAATAGAGTTTAAAGAAGAATTAAGTAGAAAAGATTTTTATATAGACATGATGGGAGAAGGTGGAAAAGTAAGTGAAGAAGACTATAAAGAACTACCAACAACAATGGCTCAGTTAATAACAGTTATAATAGCATTCCCAATTTTACATATGCTTGGAGCAAAATTTGGAATATTCCCATATTTTTTTCCACCAAAAAATAAAAAAGAATCAGAATGGGAATAAAAAGGACAGAAAAAGTAGTTGATGAAATTTTTATTAGAGTTAAATTAGTTTAAATGGAGGTTAAAATGGAAAGCAGTAAAGTTAAAAAAATTAATTATTTATATCTAATTGGATACATAATTGTACCTATTGTAATATGTGCAATTTGCTTTGAAGCAAGTTATCTTTTCTTTCCAGAAGGGATAATGGCAGTAGTATTATTAATGGGACCAAGTATACTATCATTTGTTTGGTGGGTATTTGGAGGAAAGTTTATATATAATTCTAAAAGAAAAGAATTAGAGAAAAAGTTAGATGAAGATGGATTTAAAAGAATGCAAACATTTTATGGAACAGGAAATATGGTTTCAGTGGATAGTGAAAACTGTAAAATAGCAATTCTTTTCTTCTGGAACCCATTTGAAAGTTATATTTTACCAACAAGTAGAATTAGTAAAGTGTGGACAGATGATGGAAAAAGCGGAGCTGGTTTTATGGCAGGAAGTAGCAGAGTAAGTTTCCTATTTATTATAGATGAAATAAAGGTAAGAGTAAATACATTTACATCTAACCAACGCTGGAGAATGGACAGTGACTATATACTTGAAGGAATTTCAAAAGCAGATATGATGGTAGAAGTTTTAGAAAAGGCAAAGAGTATGGCTAAGTAGTTATGGGAATATTTAAAAAATTAAGAGAAAAATTTCATGATGATTGGTGTAGTAAATGCCAAAGCAAAATGGATGAAAAAAAGAGAGTTCTGTATATGTTACCTATGAGAGTAGGGCATTATATTGAACATAAAGACGCAGAATATTATAAAAAGAATTTGATAAAAGTAAATCGCAAAGCAGATATTCCAACACGGTGTATATGCATGTGGAGCAATTTTATATGAATGCCCAGAGTGTAGACATAGAGCAGTAAAATTAACTATTTTTTTACCAGTGAGAGATATAGAAAAACCAGAAGATGCATATTATTTTCAAAATGGGGAGCTAGATGATTTTATTTGGAAACAAAACTAGACAAAAAGATGCGAAAATCAAGATTATTATTTATATAAATCTTGATTACGCATTTTTTTTTATGATATAATATAACATAAAGCTTTTTGCTTAGGAGGAAAATGATGTATCTAAAAAAACTAGAAATGCACGGATTTAAATCATTTGCAGATAAAACAGTATTAGAATTTATGCCAGGTATAACAACAGTTATAGGACCAAATGGATCTGGAAAAAGTAATATATCAGATGCTATCAGATGGGTACTTGGAGAACAAAGTATGAAATCTTTAAGAGGAGCAAAATCAGAGGATGTAATATTTTCTGGAACGCAAAATAGAAAATCATTAGGTTTTGCTGAAGTATCACTTGTATTTGCTAATGAAGACCGGGAAGTTGCCTGTTGAATATACAGAAGTAACTGTTACAAGAAAATTATATAGAAGTGGTGAATCTCAATATTTCATAAATAAAGCACAGTGTAGATTGAAAGATATAGTAGAATTGTTTATGGATACAGGAATTGGAAAAGACCGGATACTCAATTATAGGACAAGGAAGGATTGATGAAATATTAAGCAATAAATCAGAAGACAGAAGAAATATATTTGAAGAAGCTGCAGGAATTGTAAAATATAAAACAAGAAAAATTGAAGCAGAAAAAAAATTAGAAAGAACTAAATTAAATCTTCTTAGAATAAATGATATCTTGTCAGAAATAGAGCAAAATTTAACTCCTTTAAAAACTCAAGCAGAAAAGGCAAAACAATTTTTAAACTTAAGAGAAGAATTAAAAAGCATAGAAGTAGGACTTTTTATATATAACATTGCAACATATAAAGAAAAATTAGAAAAAATTATAGAAGATGAAAAAATATTAGTAAATCAAAATAATGATGAAAGTAAAAATTTAGAGAAATTAAATGAATTAAAACAAAATTTAAAAATAGAGATAGATGAAATAACAAAAGAAATAGAAAATATACAAAATTTAAGTTCACAAAATATTCAGGAAAAAGAAAAA
>JAAWPK010000005.1 GCA_022799935.1 Clostridia bacterium
ATAATAGTAAAGAGATGGAAGTAGCATTAAGAGATGAAAATGTTTTTGATGATTTGAAATATATTAATGTACCAACAGGTATTTTTCATGGAAAAGAAGATCAAATTTGTCCATTTGAAATGGCAAATATTATGAATAAAAATATTAAAAACTCCATATTATATCCTTTTGAAAAAGCTGGACATGGAGCTTTTTATGAGGTAAAAGATAATGTAAATAAATCTTTAATACAATTTTTAGAGAATAATTAATAAAAAGTTTTATTCCAATTATATAAAGAACTTTTACTTCATAGAATATTAATGGAGGGATTGTATGTATAATATTAAAATAAGAAATTATCAAATATTTAGTATTATTTTTGCTTGCATATTTGGTACTTTACTACATTTTACATATCATCTATCAGGTGAAAACGGATTAGTTGCAGTATTTTCAGCAGTTAATGAAAGTGTATGGGAACATTTAAAATTAGCATATTTTCCTATGCTTATAACGGCAATAATTGGATATTTTTATATAGGAAATAATATTCCTAATTATTTATGTTCAAAAGCTTTAGGAATACTTGCAGCTATATCTTTTATAATTGTATTTTTCTACACATATACAGGTATAATAGGAAATAGTATTATTTTTATTGATATAGCATCATTTTTTGTAGCAGTAATACTTGGAGAATATCTAGCATACAGGCTTATAATTTACAATTTTAACTGTAATAATATATTAGGAATAATAATTATGATAGCTTTATTAGTATGTTTTATAGGATTTACTTACTTTGCACCACATGTAGAGATTTTTAAAGATCCAGTAACAAATAAATATGGAATTATAAGAACTTAAAAGATAAAACATATAAAGAGGCTTCTAAAATTTTAGAAGTCTTTTTTTAAAATATTAATTCACAAAAAATTCATATTTATTTACTATAATAATTGCACAATATAGAAATATAAATAAAAAAAGAGGTGAAAAAATGTTTAATGTTTTAGTAGTAGAAGATGATAAAAATCTAAAGAAATTAATGACAACATATTTAAAGAAAAATGATTATAATGTATTTGAAGCAATAAATGGAAATCAAGCACTTGACATATTAGATACAAGTTATATAGATTTAATAATAAGTGATATTATGATGCCAGAGATGGATGGATATGAATTAGTAAAAAGTTTAAGAGAGTCAAAATATGAAGTACCTATTTTATTAGTTACAGCAAAGAATTCATTTGAAGATAAAAGGGAAGGATTTTTACTTGGTGCAGATGATTACATGGTAAAACCAATTAATATGGAAGAAATGGTATTAAGAGTAAAGGTACTTTTAAAAAGAGCTAAAAGTGCAAATGAGAAAAGGCTAAGAATAAGAAATTTAGTTCTAGACTATAATACTTTAACTGTTATAAGAAAAGATAAAGTATATAACTTAGCACAAAAAGAATTCTATTTATTATATAAATTATTAAGCACACCTGATACAATCTTTTCAAGACAGGATTTAATAGAAGAAATATGGGGATTAGAAAATGACTCAGATTATAGAACTGTTGATGTACATATAAAAAGAATAAGAGAAAAATTAAGTGATGTGGATGAATTTGAAATTATTACAGTTCGTGGAATGGGATATAAATGTAAAATAAATGGAGAATGATAGGTATGTTGGAAAAAATTTTTGGAGAAAAGAAAACCATACAAAGAAAATTATCTATAGAATTTATTATAACAATTATTTTAGTAGTTATATTTTCTGGTTTTGGATATTATATTTTTGTACATAGAGAAGTACAAGAAATAATAGAGATAAATATAAAAAGCAGAGAAGAAATACAAATTTTGTTACATATAATCAGTAGATGTATTATAATTATTGTACTAAACACAATAATTATAGGAGGCGTAATTATTAGACTTGCAAGTAGAAAAATGCTAGAGCCTTTAGAGAAAATGGTACAAGCAACTAAAGAAGTTGCATCAGGAAATTTTGATATAAGACTTGAAACTAAAAGAACAGATGAAATAGAAGATTTAGCGAACAATTTTAATTATATGGTTAAAGAATTAGGAAATACAGAATACCTTCAAAAAGAATTTATAGATAATGTATCACATGAGATAAAAACACCAATCAATTCTATACAAGGGTTTGCAAAACTTTTAGAAGATAAAAACATTACAAAAGATGAGAAAGAAGAATATGTAGGAATTATTTTAGAAGAATCAGAAAGATTGCTAAAATTATCTACAAGTATTTTAAGACTATCAAAACTACAACACCAAGAAAAAATAACCAAAAAAGAACAAATTGATTTAACAGAGCAAATAAAAAAAGCTATTATCTTATTAGAATCAAAATGGAAAGAAAAAAATATAAAGATTTCATTTAGTCCTAGCAATGCATATTTTTATGGAGATGAAGACTTGATATTTGAAGTATGGATAAACTTAATAGATAATGCTATAAAATTTACAAAAGATAATGGAAAGATAGATATACAGGTTGAAGACATCAAAAAAGAAATAATTGTAAAAATAAAAGATAATGGCATAGGAATGGATAAAGAAGAGTTAGAAAAAATATATACTAGATTCTATCAAATAGATAAGTCTCATTCTGGCAAGGGAAGCGGACTCCGGCTTATCTATTGTAAAGAAAATAGTGGAATTATCTGGTGGAAAGCTAGAAGTAGAATCTGAAAAAAATGTAGGAACTAATATGATTGTAAAATTTCCTAAACTTAATCAAATAGATAAGATTTTAATTAAATAATGAAAAGATAAGAAGTGAATAAAGTGAACCCAAATTGTTAGGCAGTATAAATTAGGCCACTAACTTGGAATGTTTTCTGTATTAAACAGGGGACATTCCTTTTATTTATTGCTAGATGTCTCCAAAGAATTTTCTATTTGCTTAGATATGTGTTCATTTGAATTAATGTTTCTAAATATTAACAGATTATGAATAAATTAGTTCATAATTAATTCATTTTATGAGAGTATAATCTAACATTAGAAAAGGTAAAACAATAGAAAGGAGCGTTTTATGAACAAGTTTGGAAAAATAGTTTGTAAACACAAAAGAATAATATTTATACTTGCAATATTTCTGTTAATTCCATCTATCATAGGTATAAAGGCAACGAGAATTAATTATGATATTTTAATATACTTGCCAGAAGATGTAGAAACAATTAAGGGTGAGAAGATATTATCAGAAGAATTTAATATGGGAGCTTTTTCAGTAGTTTTATTAGATAATATGTCTTCAAAAAATATTATAAAATTAGAAGAAAAAATAAAAGAATTAGATAATATTGAAAAAGTTGTAAGCATAGTAGATGTGTTAGGAACAGGAATACCAAAAGATATATTGCCAGAAGAAATAAGAGATAAAATATATAATCAAAATGAAACATTAATGCTTGTCACATTTAAAGATCAAATATCATCAGATAGTACAATGAAAACAGTAGAAAAATTAAGAGAAATAACAGATGAACACTGTAAAATAAGCGGAATGACAGCAACAGTATTAGATACAAGAAAACTATCAGATTCAGAAATTGCGATATATGTTGTAATAGCTGTAATTCTTTGCTTAATTGTACTAGAAGTTTCACTAGATTCATACATAGCACCAATAATATTACTTCTAAACATAGGAATTGCGATTTTATATAATATGGGAACAAATATATTTCTTCGGAGAAATATCATATATAACAAAAGCAATAAGTGCAGTTTTGCAATTAGGTGTAACAATGGATTTTGCAATATTTTTATATCATAGTTATATGCAGGAAAAAGAAAATGCAAAAGATAATAAAACTGCAATGGCAAGTGCTATAAACAAAACACTGTTATCAGTAGTACGGAAGTTCACTTACAACAATTGCTGGATTTTTAGCGTTGTGTAGTATGAATTTAACACTTGGAAAAGACATTGGAATAGTTATGGCAAAAGGGGTAATGATTGGAGTGATTTGTGTAGTTACAGTTCTTCCAAGTATGATATTGATGTTAAATCCAATTATAGAAAAAACAAAACATAAAGAGATATTTCCTAAATTTAAGGGAGTAAAAAATTTTGTGATAAAACACTACATAGCAGTAGTAGTAATATTTATAATAATTTTACCAATAGCATTTTGGGGATATAGAAATACAGATATTTACTATAACTTAGATAAATCACTACCAGAAACATTGGATAGTGTTATTGCAAATAATGAGTTAAAAGAAAAATTTAATATGGTATCAATGGAACTTTTATTGGTTGATAAAAATATTTCTGATTATAATATAAATAAAATGCTAGAAGAAATAGAAGATTTAGAAGGAATTGAATGGAGTATGTCTTATTCGAAAATAGGAGATATGGGAATACCAAAAGAAGTTATACCAGAAGATTTTTTAAGCATTTTCCAAAATGATAAATATCAAATGATAATAATTAATTCAAAATATGAAATGGCAACAGATGAGTTAAATTTACAAGTACAAAAAGTAAATGAAATTATAAAAAAATATGATCCAAATGCAATACTTGCTGGAGAAGGTCCTTTAATGAAGGACTTAGTAGAAATAAGTAATCATGACTTTAATAGCGTAAATACAGTATCAATAGCAATTATATTTATAATTATGATAATTGTACTTAAATCAATTTCACTTCCAGTAATATTAATTGTAGTTATAGAATTTGCTATATTTATTAATATGGGAATACCATATTATACAGGTACAGTTCTTCCATTTATAGCTTCAATTGTAATTGGAACAATACAACTTGGAGCGACAATAGATTATGCGATATTAATTACTAGTAAGTATATGAATGCAAGAACAAATGGAGCAAATAAAAAAGGTGCAATAGATGAAGCGCTTGGGACATCTATTAGCTCAATAGCTATTAGCGGACTTTGTTTCTTTGGAGCAACATTTGGAGTAGGAGCATATTCAAAAATTGAAATGATAGGTTCTTTATGCACACTTATGTCAAGAGGTGCAATAGTTAGTATGATATGTGTAATTTGTGTTTTACCAGCATTTTTAATGATATTTGATAAATTGATCTGTAAAACAACAATTGGAATGAATAAAATTAGAAAGGAAGTAATCAAAAATGAAAGATAAAACTATTTTAAAAATAACATCAAGTATGCTTTTATGTACAATGCTTGCATACAGTGTACCAATGTATGCATATACAAAAGATGAAACAGTATATTCTAAGTTAGACCAAAACGGAAATAATTATGATACTATTGTGAATGATCATATAAAAAATGAAAAAGAAGAAGAAATAATTAAAGATGTATCAGACCTTTTAAACATAGAAAATATAAATGGAGAAGAAAAATTTAAACAGGATGAAAATAGATTAGTGTGGGAAGCAGAAGGAAGCGACATATATTATCAAGGAGAAACAAAAAAAGATCTTCCAATAGATTGTAAGGTTAAATATGAACTTAATGGAGAAGAAGTATCTGCAAAAGATATAGTTCGGAAAATCTGGAAAAGTAAAAATTACAATAGAATATATAAATAAAGATGAGTATGTGGTAAATATAAATGGAAAACAAGAAAAACTATATACACCATTTGTTGTAATTTCTGCAGCAGTTATAGATAATAGTACAAATAGGAATATTGAAATAACAAATGGAAAAGTAATAGATAATGGAACAAAAACAGTGGTGGTTGGTATAAGTCTTCCAGGAACTACAGAAAGCTTGAAATTATCAAAAAACAAAATAGATATTCCTGAAAAAATAGAAATAACAATGGAATCTAATAACTTTGAGTTAGGAAATATTATAACATATGTAACACCAAAAGTATTTGAAGAAAGCGATTTGGAAATATTTAAAGATTTGGATGAAATATATAACAAGGTAAATGAACTTCAAAGCTCAAGTAAACAGATACAAGAAGGAGCAAATGCTTTAAAGGCAGGAACAGATACATACTTTGAAAAATCGCAAGAATTTAATTCAGGAGTAGAAAAAGTAGCTCAAGGGGTAAGTAGTGCAAGTAAAGGATATGAAGAACTGGATGCAGGAATTGGAACATTAAATACAAGTGCAAAAGATTTAAATACAGGAGTAAGTAAAATATCAGCAGGAGCAAAAGATTTGAAAGATGGAATAAATGAATTAGAGGTAGGAGTAAAGCAAGGAAAAGTGCAAGCAGTTTCTACATTAGAAAGCAGCAAAAAGGCACTTACTGCAGGAATAGATCAAATAATAAAAGGTAAAGATCTAGAAGCAGAAACAATAAAAAAAGAAGTAATAGAAAAACCAAATGAAGCTTTAAAGAAAGGTCTAGAAACAAAAATATCAGCAGGAGCAAAACAAACAGCAGGAGTTACACTAGATACAATTTTGCAAAATCCAGATTTCCAAAAAAGTACAGGAATAATATTGACAGATGCACAAAGAAAAGTATTAGTGAGCACTTTAGAAACAAAGATGGATATGACTACAATAGAAAAAGGAATTGATACAGCAATAAATGAAATAGAAACAGAACAAAAAGCTGGCATAGATATAATAAATAATAATAAAGCTGGAGTAAGAGTAGGACTAGAAACATTAAAATGCGAGAGTAGTAAAAATATAGATATCGGAATTACACAAATAGCAGATGGATTTGAGGTAATCTCAGATGGAGTTACACAAGTAGGTAATGGAGCTGCGATCCTAAAATCAGGAACATCAGAATTATATACAGGAACACAAAAATTAGAAAAAGGAACAAAAACTTTAAATGCTGGTTCAAAAGAAATGAAAAAAGGACTAAATATATTAGACAATGGCACAGATTCTTTAAAAAATGCAAGTAATCAGTTAACAGAAGGGGCAGGTACAATAAAATCAGGAGCAAATGATTTATCAGAAGGAATAACTAAATTTAATAAAGAAGGTATAGAGAAAATGTGTAACTATATAAATAGAGACTTGAAGGACATATCTGTAAGATTAGAAAAGTTACAAGAATTATCAGAAGAGTATACAAGTTTTACAATGTTAGATGGTGAAAACAAAGGAAATGTTAAATTCATAATGATAATGGATAGTATAAAAAAGGAAGAAGGAACTAAGCAAGAATCAATATTAAATAATCAAGATAAGAAAAAAGAATAATGAATTAAGAAACTCATAGATAGCAATATTTATGAGTTTTTTGTGACATAAAAGAAATTTTTGTGTGAAAATTCGACAAAAAAATTGAATTTGAACTTTATTAGTATTATACTAATAAAGAATAAAAAGTTAAAAGCTATTTAAAGGAGAAGAGGTAGAAACAAAACAATCAAAATGGAGGTAGACATGATGAGAAGAAAGAATAATGCAAGCCGGTTCCAGATTGCTATAATCTTTGCAGTTGTGCTATTTAGTATTTTTGCATCAATTGCCTATGCAATTGATGTAGGAATAGAGTATAGCACATTTGAGATGGAGCAGTTAGAGAAAATTCAACTCAAAAATTACTACTACAATCAACTAGACGAAATTGAAAAGGAGATATATAAAGGACTTAGTGATCATAAAGAAGATCTTTTATTGGGAAAAGAAGTTACTTTTAAAGTATCCACATATGAGGAGGAAAGTCAATTAGGATATTTATATTACTATAAGCTTGTTAAGCGTGCGATAAATGCATATATATATGATAACCCTGAATCAGAAATATGGATGGATAATTACAAGAGAGGATACTATAAGTTAAAAGGTTATATATATATGGCATTGAGACCAATAGAAATGGAAAAGGGAAGTTTGAATTGGGAAGAAGGGACAAAAGAAGCTCTTTTAGAACTTGAGACAGTCGTGGCAGAGTTTATAAAAACTTTATCTGGTACAGATAAAGAAAAATTAAGGCAAATTCATGATTGGTTAGCAAGCAAAGCCACCTATGACGACTCTTTAGAACTCCCAAATACAAGAACGGCATATGGAACTATAATCAATGGAAAATCTGTATGCTCAGGATTTGCATATGCATATAAATATATTGCAAACCTTGCAGATCTAGATGTAATATATGTTGTAGGAAAGGTATATGACGCTACAAATGACATATTTATATCTCATGCATGGAATGTTGTCTGCATTGATGGAGAATATTCCTTGGTAGATATCACATTAGATCTTCCTTCAAATGGGAAAATCAGAAACACATATTTATTTTCTGAAATAGAAGATAAAGTGCATTATCCGAATAACTACTATTATAATTATCCTTTCTAGTGTAGCTCATGCGCCGATGCAATTTTTGCATCGGCGCATTTATCTATAAATTAAAACTATCAGGTAGCAATTCTTCCAAAGTTTTTTTAACTATCCTTCCGATCATCATAATACATATAAATTGGAAAATCCTTACTGCAAAATTCAGATATGAATTGTCTACAATATCCACAGGGAGAAGTATATATAAAGCTATTTTTTCCACCAAGTACAAGTAAAGCTTCAAAATCTCTTTCTCCATCAGAAATTGCCTTTGTAAAAGCAACTCTTTCAGCACAAATGGACATTATACCATTGTTTTCGACATTACAACCAGAAAAAATTTTACCATTTTTAGTCAAAAGAGCACATCCTACTTTGTATCCAGAATGAGGGGAATAAGAGTTGCTATAAGCAGTTTTAGCAATTTGAACTAATTTATCTAAATCAAACATAAAATAAAATCTCCTTTAAAATTTATGAAACTATTATACCATAAAATAGTTATTAAAGTACATATATTTTAAAGTCAAAAATATAATATGTCTATAATTATATAAGTGAATATTCCAAAACTAAATTCCTATTAAGCACAATGAAATTTGGAAGGATTTAAAACATTTTAAATAACTATATTGATTTTACCTTAAAAATGTGATATAAAGATAACAATAAAATTAAAGTATAGGAGGCATATTAATATGGAATTAAAAGGATCAAAAACAGAGAAAAACTTAATGGAAGCATTTGCAGGAGAATCACAAGCAAGAAATAAATATACATATTTTGCAAGTAAAGCAAAAAAAGAAGGATATGAACAAATAGCTGCTATATTCCAAGAAACAGCAGATAATGAAAAAGAGCATGCAAAATTATGGTTTAAATTATTAAATGGTGGAGAAGTTCCAACAACAGAAGAAAACTTAAAAGCAGCTGCTGGTGGAGAAAACTTTGAATGGACAGATATGTATGATAGAATGGCTAAAGAAGCTAAAGAAGAAGGATTTGATAAAATAGCATATCTATTTGAAGCTGTTGGACAAATAGAAAAAGAACATGAAGCGAGATACTTAAAGTTATTAGAAAATGTAAAAGATGGATTAGTATTTTCTAAAGATGGAGATAAGATCTGGAAATGTAGAAACTGTGGACATATTGTAATTGGTAAGGAAGCACCAGAAGTTTGTCCAGTATGCAATCATCCAAAAGCATATTTTGAAATAAAAGCAGAAAATTATTAAAATTTATTGGAGGTTTTCATGAACAAATATAGATGTACAGTTTGTGGATATATTTATGATGAAGAAGTAGAAGGTACAAAATTTGAAGATTTACCAGATACATGGGTGTGCCCTTTATGTGGTGTGCCAAAATCATTATTTGAAAAAGTAGAAGAATAATATTCTTAAAGCCTGATAAGTAAAACACTTATCAGGCTTTAAAAATGCTTGTTTAAAAAAAGATTTTATGATATAATCCAATATGTGTAGATTTAAGGAGTATGTATATGGAAAAAAACAGGGTAGAAAAAAACGAATATTATTTATCCATTGCAGAAGCAGTAGCAGGAAGAGGAACTTGCCTTAGAAAGAATTATGGATGTATAATAGTAAAAAATGATGAAATAATTGCAACTGGATATACAGGTGCACCAAGAGGGAGAAAAAACTGTATAGATTTAGGTTACTGTACAAAAAAGAAAATACTTCCCGATATGAGACATCGGAGGATATGATGCTTGTAGATCAGTACATGCAGAGCAAAATGCAATAATAAGTGCTCCTAGAAAAGATATGATGGAATCAACATTATATTTAGTTGGAGTTAGAAAAGATACAGGGGAATATGAAGAAGATGCTGATTCATGTCAATTGTGCAAAAAAATAATAATAAATGCAGGAATAAAAACAGTAATAATAAAACAGAAGGAAAAACATAAGATAATAGATGTAGAAGAGTGGATTAGGAATGATGATCTATTAGAAGGCAAGATCACATATTAATAAAAAATAAATGAAGTACTGTTTCATTAAAATTTAGATTCTAAAAAAAGATAAGAGGTGAATGAATTGAGCAAGCCTATAGTTGCAATAGTTGGAAGACCAAATGTTGGAAAATCGACTTTTTTTAATTATATAGTTGGACAGAAAATTTCTATTGTAGAAGATAAGCCTGGAGTTACAAGAGATAGAATATATGCAGACACTGCTTGGCGTGGTAGAAATTTTACATTAGTAGACACAGCAGGAATAGAACCTAAAACAGATGACTTAATAGAGACAAGTATGAGAGAACAAGTTGAAATTGCAATAGATATAGCTGATGTAATAGTATTTGTCACAGATATAAAGCAAGGGATAACTGAAGCTGATAAAGATATTAGCTTGACATTAAGAAAATCTAAAAAGCCAGTAGTTTTAGTATGCAATAAGTCAGATGTTTTTGGAAAAATAAATGAGGATATATATGAATTCTATAACTTAGGAATAGGGGAACCTTTTGCAGTATCTTCAGTAAATGCTTCAGGAATAGGAGATGTATTAGATGAAATATACAAATATTTTCCAGAACAAGAAAAGAATGATGAAAATGAGGAAATAATAAAAGTTGCATTAATTGGTAAGCCTAATGTTCGGAAAGTCATCACTTACAAATAGAATACTTGGAGAAAATAGAGTAATTGTAAGTGACATTGCAGGAACTACAAGAGATGCAATAGATTCGTATTATGAAAATGAAAATGGAAAATATATTTTTATAGATACAGCAGGACTTAGAAGGAAAAATAAAATAAAGGATGATATAGAAAGATATAGTATTATTAGGACAATGCTTGCAATAGAAAGAGCTGATGTATGTATAATTATGATAGATGCAACTGAAGGAGTTACAGAACAAGATACAAAGGTTGCAGGAGAAGCTCATGAGGCAGGAAAAGGTATAATAATTGCAGTAAATAAATGGGATGAAATAGAAAAGGACAATCATACATTGGAAAATTTCAAAAAGGATGTTTATCAAAAACTTGCATATTTAACATATGCACCAATAATATTTATATCAGCAAAAACAGGACAAAGAGTAAATAAACTCTTTGAAATGATAAATGAAGTAAATAAGTGTAATTCTATGAGAGTATCAACAGGAATGTTAAATCAAGTAATAGATGAAGCTATTGCAATAACTCAGCCACCAACAGATAAAGGAAAAAGATTAAAAATTTTATATGTAACACAAGCAAGTACAAAACCACCAACATTTGTAATCTTTGTAAATAATAAAGATATATTCCATTTTTCGTATCAAAGATATTTAGTAAATCATATAAGAAAGGAATTTGGAATAACAGGAACACCAATAAGGATAATCGTTAGAGAAAAGCAGGACAAAGAAGAATAGTAATAAAAAACAAATATAAAATAAGGAGGAATAAAAAATGGCAGCATATATAATAGTAGCATTAATAGCATATGCAATAGGAAGTATTAACTTTTCTGTATTAATAAGTAAAAAGATAGCAGGATTTGATGTAAGAGAAAAAGGAAGTGGAAATGCAGGGACTACAAATATGCTAAGAAGCATAGGAAAGGGTGCTGCAGCAATAACACTTATATGTGATATTTTAAAAGGTGTTGTATCTGTATTTGTAGCATTTATTATACACAAGATTTTTAAAGAATTAGATGGAGCATTACTTGTGCAAATTGCAGCATTAGCAGTTGTTATAGGACATACTTTCCCAATTTTTTTCGGATTTAAAGGAGGAAAAGGTGTTGCAACATCACTTGGGATTTTACTTTGTATTAACTGGAAAATAGGACTTGTATGTTTAGTATTTGCATTAATAATAATGGCAGTAACTAAAATGGTATCAGCTGGATCTGTTACAGCTGCAATCCTTTATCCTGTATTAGTTCTATGTCAAGTCGGAAAAGAATATTTTATAGTACCAGGAAGTTATATTGTATTTAGTATATTACTTGCTTTACTTGTTGCATTCAACCACAGAACAAATATTAAAAGAATATTAGAAGGCAAAGAAAATAAATTAAATTTCAAAAAAAATTAATATATATATATAATTAAGGAAGAAGTACCAGAGATGACATGTTATTTCTGGTTTTCTTTTATAAATGAAGATGCAAGAAAATAAATCTTTTTTATAGAAGGAGAGTAAAATATGAAAAATATATGCATAATAGGAAGCGGGAGTTGGGGTTCAGCACTTGCTATTAATTTAGCTCTTATACGGACATAATATAAAAATGTGGTCGTTTAGTGAAGAGGAAAAAGAACTTATTAATAATGAAAAAAAATGCAAGTTCTTGCCAAATGTAAAATTTCCAGATAATGTATATTGTACAACTTCTTTTGAAGAAGCAATAGAAGGTACAGAGATAATTATACATGTTACACCATCAAAGTTTACAAGAGATACTGCCAAACAATATAAACAATATGTAAAAGATCAAATAGTTATAATTTGTTCTAAAGGATTTGAAAAATCAACATTAAAAACACTTGATGATGTAATAGAAGAAGAACTTCCAAATTCCAAAATTGCTGTTCTTTCAGGACCAAGTCATGCAGAAGAAGTTTCAAAAGACATACCTACAGCATTAGTTGTAGCTTCAAAATACGATGATGTGAATGAATTAATACAAGAAGAATTTATGAGTAAGTCTCTTAGAATATATACTTGTAAAGATATAAAAGGAGTAGAACTTCGGAGGAGCGTTAAAAAATATAATTGCATTTTGTGCAGGAGTTGCAGCAGGTCTTGGACTGGGAGATAATAGTTTTGCAGCACTAATTACAAGAGGATTAAAAGAAATATCAGAACTTGGAATTGCACTTCGGAGGAGAAAAAGAAACATTCTATGGACTTACAGGACTTCGGAGATTTGATAGTAACATGTTTAAGTGAACATAGTAGAAACAGAAAAGCAGGAATGTTAATAGGGCAAGGAAAAACAATAGAAGAAGCAAGAAAAGAAGTTGGAATGGTAATAGAGAGTATAGATAATATAGAAGTTGCATATGAACTTGGGAAAATGAAAAATATTGAAATGCCAATACTAAATACAGTATATGAAATATTGTATAATGATTTAACAGCACAAGAGGGAGTAGAAAGACTTATGCTAAGAGATAAAAAATCAGAATTTTAAGTATAATTTTTCTAAAATTAAGGAAAATATATATAAACGAAAGGAATGATAAGCTATGGAAATATTAGAAAAAATAGGAGATGCTGCAAGTAAAACATATAAATTTACTGCTGAAAAGACATCTAAGTTTGCAAAAGAAACAAAAATAAAAATGCAGATAAATGAACATAAAGGAGATATAAAAGATTTATATATAGAAATAGGAGAAGAAGTATATCAAAAATTTGTAAAAGATGAAGAAATAGATATAGTATCATTACAATCAAGATGTGAAGAAATACAAGAATTAAGTAATAAAATAGTAGAATGCAAAGACGAAATATTAAGATTAAACGAAAAAAGACAATGCAAAAATTGCTATGAAGAAATTGAAATAAGTGCAAACTATTGTCCGAACTGTGGTGCTGAGCAAGAACAAGTTTCATATGAAGAAGAACAAGATGAAAAAATTAAGCAGCAAGACGAAAATAATGAACAGAAAGAAGAAATAATAGAGGAAAAGCAAGATGAAAATGAAGAACAAGAAAATTAAATAATTAATAAGGGTATCTTTCATAAAGATACCTTATTATATTATCTACATTATCTTCAGTTACATTAATAAAGATACCTTCATCTAAACTAATCCACATATTTATTTTATATAAATCCTTATTATCTATAAAAACTCCAAGGAAATCAGCCATTTGTATAGGGTTTTCAAAAGTTTTTTCCCATTTAAAGTCATTTTCTAAAATTGTTTGTTTACCATAAAAATTAGATAGAAATTTTGAAATTTCTCCTTTTGTATCACTATAAAAATTAATAATTGTAGACATAAAGACCTCCTAAAATTCGTTAATATTTTGCACAAAAACACAAAAAATATGTATTTAGAATAAGTTTTATGTTTTTAGAAATAATAATATTAATAAAAAATAGAAAGGTAAAACAAAATGGGAAATAAATTTATAAACATAATATCAAAGGTAATTATCTTTATAGCGATAATTTTTTCAGTGATTTTAGCATTTGCAGTATATTCGAATGCTAATGAAGAAACAAAAGAAGATGGAAAAATAGAAGAAGAAGTAAGATACTTAGACAACAAACTACTTACAATTATAAATTATTTAAATAATATAAATTTACAAAATTATAAAATGACACTAACAAAAATAGAAGCAGAAAGTAATTCATCAGGAAGTAGTCAAAAACAAGGTGCTGAAGAAGAAGGGCAAAAAGAAGAAGAAAGTAGTTCAAAAGATGGTCAAAATAATAAAGAAACAGAAATCACAAAAATGGAAAGAGAAACAATTGCAACTGGAAATAAGAAAGGACCAGATTGGGAAACAATAGAAGGAGAAGTAGAAATACTGTATTCATCATGGTCACCAATAGTCCTAGATTTATATAAGATAAATGTAAGTAAAGAAGACATTTTAGGATTTAGTGATACTATAGATGAGACAATATTGGGGATAAAAAAACAAGATAAAGCATTAACTGCAATGTATATTGCTAAATTATATAGCTATTTACCTAAATTTGCGAAAAATCTTCGGAATAGAAGAATTGAAAAAGGAGATATTAGAAGTAAAAAGTTATGTAATTAACTCTTATGCTTATTCAGAAACAGAAAATTGGGACAGAATGGAAGAGGAACTTTTAAAAGGAGAAAACATACTTGAAAGTCTTGTAAATGATACAAAATATATGGAGAATAAAAGAAAATATAGTATTGATAAAGCGTATGTATTAATGGGAGAAATAAAAAATTCCTTGAAATCAAAAGATGTTGGAATTTTTCATTTAAAATATAAAAATCTATTAGAGGAATTAAATGGATTAGGCTAATTTATAAACTTCTTTTTAAACTTTATGCCACATTTTTTCTTAATAAATTTAGAAAAATCATCAGAAGAACCAAGAGAGAATGCAGATTTTGAAATAAGGAATGCGTTTTCTCTTGTTACATAAAGATAAAAAAAGTCTTTTGTTTCAAAAACTTTATGAAGCATAAAGTATCTATAAGTAAAAGTACCATTATTGTTTTTTACTTCAAAGTTCTTATCAAAAAATATAAAAGTATTAGTATTATTAGAAGTAAATTTATCACTTTTTTTTTCTTTTTTAACTATCATTTTTGGACGATATATGCGGTAAGATAAAAATATAATTAATCCTAATGTTAAAACTATTCCTTGGAAAATGTTACCTATTCCAAATGAAAGGTACATACAAAGCAAAAGTAATAATGTCCAAAATATAGTATACAACATATAAGAAAAAGTAAATGTTTTACAATGAAAATCTAAAAATTTTATATAAATATCTTGTGTGTAAGTTGTAGAATTTTTAAATAGTTTTTTTTGTTTACTACTCATTTTATTCCTCCATTAAAAACCTAAATATAACATTATTCTACTACTAAACTTTACTTTTTGCAATAAAAATGGTATACTAAAAAATAAATATTAAACAGTTTGAGTGTATTTTAAATTATAATTATATAAATAGTTAAAAATTTATAAGGAGAAGATAGCAGAATGAGAAAAGAATTATTAGATCTTGCAGAAGAAGTAGAAGAGGAAATAAAATCACAAATAGATAAAATAAATAAAGATGCTATGTATAATAGTAAAAAAGTAATAGAGGCATTTCAAGAAAATAGAGTATCAGACATTCATTTTAATATGACAACTGGATATGGATATAATGATATAGGGAGAGATGTAATAGAAAAAATATTTGCAAAGATATTAGGAGCAGAAGATAGCTTAGTTAGAAATCAATTCATATCAGGAACACATGCTCTTACAGTTGCACTTTTTGGACTATTAAGACCAGAAGACACTATGCTTGCAATTTCAGGTAAACCATATGATACATTAGATGAAGTAATCGGAATAAAAGAAAATAAAAGTTCACTAAGAGCTTTTGGAGTAAAATATAAAGAAATAGATTTAATAGAGAACGAATTTGATAAAGAAAAAATTTTACAAACATTACAAAAAGAAAAGATAAAGTTAGTACATATTCAGCGTTCAATAGGATATTCAGAAAGAAAGAGTATTTCTATAAGACAAATAGAAGAGATAGTTGAAGAAATTAGAAAAGTAGATAAAGAGGCTATAATATTTATTGATAATTGTTATTGTGAATTTGTAGAAAGAAAAACACCTCTTGAAGTGGGAGCAGATATAATAGTTGGATCTCTTATAAAAAACCTTGGAGGAGGAATTGCGCAAAATCGGTGCATATATAGCTGGAAAGAATAAATATGTATCACTTGCAGCAGAAAGACTTACATCTCCAGGACAAGGAAAAGAAGTTGGACCAACATTGGGTGCAAATAGAAGTTTTTTACAAGGACTATATTTAGCTCCAAGTGTAGTTGCAAGTAGCTTGAAAACTGCTGTATTTGCAAGCAGAATATTAGAAAAATTGGGGTATAAAGTATCTCCTAAATATAATGAATTTAGAACAGATATAGTTCAAAAAATAGAATTTAATGATCCGCAAAAACTAATAAAATTTTGTGTAGGCATACAAAAAGGGTCTGCTATTGATTCAGATTCTGTACCAGAACCTTGTGATATGCCAGGATATGATGATCAAATAATAATGGCTAGTGGAAGCTTTACACAAGGTTCATCAATAGAGCTATCATGTGATGGACCTATAAGAAAACCATACATAGCATTTATGCAAGGTGGATTAACTTATGAATACGGAAAAATAGGTGTATTAAGAGCTATAGAAGAAATGATAGGATAAGTTTACATATTTTATAGATTATGGTATAATATACAAGTAGAAATAAAGAAGGGAACGATTTAGTATGAAAAGAATGAAAGATTTTGCACTTTGGATACTTGCAGTTGTGGCTTTTGCTTTATTTGCTAATGGAATAATATATATGTATTTACATACAGACGAGCTGGGAGGAAAAATATATAATATGACACATAAGGAAGAAGTAGTAAGTGAAAACAAAGTGAATAAAAAATAAGAGATTTTATTATACTTAAAAAAATCTTAAACTTCTAAGAAATCTATTGAAAAAATAATATACTTGTAATATAATTGTAATAGTTTTGTAATAAAAAACAAAACTATTACAATTTTTTAAAGGAGTTTTTTTGATGTTTTCTTTTGGTCACGATATAGGTATAGATTTAGGAACTGCAACAGTTTTAGCATTTGTAAAAGGAAAAGGTATAGTACTTAGAGAACCATCAGTGGTTGCAATAGATAATTTAACAGGTGATGTACTTGCAGTACGGTCAAGAAGCAAGAAGAATGCTAGGTAGAACACCTGGCAATATTGTGGCTACAAGACCATTAAAAGATGGAGTAATATCAGATTATACAGTAACAGAAAAAATGCTTAAATATTTTATAAATAAGATATGTGGAAGAACTATATTTTCACCAAGAATAATGATATGTATACCATCACAAGTGACAGAAGTAGAAAAAAAAGCAGTAATAGATGCAGCAGCTCAAGCTGGGGCTAGAAAAGTATATTTGATAGAAGAACCAATAGCAGCAGCTATAGGTGCTGGAATAGATATATCAAAACCATGTGGAAATATGATTGTAGATATTGGAGGAGGAACGACAGATGTTGCTGTAATATCACTTGGTGGGTCTGTTGTAAGTACTTCACTTAAAGTTGCAGGGGACAAATTTGATGAAGCAGTAGTAAAATATATAAAGAGAAAACACAATATAATGATTGGAGAAAGAACTGCAGAAGATTTAAAAATAAATATTGGCTGTGTATATCCAAAAATCCAAGATGTAGAAATGGATATTCGTGGAAGAGATCTAAGCTCTGGACTCCCTAAAACAGTAACAATTCATTCTAGTGAAATGCTAGAAGCTTTAATAGAACCAGCAATGCAAGTTGTAGATGCAGTTCATTCAGTACTTGAAAGAACTCCACCAGAACTTACAGCTGATATTAGTGATAAGGGAATATACATGACAGGAGGAGGAAGCTTAGTTGACGGTTTAGATAAACTTTTGCAAGAAAAAACTGGAATAAATGTAATGATAGCAAACGATACTGTGTCATGTGTAGCTCTTGGAACAGGTAAGGCATTAGAAAATTTAGATGCACTAGATAATAGTAAAAAAAGATAAAGAATATTTAAATGCTTGAGAGTAATTATTTTTATTTTTGCATGTTCTTCATATGGAAACTTTCTTAGTAGAAATGACATTAGGCGAATGGAACAATTATAAATTGAGACAACAAAGAAAATATAAATAATTACTCTCAAATTATATATTTAGAGGAGAAATAGCAAATGGAAAAAACAGTTGCAATATATACTTTAGGGTGCAAAACAAACCAATATGAGTCAAATGCCATAGCTCAAAAGTTTATAGAAAAAGGATATAAATTAGTAGAATTTGAAGAAAGTTCAGATGTATATATAGTAAATACTTGTACAGTAACAAATATTTCAGATAGAAAATCCAGACAAATTTTAAGGAGAGCAAAACAGAAAAATAAAGATAGTATATTGGTTGTAACACGGTTGCTATGTACAAGTTGCAAGAGAAGTATTAGAAGAAATAGAAGAAATAGATATATTACTTGGAAACAATGAGAAGAATGATATAGTAGAATATGTAGAGAAATACAAAAAAGAAAGAGAAGAAAATATAACAGATGTAATGTATCAAAATGAATATGTAGAATTGGGCAATACAACATTTACAGAAAAGACGAGAGCTGTTATAAAAATACAAGATGGTTGTGATAGATTTTGTACATATTGTATAATACCTTATGCTAGAGGAAGAGTAAGAAGCAGAAAATTAGAAAACATAATACAAGAAATAACAGAAAATGCAAAAAAAGGAATTAAAGAAGTTGTCTTAACAGGAATACATATAGCTTCATATGGAAAAGATTTTAAAGAGAAAATAGAATTAATAGATCTTCTAGAAGAAATAGATAAGATAGATGGACTAGAAAGAATAAGACTTCGGTTCATTAGAACCAAAACTAATAACAGAAAAATTCATACAAAGACTAAAAAAATTAAAAAAGATCTGTAATCATTTCCATTTATCTTTGCAAAGTGGTTCAAAAAAAGTATTGGAAAGAATGAATAGAAGATACACAAAAGAAGAATTTAAGAATGCTACAAAGCTTTTAAGAGACAATTTTTCAAATGTTATACTTACAGCAGATGTTATAGTACGGTTTTCCTCGGAGAGACAGAAGAAGAATTTAATGAGACATATGAATTTTTAAAAGAAATAAAATTTTATAAAATACATGTATTTAAGTATTCTAGGAGAGAAGGAACAAAAGCTGCTGATTTTAAAGAACAAGTACTACCAGAAACAAAAGAAGAAAGAAGTAAGAGGGTAATAAAATTATCAAATGATATACAAGAGGAATATAATAAATCATATATAGAGAGAATTGTAAATGTATTAGTTGAAGAAAAACAGGATGGATTTTATAGGGGACATACAGAAAATTACTTAAATGTATATATACAAGATTTGGAAAAAAATGTAGAAAATGAAATTGTGAGTGTTAAGATAAATGTTACAAAAAATGATGTACTCTTAGGGAAAATGGTATGAAAATGTAATGTAACAAAAATGTAACTATTATGTAATCAAAATTTAACAATTAAATTCAATAAAAAACTTGCAAAACAAAAAAAAGTGTAGTATAAATAAATAGAAAATGTAATAATGTCACAAAGGAGGAAGCAAAGTATGGAAGAAAATCAATTACCAACAAAAGTAGGATTTTGGGGTAAATTCAAATCATTCTTGTTCCAAGAAATTAATGTAGAATTAACACCATATCAACAAAAGGTTGAAGATGAAGTAAATGAATTTTTACATCAAGAAATAACATGGCAAGGAGTTAAAAACTTCTTATTTCAAGAAGTAAGATTCTAAATTCATCAAAAGGATAGGGATTATATATAAAATAGAGCATATAAAACTTTAAACAGGTTTTATATGCTCTATTTGCTTATTTTTTATGGTAAAAATTAATATAAAAAACACTTGCAAAGTAAATTAGTTTGATATAAAATAATATCGAATTAATAAAATAGTTAATTGCGGATACAATAAGTATAAGCAAAAATAAGGAGGAATTATTATGTCAGTAAAAATTGGTATTAATGGTTTTGGAAGAATTGGAAAATTAACATTTCAAGCAGCTATTCAGAAAGAAGAGGTAGAGATTGTTTCTATAAATGATCCATCTGTTGCAGCAGAATATATGGCATATATGTTAAAATATGATACAATACATGGAAAATTTCAAGGAGATGTAAGAGGAGAAAATGGAAAACTAATTGTTAATGGTAGAGAAATAAAGGTATATAATGAAATGGATCCAAAAAACATTCCATGGGGACAAGATGGGGTAGACTATGTATTAGAGTGTTCAGGAGTGTTTACAACATTAGAAAAAGCACAAGCACATATTGATTCAGGCGCAAAAAAAGTAATAATAAGTGCACCATCAAAAGATGCTCCAATGTTTGTAATGGGAGTAAATAATGAAGAATATGATCCATCAATGAATATAGTATCAAATGCATCTTGTACAACAAACTGCTTAGCACCACTAGCAAAAGTAATAAATGATAATTTTGGAATAAAAGATGGACTAATGACAACAGTACATTCAATAACAGCAACACAAAAAACAGTTGATGGTTCTTCTAAAAAAGATTGGAGAGGTGGAAGAGCTGCTTCATATAATATAATACCATCTTCAACAGGAGCTGCAAAAGCAGTTGGAAAAGTTATTCCATCATTAAATGGAAAACTTACAGGGATGGCATTTAGAGTACCTACAACAGATGTATCAGTAGTAGACTTAACATGTAATTTGGAAAAACCAGCAACATATGAAGAAATATGTGCTGTAGTAAAAAAAGCAACAGAAAATGAAATGAAAGGTATAATGGAATATATTGATGAACCATTAGTATCATCAGATTTTATACATGATGAACATACATCAATATTTGATGCAGCAGCAGGAATTGCATTAACAGATACATTTGTAAAATTAGTTGCTTGGTATGATAATGAATGGGGTTACTCTAATAAATTAGTAGACTTAGCGATATATATTTCTAAACAATAATATAAAAGATAAAAATCAGAAATAGGAGACCCAAAAAAGAGCCTTCGATTTCTGATTTAATAATATGGAGGAAGAAAAGTATGAATAAAAAAACAATAAGAGACATTGATGTTTCAGGAAAAAAAGTATTAGTAAGATGTGATTTTAATGTTCCACAAGATGAAAATGGAAACATTACAGACACAAGAAGAATATTAGGAGCACTTCCAACAATAAAATATTTAATAGATAATAATGCAAAAGTAATACTTTGTTCACATTTAGGAAGACCAAAAGGGGAAGTGAAAAAAGAGTTTTCGTTAGAACCTGTTAGGGAAGAACTTTCAAAAGAACTTGGAATAGAAGTAAAACTTGCAGAAGATATATGTGGTGAAAATGCAAAATTACTTACATCTAATATGAAAGAAAAAGAAGTAGTACTTCTTGAGAATGTTAGATTCGATAAAAGAGAAGAAGCAAATGATAAAGAATTTTCAAAAGAACTTGCTTCTCTTGCTGAAATATATGTAAATGATGCATTTGGAACAGCACATAGAGCACATAGTTCTACAGCAGGCGTTGCAGAATTTTTACCTGCAGTATCTGGATTCTTAATAGAAAAAGAAATAAACTTTTTAGGAGAAGCATTAAATAATCCTAAAAGACCATTTATTGCAATGCTTGGTGGAAAGAAAGTGTCAGACAAAATTTCAGTTATAAATAATTTACTTGAGAAGGTAGATAAATTAATAATAGGTGGAGGAATGGCATATACATTTTTAAAGGCTAAAGGACTAGAAATAGGAAATTCTATATGTGAAGAAGATAAAATAGAGTTAGCTAAAGAATTAATGCAAAAAGCAAATGATAAAAATATAGAATTGATATTACCATTAGATATAGTAATTGCAAATGCGTTTGAAAAAGATGCAGAAAGTAAGCCAGTTGATGTAGACAAAATGGAACCAGGATGGGAAGGAATGGATATTCGGACCAAAAACTATAGAAAAATTTACAGAAGTATTAAAAACAGCAAATACAATTATGTGGAATGGACCTCTAGGTGTATTTGAATTTGACAAATTTGCAGCTGGAACAAATAAAATAGCAGAAGTAATGGGAAATTTAGAAGCAATAACAGTTATAGGAGGAGGAGACTCAGCAGCAGCACTTGAAAAGGCTGGAATGGCAGAGAGGATGAACCATATATCAACAGGAGGAGGAGCTTCACTAGAATATCTTGAAGGAAAGCTTCTTCCAGGAATCGAATGCTTACTAGACTTAGAAAAATAAACATTGTCTTGTATTGCTATTAAAAATTCAAAATCACATCAATATGAAATAATACACTTTATTAATATTTGAATTTTAGAGCTTAGCAATACTCGTTTCTTTTCCTAAGTTAGATATAATTGTATTAAGGAGAGAATATATGAGAAGAAAAGTAATCGCTGGAAATTGGAAAATGAATATGCTTCCAGACGAAGCAATAAGATTTATAGAAGAACTTACACCACTTGTTAAAGATACAGAAAATGAAGTAGTATTATGTGTTCCATATACAGATTTATTCTATGTACTTCTAAATGTACAAGGAACAAATATAAAAGTAGGAGCACAAAATGTGCACTTTGAAGAATCAGGTGCATACACAGGTGAAATATCTGCAAAAATGTTAAAATCTATAAATGTAGAATATGTAATAATTGGACATTCGGAAAGAAGGCAATATTTTGCAGAAACAGATGAAACAATAAATAAAAAAATAAAAGTAGCAATTACAAATGGACTAAAGCCAATAGTATGTGTGGGAGAGACTTTAGAGGAAAGAGAAAAAGGAATTACATTTGATATAATAACAAAACAAACAAGGCTTGCATTAGAAGGAATAGATAAGGACCAAGTGAAAAATGTAATTATTGCATATGAGCCAGTATGGGCAATTGGAACTGGAAAAACAGCAACAGCAGATGAAGCTAATGAAGCTATAAAGAAAATAAGAGAAGAAATTTCAAAAATATATGGAAATGATATAGCAGAATGTGTTATAATACAGTACGGTGGAAGCATAAAAAGCTCAAATGCAAGAGAATTTCTTACAAAATCGGACATAGATGGAGGACTTGTAGGAGGAGCAAGCTTGAAGCCAGAAGAATTTTCTAAAATTGTAAATTATTAAAGAGTAGGGGAAAGAAGGACAAAAGTTAATGGAAGATAAATTAACAATGCTAATGATATTAGATGGATTTGGCATAAATACAGAAGAAAAAGGAAATGCAATAAAACTTGCAAATACTCCTAATATAGATAAACTAATGAAAGAATGTCCAGTAACAGAAGTTTATACAAGTGGATTAAATGTGGGACTTCCAGAAGGACAAATGGGAAATTCTGAGGTGGGACATACAAATATCGGAGCACGGAAGAATTGTATATCAAGAATTAACAAGAATAACAAAATCAATAGAAGAAGGCGATTTTTTTAGCATAAAAGAATTTAATGATGCAATAGAAAATTGCAAAAAATATAATTCAAAACTTCATATAATGGGACTTTTATCAGATGGAGGAGTTCACAGTCATATAAGACATTTGTATGGACTTTTGGAAGTAGCCAAAAGAAAAGGCTTCGAAGATGTATTTATACATTGCTTTATGGATGGAAGAGATACTCCACCAGCTTCTGGAGAAATGTATATAACAAAATTAAAAGAAAAAATTCAGGAAAAAGGAATAGGAAGAATTGCAACAGTAGTTGGAAGATATTATGCAATGGATAGAGACAAAAGATGGGAAAGAGTAAAACTTGCATATGATGCTATGGTAAAAGGAATAGGAAATAGAGTAAACAATAGTGTAATTGCAGTTGAGAAATCTTATGAACAAGAAATATTTGATGAATTTATAGAACCTATAGTAATATGTGGAAATGATAACGAACCAGTGGGTACTATAGGAGAACATGATTCTGTAATATTCTTTAACTTTAGACCAGATAGAGCAAGAGAAATAACAAGAAGTTTAGTAGATGACAATTTTGATGGATTTGAAACAGAAAAATTAAATTTATATTTTGTATGTTTTACTGGGTATGATGAAACAATGCCAAATGTACATGTAGCATTTAAGCCAACAAAGCTAAAAAATACATTTGGAGAATATATAAGTAAAAAAGGTTTGAAACAATTAAGAATTGCAGAAACTGAAAAATATGCACATGTTACATTTTTCTTTAATGGTGGAGAAGAAAAAGTATTTGATGGAGAAAATAGAATATTAGTACCTTCACCAAAAGTTGCAACATATGACTTAAAACCAGAAATGAGCGCATATGAAGTAACAGAAAAATTAATAGAAGCAATAAAATTAGATAAATATGATAGTATAATATTAAATTATGCTAACCCAGATATGGTAGGACACACAGGAAGTTTAGAAGCAGCAATAAAAGCTATAGAAACAATAGATGAATGTGTAGGAAAAGTAATTGAAATTTGTAAAGAAAAGAATGCAAGAGTATTAATTACAGCAGACCATGGAAATGCAGAACAAATGATAGATTACAAAACAGGAGAACCACATACAGCACATACGACAACCCCAGTTCCATTAATATTAGTTCGGAATGGAAAATGTAACATTAAAAACAGGAAAACTTGCAGATTTAGCACCAACAATGTTAGAAATAATGGGATTAGATAAACCAGAAGAAATGACAGGAGAAAGTTTGTTAATAAAATAAAGAAATATATAAATTAAAAGTGGGAGTTTTTATGAATTGTCCAAAGTCTTTAAAGATGGCACATGAAGAAATACAACAAAAGATATTTGTAATGCTACCTGAAAAGTGGGATAGACTTTATCTTTATGCATCAATAATAGACCATTTTAATAGTTTACAAACAGGTGAAATGTTTTTCTTTTACTATCCAAAGGGAGTGTTAAAGAAAAAGCCTATTAATGTGTATGAAGTTCCAATGAAATTTAATATTGATGAAAATCAATATTTTAGACTTGCAGATGAACTCTATGCTAGTATAAAGAAACTAAGATTAGAATGCATAGAAAATCGGAGAGAAACCTTGGACGAACCTTACAATATCAATAGAGAAACTAAAATATAGAGTAGAATATAGTTATGAAAATTTAAACAATTCCGAGTTTGACAATAGTGCAAGACATATAATTTGGAGTTATAAATATTTAGATACACCATATGAAAGCTTTAATAGAAAAGAAAGAAATATAATAGACAGGTATATAAAGTCAAGAAAAGGTATTACAAATGTTTTCGAGCTTCCTTTATATACAAGAGAAATCAAAGAAACTTTGGGCGTATCTAAAAACACAGAAAAGAACCTAGACTTTGTGACAGAAGAAAAAATTGAAGAGATGGAATTTAGTAACACTCATATTCCAAAATCTCAAATATTAAATTTGAAATAAAAGTTTTTAAACTTTTAATATATAAAAATAAAGAAAGGAAGTAAAGACAGATGAAAGATTACTTAGAAATTTTAGATGTAGAAGCATTAGAAGTTTTAGACTCAAGAGGAAATCCTACAGTACAAGTTACTGTAACAACAGTAGGAGATTTTAAAGGAGTTGCAATGGTTCCATCAGGAGCATCAACAGGAGCATTTGAAGCAGTAGAATTAAGAGATGGAGACAAATCAAGATACTTAGGAAAAGGAGTACTAAAAGCTGTAGAAAATGTTAATGGACCAATTTTCGAAGCATTAGTTGGAATGAATGTTTATGATCAAGTAGGTATAGACAAAAAATTAATAGAATTAGATGGAACAGAAAATAAAGGAAAATTTGGAGCAAATGCAATGTTAGGTGTATCACTAGCTGTGGCAAAAGCTGCTGCTGCATCACTTGATATGGAATTATATAACTATATTGGTGGAGTAAATGCAAAAACAATGCCAGTTCCAATGATGAATGTATTAAATGGTGGAAAACATGCTGAAAATACAGTAAGTTCACAAGAATTTATGATTATGCCTGTTGGAGCACCAAGCTTTACTGAAGCTTTAAGATGGTGTGCAGAAGTATATCATACATTAAAGGGAATACTAAAAGAAAAAGGATTAGCAGCAGGAGTAGGAGATGAAGGTGGATTCGCACCAAACCTATCAAATGATGAAGAAGCACTTGAATTATTAGTAGAAGCTATAAAGAAAGCTGGATATAAACCAGGAGAAGATATATGTCTTGCAACAGATATTGCAGCAACAGAAATGTATGATGAAGCTAAAAAAATAGGAGAAGAAGGAAAATATTATTTCTGGAAAACTAAAGAGTTAAAAACAGCTGATGAAATGATTGATTGGCTAATATCTTTAACAGAAAAATATCCTTTAATATCAATTGAAGATGGTTTAGCAGAAGAAGATTGGGAGAGTTGGAAAAAACTTACTGATAGAATAGGAGAAAAAGTACAATTAGTAGGTGATGATTTATTTGTAACAAATGTTAAAAGATTACAAAAAGGATTAGACTTAGGTGTTTCAAATAGTATATTAATAAAATTAAATCAAATAGGAACACTTACAGAAACATTAGATGCAATAGAACTTGCTAAAAAGAACGGATATACAGCAGTAGTATCACATAGAAGTGGCGAGACAGAAGATACAACACTTGCAGATGTAGCAGTTGCAACAAATGCAGGACAAATCAAAACTGGTGCACCATGTAGAACAGATAGAGTAGCTAAATATAATAGACTATTAAACATCGAACATGACTTAGCTGATTTAGCAGTTTATCCAGGACTAAAAGGATTAAATAAATAAAAGTTAATAAAATAAAGAATGATAGGCAATTCATAAAAATGAAATGCTTATCATTTTTGTTTTAAAGAACAAAAAAACACAAAAATAGACATTTTTGTTTATAAATTCTATTGTCTTCAAAGTTCTACTTTGATATAATAAGGACATAAATATACTATAGAGATATAAAACTTAGAAAGGAAAATAAATATGGGAAATTGTAAATGTGGAAATTGTGAAAGAGACGAAGAGTTAGAAAAAATATTAGAAATATATAAACAAGACAAAGACAATCTAATACAGATATTAAATGATGTTCAAGAACATTATGGATATATACCAACAGCAGCACAAATGAGAGTAGCTGAATACTTAGGAATACCTCTTGCAGAGGTATATGGAGTTGTAACATTTTACTCAAGATTTACACTAAAACCAAAGGGAAAATATAATATAGCAGTATGTCTTGGAACAGCTTGTTATGTAAAAGGTTCAGAAAAAATATTAGAAAGAGTAAAGGAAAGATTAAAAATAGAAGTTGGAGAAACAACACCTGATCGGAAAATTCTCAATAGAAGAAACAAGATGTATAGGAGCTTGTGGATTAGCACCAGTATTTACAATAAATCGGAGAAGTATATGGAAAAGCAACAGTACAAAAGCTTGACCAAGTATTAGACGAATACATGAAACTTGAAAAATAATGGGTAGATTGAGCTTTTATTTCAAATATAAAAATACTCAAAATATGCTAGTACATATTCAATTTTTTGTTTGAAGTGCTTAGCATATGATAATTATTTTACAAGTTAAAGTTTAAGTAAGAGGAGTTGAAAATATGAAATCTTTAGAAGAAATAAAAAAGATAAGAGAAGAAAAAAGACAAGAACTAGACTTAAGAGTAAATTTGTCTGCAAATACTCATGAAAAACATATATTAGTATGTCGTGGAACAGGTTGTACTTCTTCAAAATCAGAAGATATTATACAAAAATTTAAAAGAATAATAAAAGAGAAAGATATAGAAAATGTAAGAGTAATACAAACAGGTTGTTTTGGACTTTGTGCAAAAGGTCCGATAGTAATAATAAGACCAGAAGACACATTTTATGCTATGGTTAAAGTAGAAGACTGTGAAGAAATAATAAATAGCCATATAATAGACCGGAAAAGTTGTAGATAGATTACTTTGTAAAGACATAGATGGAAGCTTAGTAAATAGACTAGATGATCTTAGCTTTTATAAAAAACAAGAAAGAATAGCACTTAAAAACTGTGGAAAAATCGATCCAGAAAATATAGATGAATACATAGCCTTTGATGGATACAAAGCTTTAGAAAAGGTTTTATTTACAATGTCACAAGATGAAGTAATAGAAGAAATAACAAAATCAGGGTTAAGAGGTCGTGGAGGAGCAGGATTTCCTACAGGTAAGAAATGGGAATTCACAAAAATTGCAAAAGGAGAGCAAAAATATGTAGTATGTAATGCTGATGAAGGAGACCCAGGAGCATTTATGGATAGAAGCATTTTAGAAGGAGATCCACATACAGTCATTGAAGCTATGATGATAGCAGGATTTGCAGTTGGAGCTAATAGAGGATTTATATATGTTAGAGCAGAATATCCAATAGCTGTGCAAAGATTTGGAAAAGCGATTAATCAAGCTAGAGAATATGGAATATTAGGAAATAATATTTGGGGAACAGAATTCTCATTTGACATAGAAATAAGACTTCGGAGCAGGAGCTTTTGTATGTGGAGAAGAAACTGCACTTTTAGAATCAATCGAAGGAAGAGCAGGAAGACCAAGACTAAAACCACCATTCCCAGCAAATGTAGGATTGTGGCAGAAACCAACTTTAATAAACAATGTAGAAACATATGCAAATATTACAAAAATAATTTTAAATGGAGCAGATTGGTATTCTAGTATAGGAACAGAAAAATCAAAAGGTACTAAAGTATTTGCACTCGGAGGTAATGTAGTAAATACAGGACTTGTAGAAGTACCAATGGGAACAACATTAAGAGAAATTATATATGACATAGGTGGAGGAATACCAAATGGTAGAGAATTTAAAGCAGCACAAACAGGAGGACCATCAGGAGGTTGTATACCAAAAGAGGATTTAGATATTCCAATAGATTATGAATCTCTTGCAAGTATAGGTTCAATGATGGGATCAGGTGGACTAATTGTAATGGATGATACAAAATGTATGGTAAACCTTGCTAAATTTTATCTAGGATTTACTGTTGATGAATCTTGTGGAAAATGTACACCTTGTAGAATAGGAACAAAGAGAATGCTCGAGATTTTAGAAAAGATTACAGATGGAGAACGGAGACGAAGAAGATTTAAAGAAATTAGAAGAACTTTGTGAAAATATAAAAAATGCTTCTGTATGTGGACTTGGCCAAACAGCACCAAATCCTGTAATTAGTACAATGAAATACTTTATAGATGAATATAAAGAACATGTGATAGATAAAAAATGTAGGAATGGAGAATGTAGAGCACTTGCAGATATACAAATTGACCCAGAAAAATGTAAAGGGTGTGGAATGTGTAAAAGAAATTGTCCAGTTGAAGCAATAAATGGAGAAATAAAACAACCACATATTATAGATAAGGAAAAATGCATAAAATGTGGAACTTGTATAAGTGTTTGCCCATTTAAAGCCATATCATAATTTGCCAATAATTAACATTTGGTTTTGTTTTCTTGTGAAAGAAAATATTGATACTGTAACAAGTTTAAATTTTAACAGCATCAGTACCATCATATAACTAGTATACTTATTAGCCAAATGAGAATTCTTGAACAAATATAGAAAGGAAATCTAATTATGAAAGATTTAATTAAACTAAACATAGATGGAGTAGATTTAGAAGTAGAGGAAGGAACAACTATTCTAGAAGCTGCAAAAAAGGTAAATATAGATATACCAACACTTTGCTTTCTAAAAGAAATAAATGAAATAGGCGATTGTAGAATTTGTGTTGTGGAAGTAGAAGGAAAAAGAGGGTTTGCAACATCTTGTATACAAAAAGTAGAAGAAGGAATGATTGTTCATACAAATACAGAAAAAGTTATAGAAGCAAGGAAAACTGTCTTAGACCTAATACTTTCAAATCATGATAGAGAATGTTTAACTTGTGTAAGAAATCGGAAATTGTGAACTTCAAAGACTTGCTCAAGAATTTGGAGTAACAGACATAAGGTATAAAGGAGAGAGAAATATACATGAAATAGATGATAAATCTCCTAGTATAGTAAGGGATTTTAACAAATGTATATTATGTAGAAGATGTATCTCAACTTGTAAAAAAGTTCAAGGTATAGGTGCAATAGATTGTACAGATAGAGGATTTTCATCATGTATATCAACAGCAGAAAATCATAGTTTGAATGATGTGAATTGTACATTCTGTGGGCAATGTATTGAGAATTGCCCAGTTGGAGCATTAAAGGAAAAAGATAATACTAAAGAAGTATGGGAAAAGTTAAAAGACAAAGAGACATTTGTAGTAGTTCAAACAGCACCAGCCGTAAGAGCTCGGACTTGGAGAAGAATTTGGACTTCCAATAGGAACAAATGTAACTAAAAAGATGGTAACAGCATTAAGAAGACTTGGGTTTGATAAAGTATTTGATACAAATACAGGGGCAGATTTTACAATAATGGAAGAAGCAACAGAATTTGCAAATAGACTTCAAAATGGTGGGGTACTTCCAATGACTACATCTTGTTGTCCAGCTTGGATAAGATTTATAGAAATGAATTATCCAGAATTTTTATCAAATGTATCTTCTTGTAAGTCACCACATCAAATGTTTGGAGCAATAATAAAATCATATTATGCAAAAAAGAATAATATAGATCCAAGCAAAATATATGTTGTATCAGTTATGCCTTGTATTGCTAAGAAATTTGAAAGAACAAGAGAAGATATGCAAGGTGCAGGATTTGATGATGTAGACGCAGTCATAACAACTCGTGAACTTGCAAGAATGATAAAACAGACTCATATAGAATTTGTAGAACTTCCAGACACAAATTTTGATGATCCAATGGGGGAAGCAACAGGAGCCGCAGCTATCTTTGGAGTAACAGGTGGAGTTATGGAAGCAGCACTTAGAACTGCTAAAGAAGTATTAGAAGGAAAAACATTGGAAAAATTAAATTTTGAAGAAGTTAGAGGAGAAAAAGGCATAAAAAGAGCGACTGTAAACATTGCTGGAAGAGATGTACGAGTATGTGTTGTATCAGGACTTGAAAATGCAAGAAAGATTATGGAAGAACTAAAAAACGGTACAGCAGATTTTGACTTCTTAGAAGTAATGTCTTGTCCAGGAGGTTGTATAATGGGTGGTGGTCAACCTATAAAATCTTCTAAAACAAGAAATGCTGTAGATGTATTCAAAAAAAGAGCTGATAGCTTGTATGATATAGATGAAAAAAGCACTATAAGAAAATCACATGAAAATCCATATTTAAAGAAAACATATGAAGAATACTTAGGAGAACCAGGAGGTCATGAAGCTCATAAACTTTTACATACAAGTTATCATTCAAGAGAAAAATATAATATTTAAGATATACAGAAGCTATTTAAGAGATTTAAATTTATGGAAGTATTTGCAATGGTAGTTATATATTAATTCCCTGCGCAGACATTAAGTTATTTTTCTCTTAAATAGCTATGTAATATTTATTAATAAGGAGTAAGGAATGAAAGTAGGTTTTGTCTCATTAGGTTGTACAAAAAATCTAGTAGTTACAGAAGAAGTTATAGGAATGTTTAAGCAAAATGGATATGAAATAGTAAATGATGAAAAAAAAGCAGAGATTATTGTTATAAACACTTGTGGATTTATTGAAAGCGCAAAACAAGAAGCAATAGATACAATATTTGAGATGGCAGAAAGCAAAAAACACAAATGCAAATATCTAATAGTAATTGGTTGTTTAGTCCAAAGATATAAAGAAGAATTAGTAAAACTAATCCCAGAAGTAGATTTATTTATTTCCATAAGAGAGTATGATAAAATGTGGGAAAAAATAAGTAAATTAATAGGAGAAAAATCAAGTAATATTTGTAAACTAGATTTTGAAAATAGAGTAATAACAACAGGAGAAAGTTATGCTTACTTAAAAATAGCAGAAGGATGTTCTAATAATTGTACATATTGTGCAATACCATATATACAAGGAAAATACATATCAAGACCAAAAGAGGAAATTATAGATGAAGCAAAAAGACTTGCTAGAAAAGGAATAAAAGAGTTAATAGTGATTGCTCAAGATACAACTAAATATGGAATAGACATATATGGAAAGCCAGCACTTGCAGAGCTCCTAACGGAACTTTGTAAAATAGAGGGGGTTAATTGGATAAGATTTTTATATGCATATCCAGAAACAATAACAGATGAGCTTATACAAGTTGTAAAAAAAGAGGACAAGATATGTAAATACTTTGATATGCCAATTCAGCATATATCAAATAAAGTTTTAAAAAGAATGAATAGAAAAAGTGACAAAGAAAGCATAGAAAAAGTAATTGCTAAGATAAGAAAAGAAATACCAAATGTGATTCTAAGAACAACATTAATTGTAGGATTTCCAGGAGAAACAGAAGAAGATTTTGATGAACTTTATGAATTTGCTAAAAAAACAAAATTTGATAAATTAGGAGCATTTATGTATTCAAAAGAAGACCGGAACACCAGCAGCTAGATTAAAAGAACAAGTTCATTATATGACTAAAAAGTCAAGACATAAGAAGATAATGAGTATTCAGAAACAAATATCAAAGAAGAACTTAGAACAAAAATTGGGTAATGTATATAAGGCAATGATAGAAAATATAAGTTTTGATCGGAAAATATTATGTACGGAAGAACATATATGGATGTTCCAGAAGAAGATGGAGTAGTATTTATCAAAAGTGATAAAGAAATTGCATTAGGAGATTTTGTAAAATGCAAGATAATAGATGTTAAGGATTATGATTTAATTGCTGAAATTATATTATAAATAAAAAAGTAAGGAAAATGGATTATGACTATAAAACAGGTTTTACTAAAAGGAAAAGAAAAACTAAAAGAAAATGATGTAGAGGATGAAAGTCTAATCTCTAGGCTACTTCTTTCTAAAATATTAGGAATAAGAAAAGAAGAGTTAATTATCAATTTAGAGAGCGAAGTAGATAAGGAAAAAGAAAAACAGTTTTTTGAAGGTATAGAAAAGATAATTTTAGATTATCCAATTCAATATATAACTGCACATAAAGAATTTATGAAAATGAATTTCTATGTGAATGAAAGTGTTCTTATTCCAAGAGCAGATACAGAAGTTTTAGTAGAAGAAGTCATAAAAATTTGTAAAGAGGAAAACAAAAAAGAAATATTAGATATGTGTACAGGAAGCGGAGCTATAGCTATATCAATTGCAAAAAATTTAGAAAACACAAATATAACAGCAGTAGACATAAGCAAAGAAGCAATAGGAGTAGCTAGAATTAATGCAAAAGAACTATTAAAAGAAAATAATATAAAATTTATTAAAAGTAATATGTTTGAAAATGTAGACAAAAAATTTGATGTTATAGTGTCTAATCCACCATATATAAAAACAAAAGAAATAGATGAATACAAACTTAAATATGAACCAAGACTCGCATTAGATGGTGGAGAAGATGGTCTTAAATTTTATAAAATTATAATAAATGAAGGATATAAGTATTTAAAAACAAATGGAATTATAGTATTAGAAATAGGATATGACCAAAAAGAAGCATTACAAAAACTAGTAAATGAGAACAACTACTATAAAGAAAGCTATTGTATACAAGACTTATGTGGAAATGATAGAGTTATCATAATTAAATAGGAGAATTAAAAACAATGCTATATTTTAGATCTAGATTAAAGGATAATTTAGGAGGAGAATTTTATGTCATTTTCAGCAAATATTAAAGAAGAGCTAAGCAAAATAAATTCATTTTCGAATATTAAAATTGTACAAGCAGAAATTTATGGTTATTTACTTACTATGAATTTGGAAAATACAAAAATAAGATTTTTAACAGAAAATGAATACAACATAAATAGACTAAATAAGTTATTAAACAGACTTAAAATAGATTATAAAATAGAAATACAAGGAAAAAACTATGCTATTACATTCAAAAAACAGGATTTAGATATTGAAAATCCTAATTTAGGAGATATAGATGAATTAAAGGCAATTGTTAGAGGAGCTTTTTTAGGAAGCGGCTCAGTAACTGAACCAAAAACAAGATACCATTTAGAAATAAGACTTGAAACAGAAAGTTCAAGGGAAAAATTGATAGAAATATTAAATAAATTTAATATAGAAGTAAAATTGTTAGAGAGAAAATATTCATATTCAATATATATAAAAGATCGGAGAAGAAATATCAAAATTTTTAGCATTAATTGGTGCGAATTCATCAGTACTTAAATATGAAGATATTCGTGTACTAAAAGAAACTAAAAATAATGTAAATAGAAAGGTAAACTGTGAAACTGCAAATTTAAATAAAACTATAAATGCAGCAGTAGTGCAGATACAAGCAATAGAGAAAATAAAAAGGAAAAAGAAATTTAGTAGTCTCCCAATTAATCTTCAAGAAATTGCAGAGCTTAGAATAGAGAATCCAGACTCAACACTTGAAGAACTAGGAAAAATGTTACGAGAGCCAATAGGGAAATCGGGAGTAAATCATAGACTAAAGAAGCTTATAGAAATTGCAGAAGATATTTAAAATAGAAAGGGTGATTATAATAAAGAAAATAGGAATATATGTGCATATACCATTTTGTAAATCTAAATGCTATTACTGTGACTTTGTATCATTTCCAGATAAACAAAGGTATATAGAAGAGTATGCAAATGCATTAGTAGAAGAGATAAAAAGCAGAGATTTAATGGAATATAAAGTAGATTCAATATATATAGGTGGAGGGACTCCATCTATTTTAGATAGTAAATATATAGAGAATATATTAAATGAAATAAGACTATATACTGTAAATAAACCAGAAGTTACAATAGAAATAAATCCAGGAACTGTAAGTAAAGAAAAGCTAAAAGAATATAAGGACATAAGAATACATAGGATAAGTATAGGACTTCAAAGTACAGATAATAATTTATTAAAACAAATACGGAAGAATACATACATATGAAGAATTTTTAGAAACATATCAAAATGCAAGAGAAGTAGGATATAAAAATATAAATATAGATCTAATACTAGGACTTCCAAACCAAACATTAGAAAATTTAAAAGAAACCGTAAAAAAAGTGGTAGATTTAAATCCAGAACATATATCTATATATTCACTTATATTAGAAGAAGGAACAAAATTGCAAAAAATGGTAAGTGAAGGAAAAGTAAAACTTCCAGAAGAAGATATAGAAAGGAAGATGTATTGGAAAGCGAAGGAAATTTTAGAGGAGCATGGATATATACATTATGAAATATCAAATTTTGCAAAAAATATGTATAGGTCAAAACATAATATTAACTGTTGGGAACAGAAGGAGTATATAGGATTTGGTGTTGCGGCACACTCTTATTTAAATAATACAAGATATTCAAATATAGAAGACATAGAAAAGTATATTAACAACATAAAAAATGGGGAAATTGACAAAAATATAATTATACATGAAATACAAAAAAAAGAAGAAAAAGCTAAGGAATATATGTTACTAGGGCTAAGAAAAATAGAAGGATTAAATATTGATAAATATAAAGAAAAGTTTGGAAAAAACCCAATAGTTGTATACAATAAAGAATTAAGAAAACTAGATAAAGAGAATCTTATAAAAGTAGAAGGAAAGTATATAAAACTTACAGATAAAGGATTAGACTTAGCTAATATAGTATGGCAAGAATTTGTATAATTTTTATAAAACTAGATGAATAGGAGATGATTATGAAAGCGTTAATAACAGGAGCTTCATCAGGAATAGGAAGAGATATAGCAAGAGAATTAAATAAAAAAGGATATGATTTAGTTCTAGTTTCAAGAGATAAAGAGAAATTAGAGAAAACAAAAAAGAGTTTAAATGGTAATGTAGAAATAATTTCATTAGATTTAGAAAGCGTAGAAAAATGTAAAGAATTGCATACAAAAGTACAAGATATAGACATATTAATAAACAATGCAGGATTTGGGGTATTTGGAAATTTTGTAGAAACAGACTTAGATAAGGAAATAAGCTTAATAAACACAAATATAACAGCAGTTCATATATTAACAAAGTTATACTTGCAAGATATGCTGAAGAAAAATAGTGGACATATTTTAAATGTAGCATCAATTGCAGGATTTATGCCAGGTCCACTTATGGAATCATATTATGCCTCAAAAGCTTATGTAGTTAGATTATCAGAAGGAATAAGAGCTGAGCTGAAAAAAGCAAAATCAAATGTAAAAATAAGTTTACTTTGTCCAGGACCAGTAAACACGAACTTTAATAATGTAGCAGGAGTAAAATTCAACCTCTATTCACTGAGTTCAGAAAAAGTTGCAAGATATGCTGTAAAGAAAATGTTAAAAAATAAATTTATGATAGTGCCAGGATTAGGAATAAAGATATTAAGAGTAATTTCGAAAATATCTCCAAATAATATAACATCTAAAGTTGTATATCTAATGCAAGAAAGAAAAAGGTAAATTTATGCAAAAACATTGCATTTTGTCTTAACGAATGATAGAATATAAAATGTAATTTTAGAGAAAAAAATAAAACAAAGAACTGGAGACAAAATAAAATGGGAAAGAAGAAGAAAGTAACAAAAAAGAAAAAATCTAAGCAAGATGCATATATACATGCAATTACTGTCATGATTCTTAGTGCTCTACTTGCTGTATTTATATATATAAAATCTGGATATATAGGAGAACATCTAAGTCCAATGTTAGGAGGAATAATGGGATGGATAAAATATCTAGTACCATTAGGAACTTTTTTAATTGGAATTAGTCTTGTAAAAGAAAAAAAGGAATTTGTAGCACCAAAGATTACCCAATATGCGATTATAATATTATGCATATGTGCATTTATGTCATTAATGCAGATGTCAGGAGATAATAAGAAAATAGATGTAAATGATGAATTCTCAAATATTGTATCTAAAGCATATGACCTAGGTACTGAGAATAAAGGTGGAGGAGTAATTGGAGCACTAGTAGCAGTACCTATGAGAAAACTACTTCGGACCAGTTGGAGCAAATGTAGTTTTACTTGGTGTTGCAATACTACTTACAATCTTTACATTTGGAATAAAACCAGCAGAATTAGTAGATAAGATATCAGAAATGGTACAAGCTTCTAGAGAATATGAAGAAGATGATGACGAAGAAGATGAAGAAGAAATAGCACCTAAACCTAAGAAAAAGAAAAAAGAAAAACAGGTTAAATCTCATTCAGTAATAATGACAGATCCATTTGGAGATGATGAAGAGGGAGAAGAGGTACCAGAAAAAACAATTAAAAAAACTAAAAAAGGAATTTTACCAAAATTTGAAGTACCAGAAATAGATGATGATGAACCAGAAGAAGTACAAATACATGAAGAACCAAAAGAATCAAAACAAGATGACTATATAGAAGCTAACCTTTTTAAAGAAGCTGAAAAAGAAAAGCAAGATAATACAAAACAAATATTACAACTAGAACATGCACAAGTTGTAGAAGATGAAAATTATGAAACACCACCAATTGCAATACTAGAACAAGGAGCAGGTAAAAAAGCTGGAACTAGCAAAAAAGCAATAACAGATAATGCATTAAAGCTTCAAAAAACATTACATAGCTTTGGTGTTGCAGCAAAAGTTGAAGATGTTGCAGTAGGACCTGCAATTACAAGATATGAGCTAAAACCTGCAGAAGGAGTAAGAGTAAACAAAATAGCAAACTTAGCAGATGATATTGCTTTAAATTTAGCTGCACAAAGCATAAGAATAGAAGCACCAATACCAGGAAAACAGGCAGTTGGAATAGAAATACCAAATAAAGATACAGAGATGGTACATTTAAGAGATGTAATAGATTCAGAAGAATTTGTATCAGCTGAATCAAAACTTTCTGTAGGACTTGGAAAAGATGTTTCAGGAGCGAGAGTTATAGCAGATATAGCAAAAATGCCTCACTTACTTGTTGCTGGAAGCACAGGTTCAGGAAAGAGTGTGTGTATAAATACTTTAATCACAAGTATAATATATAAAGCAAAACCAAGTGAAGTAAAATTAGTTATGGTAGATCCAAAAATAGTTGAACTTTCAGTATATAATGGAATACCACACCTACTAATACCAGTTGTAACAGATCCGAGAAAAGCAGCTGGAGCATTAGCATGGGCTGTACAAGAAATGGAAGATAGATATGCAAAATTTGCAGCAAGAGGAGTAAGAGACATAAAAGGATATAATAAGGCATTAGAAACTGGAGAAGAAGAGGAACAAAACGCAAAAATGCCACAAATTGTAATAATAATTGACGAGCTTGCAGACCTTATGATGGTAGCTGCAAAAGATGTAGAAGATGCAATATGTCGTTTAGCACAAAAAGCAAGAGCTGCTGGAATGCATTTAGTAATTGCAACACAAAGACCTTCAGTAGATGTAATCACAGGACTAATTAAAGCAAATATACCATCAAGAATTGCGTTTGCTGTATCTTCACAAATAGATTCAAGAACAATATTAGACATGCCAGGTGCAGAGAAGTTACTTGGAAAAGGAGATATGCTTTATTATCCAACAGGAGTATCAAAACCTACAAGAGTACAAGGTACATTTGTATCAGACAAAGAAGTAGAAAAAATAGTAGATTTCCTAAAGAAGGATGGAGAAACAATATATAATGAAGAAATAATAGAATCAATAGAAAAAGCTAATAAAACAGACAAAGAGATAGCAGAACAAGCAGAAGATGATGATGTAGATCCACGATTAGAAGAAGCAATAGAAGAAGTAATAGCAGCAGGACAAGCTTCAACATCATTTATACAAAGAAGACTAAAAGTTGGTTATGCAAGAGCTCGGAAGAATAATAGACCAGATGACAGAAAGAGGAATAATATCTGGATATCAAGGAAGTAAGCCTAGAGAGGTACTTATGTCTAAAGAAAGATGGGAAGAACTTAAAATGTCTCCAGAGCAAGCTGAAATGGGAAGTACAGATGGAGAATAAAACATAAGAAAAAATAGAAAGGGTTTTTTAGCTAATAATGAAAACAAATGATATTCTTTTAAAGTTTCAAAGTAATAATAGTAAGTTAGAAACAGTATTATCAAAAAAGAAATTTTCAGGAGATGTAAAAAATCTCCTTCTTAGCATGCTATATAAAATAAGTAGTTCATATAACGATTATGCTAATATAAAAGTAAATGTAGAAACTAAAAATAAATTTGTAGAAAATATGATAAAAATAATAAATAGATGTACAGAAATACAACTTGTAAAACCAAGTAGTGAAGAAGGAGAAAAATTTATAAAAGAGGGAATTACAAGTAGAGTTGATACATATTTAAATACAATAAAAGTATTTCCAACAGAAAAGGCAATGCTTTTTGCCTTATTTAAAATGAATGATACAAAAATGTATCTAGATGAGGAATATAATCTAATAAGGATAGCATTACCAGAGCTTTTAAATGAAGGAAGAGATATAAATAATATTGAAATAATTAGAGATTTTGATGCCTGGTCGTGGAATACACTTCCTAGTGAAATAAGCAATATAGATTGTAATTTAATATATCAAAATTTGCAAATATTATTAGGATTTGATTTCCTAGATAACTGGATGAAACTTGAAAAACAAGAAAAGATCTTAAAAAAACTAGAAGATAAACTTAAAGAACAATATGATGAGAGAAATGTAGAGGAATTATTAAATCTACTTTATAGAATATCAATAATTGTATGTATTCAAAGAAACAAAAATGAGAAGAAAAGACTTACAGAAGAAAGAGAATGGGACGAAAAAGAATTAGAAAGATTATCAGATAAAGAGAAATTTACATTAGAATTAACAAAAACAAAAAAGGAAAAAGCAAAAGAAATAGGAAAGTTAGATGAAATTATAAATGATGAAAATCTTCTACAAAAGGAATTTGAAAAAAGAAATAAAAATCTTTCAGAATACAAGAAAATATATAGTTTAAGCAATTTACTTGGAACAATAAAAAAAGAAAGAAAAAAGGCATTAAATGAAATAGAAGAATGTAACAAAATGATGGACGCAAAAAATTATGTACAAAAAAAAGAAGAATTAGAAAAGAATCTAGACTTATTAAAAGAAACAAAAACAGTTAGAAATAAAGAAAAATATAAAATAAATATTCAAAAGATATTTATAAAATGCTTAGAAGAAAAAGTAGAAAGAATAACAGAAATAGAACAAAAGAAAGAATTAGTACAGATTTTAAGAATACTTAGATACTATAATTTTATTGTATATGACGAAGAAAGATTTATAAAAGATGTAGATATAATAAAACCAGATATAGAAAAATTACAAGAAATGACAATAGAAAAATTATATGAGCTAAAAGTTATAAATCCTATAACTAAAGATATAGATTTAGATATAAATATAATAAAACCAATATTATCTACTAGAATAATGAATTTAGAAAATGTTAATATGCAAATAATGAACAATGGAAATAAAATAGAAATAAATGTATATGATGGAAATGTATTAGAATTAGAATTTGAGTTAGATTTGCCAGAACATATGCAAGTAAAAAACAAAAGAAAAGTTAAATTATTTGTAAAATAGATTTTAGGAGGTAAAAATGAAAATTACATTTTTAGGAGCCTCAGAAGGGGTAACAGGCTCAAATTTTTTAGTGGAGGCTGCACGGAAAGAAATTCTTAGTAGACTGTGGACTATTTCAAGGAAGCACAAAAGAAGAAAATAAAAACTATGATGAATTTGCATTTGATGTAAATGAAATAGATTTTATGCTACTTACACATGCACATATAGATCATTCAGGAAGAATACCAAAGTTATATGTAGACGGATATAGAAATCCAATATATGCAACTAAAGCAACATGTGATTTATGTTCAATAATGCTTCCAGATAGCGGTCATATACAAGAAATGGAAATAGAATGGAGAAACAGAAAGAGAAAGAGAAAAGGAGAACTTGGTTTTGCACCACTATATACAGCAGAAGATGCAAATGATTGTCTAGAACTATTTAGAAAAGTTAACTATAATGAAATAGTAGATATAGACGATAATATAACAGTAAGATACAATGATGCAGGACATATGCTAGGTTCAGCAATAATAGAAGTCTGGGTGAAAGAAGGAGATAAGCAAGAAAAAATAGTATTTACAGGAGACCTTGGAAATAATGATATACCACTTTTAGCCTCTCCAACAATGATAGAATCAGCAGACTATTTAGTAATGGAATCTACATATGGAAACAAATTTCATATGAGAAATGATGATAAAGCAGAAATGTTTTTAAATATAGTATATGATACAATAAGAAATGGAGGAAATGTAGTAATACCTTCATTTGCAGTTCGGAAGAACACAAGAAATACTTTATGAATTAAATAAGATAAAAGAAAATACAAAAGATGAGACATTCATAAATAAATATAGATTACTTATGGAAACACCAGTATATGTAGATAGTCCACTTGCAATATCTGCAACAGAAATATTTAAAGACAATGAAGATTTGTTTGATGATGATGTTAAGGAAGAAATTGAAAGTGGAGATGATCCACTAGAATTCGATGGACTTAAATTTACAAGAACAGCAGAGGAATCAAGAGCATTAAATGAAATAGAAGAACCATGTATAATAATGTCAGCAAGTGGAATGTGTGATGTGGGAAGAATAAAACACCACTTAAAACATAATTTGTGGAATTCAAAAAATACAATATTATTTGTAGGCTATCAGGCTAGCCGGAACTTTGGGAAGAAAAATAGTAGAAGGTGCAAAAAAAGTAAAGATATTTGGAGAGGAAATAGCAGTAAATGCAAGAATAGAATATATAGAAGGATATTCTGGGCATGCAGATCAAGAATGGCTTTTGAATTTTATATACTCTTTCATAAATAAACCAAAACAAATAATATTAGTGCATGGAGAAAAAGAATCGCAAAAAGAATTAAAAACAAAAATATTAGAAGAGACAAAAATACCAGTTACAATACCTAAATATGGAGAAATATATAATGTAGGGGAAAATGCAGTATATCTAGAAGGAAGGTTAGAACTTGAATCTGTAAGAAGAATTAGAAAAGTAGAAATTATAAATAAAGTAAAAATGCTTCGAGACGAAATATCAGATATGGAAGACATATTAAAGACAGAAATATTAACAGATGAAACAAGTGATGATGAGATGAACAGTATAACACTCAAACTTAAAGAAATAGAAAAATTAATAATTAATATTATAGAGTAAAGTTTTCAAAATAAACAATGAAGTAATATGAAGTTTATTTTGAAAAGAAGGAGAAAAGAAATGAAAACATATACTAATGATGCACTAATAGGTAATAAAGAACTAAAAGTAGGATTAACAAAAAAGGGAGAGATAGTAAGAATATGTTATCCTAATATAGATTTTAGACAATTTATAGAATATATGCATGTGGGAGTAAAAATAAATGATTCTAATTTAATATATTTGCATGATGATATAAATAATTTATATGAACAGCGTTATATAGAAGATACAAATATATTAAAAACAGAAATAAAAAACACATATTTTAACCTAAAAATGATACAAACAGATTTTGTATCAACAAGTGTTAATACAATCATTCGTAAATATACATTTATAAATGAACATGATATCCCTTTAGATATAAAATTTTTAGTGCATTCAAAAATGGTAAGTGATGATAATAATTTCTTTAGTAGTAAAATAATAGATGATGGAATGTTATACTATTCACATGAATATAATTTAGCTTGCATTTCAAAAGGAGTAAAATTAGATTCATATAAAATACATGGGACAGAAGAAACAATAAGAAGTGGAATTTTACAAGATAAAGATTACATAGGAATGTCTCCATCAGCTGCAGTAAGTTATAATCTAGGTATATTAAAACCAAATGAGATAAGAGAATTTAGTATATGTATATATGTTTCAGATAATAAAGAAACAAAAAAAGCAGAAGATATAGAGAATCAAATAGATAAAATAAGAAAATTAGATGTAGAAAGAGAACTACAAAATACTAAAAAATATTGGAAAAAATATGCGAAGTCACATATGGCATTAGATATAGAAGGAAATCCATATAGAGAAGTGATAAGAAATATATATGTAAGAACAATATTACTTTATCCATTACTTACAAATTCTTCAACACGGAGGGATGTCAGCAGCAATGGAAATTGATGAAGAATTTTCAAAATGTGGTAGATATTCATATTGTTGGCCAAGAGATGCAATATATATAACAAAAGCATTAGATTTATTAAAAATGGAAAAAGAAACAGAAAAATTTTATAAGACATTTTGTAAAAATACACAATCAAAAAATGGAATGTGGGAACAAAGATTTTTTACAGATGGAACACTTGCACCTTGCTGGGGATACCAAATAGATGAAACAGCAAGTGTTGTATGGGGAATATATGACCACTATACAAGAACAAAAGATAAAAAATTCTTAAAAGATAGTTTAAAAATGTGTGAAAAAGCAGTAAAATTCTTAGAACAATATATAGAAGATTTAATAGAAGAAAAAAATCAAATGAGAATAACATATGATTTATGGGAAATGCATGAAGGAATAAGTATATATTCATTATCAAGTATATTTGCTGCATTTGAAGCAATGCAAAAAATCTATGAAACACTTGCAGAAGAACTTGGAGAAAATAGACTAAAACAAGAAACAGTTGTAAAACAAAAAGAGATTTTGGGAAAAGAATTAGTAAAAATAAAAGAATATGTAATAAATAGATTATATGATGAAGAAAAGAAAAGTTTTGTAAGAAATGAAAAAGACAGAAAACTAGATATAAGTACACTTGGATTAGTTACGCCATTTAGAATGTTTTCTCCAAATGAAAAGAAAATTACAAATACAATAGAAAGAATAAACTTAAATTTAAGAACATATACAGGAGGATATCTAAGATTTGAAGATGACCATTACACAGGAAGTAGACCATGGGTTATAGCAACACTATGGATGGCACTTTACTATATAGAAGTGAAAGACTATAAAAGAGCAAAAGAATGCTTTGATTTTGTAGTTATGACAAGTACAAAACATGGATTCCTAGCAGAACAAGTAAATAATGAAAAAATGAAATCAGAATGGGTAATAGGACTTCGGTTGGTCACATGCAATGTTTGTAATAGTATTAAATGAATTAGAAAAAGCAGGTAAATTAGGCTAAACTGAGAAATCGAGACAGTTTCAAAATCTCATTTTAAGAAAGATAGTTGGTAAAAGTTAAATATAAAATAAGTATGTAAGTTAAAATACATGCTTATTTTTTTATCTAAATATTTTCGTATCTATATTACAATTGTATTACAAATTAAAGAAAACTGTTGCAAAGGATAAAAGAAATATATATAATAAATAAGACAAAATAAACAAAGGAGAAAAGTTAAAATGA
>JAAWPK010000063.1 GCA_022799935.1 Clostridia bacterium
AGATAAATTTTTTGTGGTTAAAAATATTTTATCATATTTTTGGTATTTCCTATTTATTTTTTTCAATGTTCTTGTGTCATATCTATTTTAAACCTATATTTATAAATAGATATAGAAATTTGAATTTATTATAGTAAATATCTCTGTTTTATGATATAATCTGTATAAAACAGAGGAATTAAATAAATAAAGTAACAATATAATAAAATAAGAATAGTAATATAACCATAAGGAGGTAAATATTTTGAGTAAAGTAATGTGGAAACCAGGTACATTTGTGTACCCAATACCAGCTGTCATGGTAACATGCGGAGACATGGAAAAATCAAATATAATAACAATTGCTTGGACTGGAATTACATGTTCAACACCTGCTAAAGTTTATATATCGGTTAGACCAGAAAGATATTCTTATGATATAATAAAAAATACAAGAGAATTTGTAATAAATTTGACAACAGAAGAATTATGCTATGCAACAGACTGGTGTCGGAGTAAAATCAGGTAGAGGTGTAGATAAATTTAAAGAAATGCATTTAACAAAAGAAAAAGCAAACTTTGTTAAATGTCCTATGATAAAAGAGAGTCCTGTTTCAATAGAATGTAAGGTAGAAGAGATAAAAGAACTTGGTGGACATCATATGTTTCTTGCAGAAGTGCTTGCAATAAATGCAGATGAAAAATACATAGACGAAAATGGTGCATTTGACATATCAAAATGTAATTTAGTAGCATATGCAAATGGTGGATATTATTCATTAGACAAAAAAATACGGGAAATTCGGATTTTCAGTACAAAAAAAGAAAAAAGTTAAATAAACAAACAGGTTAAAAGTTTTTATACTTTTAACCTTTAAAATTCGAAAAAGGTATGTACATTTTTCGAAAATTCGTTTATAATATTTAAGTATTAAAAAATACGAAAGTATTTTGGAGGAAAAAATAATGAGTGAAAGAATTAATGAAGAATGTGGAGTATTTGGAGTTTACTCTAAAGAATCAAAAGACCAACTAGCATATATGATAGATGTTGGATTATCTGCACTTCAACATAGAGGAGAAGAAAGCTGTGGAATTGCTATAAATAGAGATGGGCTAATATCATATAGAAAAGATTTGGGATTAGTATCTAAGGTGTTTCCAAAACATGAGATAGAAGCATTACCAGAAGGAAAAATGGGAATAGGACATGTTAGATATTCTACAACAGGTGAAGCAAGAAAAGAAAATGCACAGCCAATGGTTATAAGACATAAAAAAGGTAATTTAGCAGTTGTACATAATGGAAATTTAATAAATGCTTATGATCTAAGAGCAGAATTAGAAGAAAATGGTGCTATATTTACAACAACAACTGATACAGAAGTTATATGCCATGTTATAGTACAAGAAAGATTAAAAGCAAAATCAATAGAAGAAGCTGTTCAAAACACAATGAAAAGATTAAAAGGATCTTATTCTTTATTAATAATGACTTCAACAAAATTACTTGCAGCAAGGGATCCTCAAGGGTTTAAGCCTTTATGTATGGGAAAAACAGAAAATAGAATAGTATTTGCCTCAGAAAGTTGCGCATTAGACATTACAGGAGCAGAACTTGTAAGAGATGTAAAACCAGGAGAAATTATAACTGTAACAAATAATGAAATAAAATCAATAGAGACAAGTAAAGACGAACCAAAGGGATTATGTGTATTTGAATATATATATTTTGCAAGACCAGATTCTGTAATAGATGGAATAAGTGTACATAAATTTAGAGAAGATGTTGGAAGATGTCTTGCAAAACAAGCACCAGTGGAAGCTGATATTGTTGCAGGAGTTCCAGATTCTGGATTAGATGCAGCACTTGGATATGCAAAAGAATCAGGAATACATTATGATATGGCTTTTACAAAGAGTAAATATATAGGAAGAACATTTATACAAAATGCACAAGAAACAAGAAATGAATTAGTTGGACTAAAGTTAAACCCAATAAAAGTTGCAGTAGAAGGAAAAAGAATAATATTAATAGATGATTCAATTGTAAGAGGAACAACAATAAGAAAAATAATTGCAGTATTAAGAAAAGCAGGAGCAAAAGAAGTACATTTAAGAATTGCTTCACCTGCATTTATAGATGCATGTTATTTTGGGACAGACATAGATAGCAAAGAAAATTTAGTTACATATAATAGAACTATAGATGATATAAGGAAAATGGTAAATGCAGATAGCTTAGAGTATTTAAATATAGATAGTTTAAAAGAAATTACTAAAGAATGTAACATATCAAATTTATGTAATGGTTGTTTTACTGGTAAATATCCAATTGAAGTACCAAAGGAGATAAAGAAAAATACATTTGAAGAAATAGAATTATAAAATATAAAAAAAGAAATGAAAAGTTTTTCATTTCTTTTTTTATTAGAGCGATTTTTTTAGTTATATCTTTTATTTGCTTATAGAATTTTATCTCTAAATTATTAGTTTTTCTTATAAAAAACTAATAAACTTCTTGATTTACAATTTACTATATAGTAAAATATAAACATATTTGTATAAGGGAGGTGAAAATATGAATAATGAACAAATGAGAAATATGAATGATCAACTTGAGAAGATTATGGAGGAATTAGTAAGTATCAATTTAAACATCAAAAGCTTAGATGAAAGACAAGAGGTTTTCAGGAAAGAGCTAAGTACATATGATTTTAATCAAATAAAATGGCAACTAAAAATAGAAAGAGAACTAAAAGAAATTGAAAAAATATGGACAAAAGTGTTACTGAAAAAATAGATAAGTTTGACGAAAAATTTATTAGAGAAGTTGGAAAGATGAAAAGCAAAATGGGAGACATACAAGTAGATGTAAAATATTTAAAAGAATATCCATTTATTATTGAATCAAGGCTAAGTTTAGTTGAAGAAAGACAAGAAGAGTTAAGAACAAAAGTAAATATTTTTGAAACCAAAAAAGTGTAATTTTAATTCTAGATAGCAAAAAATCTTTTGCGAAAACTGGGGGTTCAGGTAGGTACTTTATAAATGAATACCAAAATGAGGTAGGCATTTATAAGGTACCTACTTTTTTATGTTATTTTTTCTTGGATATGGTTTTGTCTCATCAGTAATTTCTAATAGATAGTCAACACTTGTATTATAGAAAAAAGCAAGTTTTTTAAGAGCTTCTAATGGAATTTGCCTCTTTCCAGTTTCGTATTGTTGGTAAGTATTTTGCTTACAATTAAGTAAAGTAGCTATTTGTAATTGTGTTATGTCTTTATCTTCTCTTATGTTTTTTAATCTCATAAAACCTCCATTTAAATAATCTAATTTTGCCAATATATTTTAAAATAATTATAGAATATCTCAAAAAGAGATATTGACATATATCTCATTATGTGATATATTGTCGATAATATACATATCTCAAAATGAGATACTACCTCTTTTTATGCTTAGAAACTAAAATAGTTTGGTTTGTTTGGTTTTGACTTTTTCTATTTTAGTTTCTAAACATAAGGAGAGGACAGGAATATATGCTCCTAAGCTTTTTTATAAAAGTTAAAACCAAGGAAAATCAAAAGAAAGGATAGAAGGAAAACCAACAATGCAAATAATCAAACCAAACAAGTCTGAGCGTGGAATCACGCTTATTGCGCTAATAGTAACAATAATACTATTGGTAATATTAACCATGGTAGTAATCAGAGGAATAACAGGAGAAGAAGGAATAATAGAAGTAAGTACAACAGCAACAGAAGAATATAATATATTGCAATACAAAGAGCAAATAGAAGCATTAAGAGAAAATATAATTTTAAAATATGAAATGACAGGAGAAAAATTAAGTTTAGAAAAACTAGCAAGAGAAATGGAAACAAATACAACATGGATAAAAAAGGCAGTAGCTAATACAGACAAAGATATAAGCAATGAAGATATAATAGTTACAACAATAGATGGGTATATTTTTCAGTTATATTATGACATAAACTATGGACAAAAATTTATAGAATATTTAGGAATAGAAGATAGAAAAGAAATACCAAGAGTAATAGCAAGATATGATAAAGAAACAAATAAATTATCAGTAGTAGGAAAAGAAGAAACAGAAGGAATAAACAAAATAGAGATAATACATAAGGGAGGAATAGTAAAAGCAGAAAACTCAAATGTTTTAGAATATGAGCCGATAGAAACAGGATGGTATATAGTAAGAGTAACAGCAAATTCAGGAAAAATAAGATATGCATGGATAAGGGTATCTAGTACAATGGTAGCACCAATAATAGAAATAACAGAACATGGAGAGCAAGAAAATGGGTGGTATGGAAAAGATAATGTAGCAGTAGTAGTTAGAATAACAGCAACGGGAGACAAGGTAAAAGAAATACACTATACAAAAGACAGGTGGCAAACGGAAGAAATAGCAAATGACAAACAAGTTACATTAGAAGGAATAAGAAAATCAGGAACAACCACAATATTTGCATATACAGTAGATGAAAATGGAAACGAATCAGATATAGCAAGATTAGAAGTAAACTATGATAATACTCCACCAGAAATAAATAAAGTAGAAATAGAAGGAAGACAAGGAAACAATGGGTGGATGACAAGTGAAGTAAGAATATCACTAAAAAATGCAAAAGATGCAAATTCAGGAATAGGTGGATTCTATTATAAAAAACTAACAGAAGAAGATATAGAAAATAATAAAATATATACAAAAGAAGAAATGGAATATATAGAAGACATAAACAAAAAGATAGAAATAGGAAAAGGACAAGAAACAGATGGAATAACAGTAATAGCATTAATTGTTAAAGATAAAGCAGGAAATAGCTCAGGATATAGTACAGTAGAAATAAAAAAAGATGAAACACCACCACATACACCAAAGCTATCATATAGTGATGTAACAGCGAATGGATTTACATTAAAAGCAGAAACAGCAGATGATTTGGGAGGACCAATAACATATAAATTTTATACAATAATTAATGGAACAGCAACATTTTTAGGAACAAGTCAAACAGGAAGAGTAGAAGTAACGGGATTAGATACAGGAAGAGAATACAATGTATATGTAGAAGCATATGATGAAGCAGGAAATATGAGTTCAAGTCTAGATAGTCAAAATGGACAAGGATATGTAACAATAATAACAAAGAAAACACTAAATGCACCAGACATAATAGTAAGAGGAGAAACAGGAAATGGATGGTATAGAGGGAATGTAATAGTTACAATAAGAGATCGGAGCAAATGCAAATGCATCAGAAACAGCACAAATAAAATATAGTCTAAATGGAGCAACAACAGAAGAAGAAATAGTAAATGGAAGAGAAAAAACATTAACATTAACAAATGAAGGAACAACAACAATAACAGCATGGGCAATAAATGAAGATGGAAAGATGTCAGATTCAAGCACAAGAGAAGTACAAATAGATAATGTAGCTCCAATGGAACCAAGTATAAGATTAAGTGAACCAGAAGGATTAGGAGATAAGATATGGTATGGAGAAGAAGGAGGAATTGCAACAATAACAGCAGGAGCAGATACATTATCAGGTCCATGGAAAATAAGATATAAAGTAGAAGGAGCAACAACAATAACAGAAAGAGAAATAGAAGGCACGACAGTTACAGTAAATATAACAAGTGCAGGAGAAAGTAAAATAACAGCATGGACAATAGATAGAGCAGGGAATATATCAGAAACAGCAGTAGAAGAGACAATAAGAATAGATACGAAAGCACCAAAAGCAACAATAGAAGAAGTATCAAGAGGAGGACATACAATAAGAGTAAGAGCAGGATGGGAAGATGACAGTTCAGGAGTATATAGCTATATACTATGGTATAGGACAAAATCGACAGGATCGACATGGACAGAAGCAGGAAGAGTATCATCACCAAATCGGAGAAAATCC
>JAAWPK010000006.1 GCA_022799935.1 Clostridia bacterium
TCTTCAGCAGGAACTGTAGCCGTGGTTTCCTCCGAGACTTCGTCTTCAGCAGGAACTGTAGCCGTGGTTTCCTCCGAGACTTCGTCTTCAGCAGGAACTATAGCCGTGGTTTCCTCCGAGACTTCGTCTTCAGCAGGAACTATAGCCGTGGTTTCCTTCGGGACTTCGTCTTCAGCAGGAACTGTAGCCGTAGTTTCCTCCGAGGCTTCGTCTTCAGCAGGAACTGTAGCCGTGGTTTTCTCCGAGGCTTCGTCTTCAGCAGGAACTGTAGCCGTGGTTTTCTCCGAGGCTGTCTCAGAGTTTACTTCTGTGGATACCGATACAGTATTGGACTTTGTAGTGCTCAATTTGCCTGTGTAGTCATCGGTGTCGACATTGTATACGGTCTGAGGCAGTGTCGGATTGATGATGACACCAGAACCAGGTGCTCCATAGTTATTTCTGCCAGAGGAATCCACCATGCCTATGATATTAGCCACATTAAAGCTAATATCTGTAGCCGCTGGATCCTTCAGTGTAAACACATAGTTTACGATTTCTGTCTCGTCTGGCATGGCAAGGCTGTCGAAAGATACTCCATAGAATGTGGAGTCGTTTTTGACTGCAACATCAAAGCCATACCAGTTGGTTGTAGCAGCTTTGTCGAGCTCAAGCAGGTCATGGTTGTATAGGATGTCGAACTGCATGTTGCTTAAGCTGAAGCTGTCAGGCAGATCGATCATCGTGTTGTACAGCAATTTGACGCTTACATTGACTTTTCCATCAATGACATCACTGGCTTCCACATCCAAAGCATACAATTGCTTCTTGTAGTTGGGAACCAAGTTGTATGCGTATTTGATGGGGTCAATGCCTTCGAAATTCTCAGGATCAGATACGGCAAAATTTGCTGTGACAACATGGGAGCCTGTTTGATCGAAGATGCACTTGTCTCCCACATCAACGCCATCTACTTCGTAAGTCACACTGACTCCCGGAGGCAGACCATCAGCATAATCGATGACATATCTGCACGGACCGTAAATAGTGTGCACATCCTGGGTAGACAGAGGAGGGAGAGTTGCTTTTGCAATCTCGATCTCGGTTTCCATTGACTCCATTCCTTCAGGAAGCACATATCCATCAGGAAGTTCAAAGGTTGCAGTTGCGGTTTGGCTACCAGCATTTGTTCTGGAATTGTTGGTATAATGCACGATAATATTGATATCATCGGGCAGGCCAGTGACAACTGCAACATGCGAAGATCCATCATAGGTTGCGGAAATTTTTTCAAATTTCCAAGATGATGTATCAAGCACAATGGGACCAGGATCAGGCTCGGGCTCAGGATCGGGCTCAGGATCGGGATCGGGCTCGGGCTCAGGCTCAGGATCGGGCTCGGGCTCAGGCTCAGGATCAGGATCGGGCTCAGGCTCAGGATCAGGATCGGGCTCAGGCTCGGGATCGGGCTCAGGATCGGGATCGGGCTCAGGCTCAGGATCGGGCTCGGGCTCAGGATCAGGCTCAGGATCAGGATCGGGCTCAGGAACATTGTCAGGTGGATTACTTGAATCGTCAGTGGATTCTTCAACATCATCCGCATAGATATCCTGATGATCCACAGACTGCTGTTCAGTAATCAACGCGTTGAAGGAATGCTCCTGAACTTCTTCTGTGACATCATTTATGAACTGGACTGCAATTGAAGTGATGTCACAGTCTTTGCATACGAGCTTTACTGAGACTAGCTCAGGGCTATCAGAAGTGTAGTCTTCGACTGTGAGGTAGTCATTGTCTGTACCTACCTCAGCAGTTTGCCAACCGTGATTTCTGACATTGTACCTGAGCTTGAAAACTCTCCAGCCCTCTTCTTGTACCTGGTAGGAAAGGATATAGGTTTTACCCTTTTCAAACCGGAGCTGAGGAGTTTCCTGCGAGAGACGAATTTCAGAAAACTCATGAGGAGCTCCCGAATCGTCTCCGACGGACGCCGCGTTTGCTTCACATATCGGAAGTTGCATTAGCACCATGGCCAAAGCAACAACGAATGTGAGCAGCTTTCTGGTGGTTTTTGACATTTTGTCCTCCTGTCTTCACATGGCTTTGTAGACCAATAAATGGGCTACCCTACTATATAAAAGGCAATAAATTGCCTATTGTATTAATTATATTACGATAAATATATTATGTCAATAAAAAATGTATTTTTTGTAAAAGAATAAGCATAAAAAGTTTAAAAATAAGATATATAAAATCTTAAATGATTTAAAATTAAAGTTTTTATTTAAATATGTAAATAGAAAAATAAGAATGAACTTTAGAAACTAAATTGTTAATTTCTAAAGTTTTTTATTGAACTATTTTCAAAAATGATATAAGATAATATAAAATTAAATAAAAAAGGAAGAGTAAACAATGGAAAAAATAATAAGTATAATTGCAAATGAACTTGCTATAAAGGTAAAACAAGTAGAGGATACAATAAAATTGATAGATGAAGGAAATACAATTCCTTTCATTGCAAGATATAGAAAAGAAGTAACTGGAGGATTAAGTGATGAAGTACTTAGAAATCTAAATGATAGATTAACATATTTAAGAAATCTAGAGAAAAGAAAAGAAGAAGTTACAAATTCAATTGAAGAACAAGGAAAAATGACAGAAGAAATAGCAAAAGCGATTGAAAATGCAATTACTTTAGCAGAAGTAGAAGACATATATAGACCATACAAACAAAAGAAGAAAACAAGAGCAACTGTTGCAAAGGCAAGAGGATTAGAGCCTTTAAGCATTATTATATATATGCAAAAAGAAATAAAAGACATATATGAAATTGCAAAAGAATATATAAATCCAGAAAAAGAAGTAAACTCAGAAGAAGAGGCAATTCAAGGTGCATTAGATATTATTGCAGAAAATATATCAGATGAACCTAAATATAGAAAACAAATTAAAAGACTATGTTATAGAGAAGGATTTATAAGAACAAAAACAGATGATGAAGAAGCAAAGACAAATTATGAGATGTATTATGATTATCAGGAAAAGATAAATCAAATACCAAGCCATAGAATACTTGCAATTAATAGAGGAGAAAAAGAAGAAGTTTTAAAAGTGAAACTAGAAAAGCCTGAAGAAAAGATTATCGACTATATAGAAAGAGATGTAATTATTCGGAAAAAGTCAATTTGAAGAAATGCTAAAAAATACAATTCTAGACGCTTTTAAAAGATTAATAGAACCATCAATAGATAGAGAGATAAGAAGTGATTTAACAGAGAAGGCTGAAGAAAAAGCAATAAAAGTATTTGGAAGTAATGCAAAACAATTATTGCTTGGAGCACCAATAAAGGGAAAAACGGTTATGGGATTTGATCCTGCATATAGAACAGGTTGTAAAATTGCAGTAATAGATGAAACAGGAAAGGTATTAGATATAGAAACAGTTTATCCAACAGCTCCACAAAATGATGTAGAGGGTGCAAAAGAAAAATTATTAAAATTAATCAAAAAAGACAAAATAGATATGATAGCGATAGGAAATGGAACAGCTTCAAGAGAGTCTGAGATGTTTGTTGCAGATATGATAAAACAGGCGGATAGAGAAGTAAATTATGCTATTGTAAGTGAAGCTCGGAGCATCTGTATATTCAGCTTCAAAACTTGCAACTGAAGAATACCCAGATATAAATGTTTCAATAAGAGGGGCTATATCTATTGCAAGAAGATTACAAGACCCTTTAGCAGAACTTGTAAAGATAGATCCAAAGGCAATAGGAGTTGGGCAGTATCAACATGATGTAAATCAAAAAGTTTTAAATGAAAGTCTAACTGGAGTTGTTGAAGATGCTGTTAATAAAGTTGGAGTAGATGTAAATATTGCAACACCATCACTTTTATCTTATGTGTCAGGAGTTAATTCAGGAATTGCTAAAAATATTGTAAAATATAGAGATGAAAATGGAAAGTTTACAAATAGAAAACAGCTTCTAAAAGTTCCTAAACTTCGGAAAAGCAGCATTTGAACAATGTTCAGGTTTTTTAAGAATAGCAGATGGAGATAACGCTTTAGATATAACAGCAGTGCACCCAGATAATTATGAGCAAACAGAAAAATTACTTAAGAACATTGGCTTTGCTAAAGAAGATTTAAAAGACAAAAATAAAATTCAAGAGTTAAAAGAAAAATTGAAGACAATAGATATAAAAAAGGCCTCAAAAGAATTAGAGATAGGAGAAATGACACTTCAAGACATAATATCAGAGCTTACAAAGCCTGGAAGAGATCCAAGAGAAGATATGCCAAAACCAATTTTAAGAAGTGATGTTTTAAAATTAGAAGACTTAACAGAAGGAATGGTTTTAAATGGAACTGTTAGAAATGTAATAGACTTTGGAGCATTTGTGGATATTGGAGTAAAGCATGATGGACTTGTTCACATATCAGAGATGAGTAATAAATATATAAGAAATCCTGCAGAAGTTGTATCTGTTGGAGATATTGTAAAAGTAAAAGTTATAAAGATAGACAGAGAAAGACAAAAAGTAGCTCTAAGTATGAAGTTAGATAGCTAATATGTTATGTTGACAAATTGTATCTGTTTTGATATAATAATAAACATAATTAAAATAAAGAAGGAAAAATTATGAAATTAACAATATTTTTAAACAAATTACATCATCATAGAATAAGCTTGTAACTGCTTAAAAAACTTAAGTAGGTGCAAGCTGAGAATGATGTGCCTACAATAGTTTAAAAATATTTAATAAGATATAAGAAACTATATGTAGGTAGATTTGCATATAGTTTTTCTTATTTTATAAAAGAAGGAGTAAAAAATGGAAGGTAAGATTAAAGAGGTTGGAAGTTTTGAAGATTTTAGAAATGTATATAGAGTATTTTCAGGACCACCATATAATGAAAAATATACAGATGAAGAATTAGGAAAAATTTTTAGAGAATATCAAGAAGGAGGATATATATTTGGTGCTTACAGTGATGATGTATGTGCTGGAATAGTTGCTTTAGAGAGAGGAGCCAAAACAGAACAACCAGTTAAATTTGAAGAAGAAAGTATTATGTATTTAGCAGATGTTGCAGTACTTGATGAATATAGAAATACTGGGCTTGGAACACAGCTTATGATATATGCTGTTATGCAGTCTAGTGCACTAGGATACCAGAGACTATATATGAGAACTCTTGAAAGGGGAAAATCTATGTCTTATGGAATTGCATATAAGATAGGATTTAGGCAAATACCAGGAGTATTCCAAGATGTAGAGAGAGAAAGAGTTAATGGAAGTATTGAAACTGCCAGAAATATCTTTCTAGATATAGACTTAAGAAATTTAAATAGAGATGCTTTAAAGAGGGGAATACAGGAGGCATGTGCTAGACAAAAGCCAGAAGAAGAAAGATAAAAGGAGGTTCCTTAAGATGATAAGTGTTAAAGAAGTATTAGAAAATTTAGTAAAATGTAATACTATAAAAGATAAAGAAAATAAAAAAATAATGGATTATATAGAGAATTTATTAGTTTCAATTCGGTTTTACAACGGAAAAAAGAGCAAAGTTCTTAGTAATATCTAATGATAAAAATGCAAGATTAGGTTTTGTAGGACATACAGATACTGTTGAATACACAGATGGTTGGAAATATGAGAAGTTTTCTCTAACTAAAGAGGCAGACAAGTTATATGGGCTTGGTGTTTGTGATATGAAGTCTGGTATTGCAGCAATAATAACTGCAATATCACAAGTAGATTTTAGAAAATTAAGGAGTGGAATAAAACTATATTTAACTTATGATGAAGAAATAGGATTTTCAGGGATTAAAGAAGTTATAGAATATGAAAAAAAATTTCCAGAAACCTTAATAATAGGAGAGCCTACTAATAATGAACTTGTAGTAGGTAGTAAAGGCTTAATGGAATATGAGATTTCATTTAAAGGTATAAAAACGCACTCAAGTACACCTAATAGAGGGAAAAATGCAATTATGAGTGCAGTAGCATTTATAAATGAACTAGAGGATTTTTATGAAAAAGATATAAAAATAAAAGAAGATAGAAGATTTTGCATACCTTATACAACTATGAATATTGGTGTAATAGAAGGAGGAAGTGCAATTAATTCGGTTCCAGACTATTGTAAGTTTTTAATAGATTTTAGAACAACAGATAGTAAGATGGAAAAGGAGATAATAGAAAAGCTAGAAAATTTAAAAGAAAAGTATGAAGCTGATGTTAGAAAAATAAATAAATTACCAGCATTTTTTAATGAAACTGAATTTTCTAGTAAAACATGTAATTTTATTACAGAAGCAAGCTTTTTAACAAATGATCGTATAATATTGGGTGCAGGGCCAGTAACAGCTCATGAGGTAAATGAATATATATTAGAAGAAAGCTTAGATAAGCTTGTCGCACAATATAAGGAATTAATTGAAGACATATGTAAATAAAAATATTATATCACTTTTTTAAAAAAAGTGGTATAATTAAGTTTATAATAAATAAAAGGGAGTGAAACACACTATGCAAAATTTTAATTATCATTCACATACATATAGATGTGGACATGCGGATTTAGATATGGAAGATGAAGAATATGTAAAAGAATATATAAAGATGGGATTTAAGAAAGTAGCATTTACAGACCATTGTCCAGAGAAAAATAGAATAGATGTAAGAAAAAATATGAGAATGGATTATGATAGAAGAATAGAATATCTAAATAGCATAAAGTTTTTAAAAGAGAAATATAAAACTAAAATAGAACTTGAAACTGGATATGAGGTAGAATATTTACCAGGAGAAGAAGAAAATTTAAGAGAATTAAAGCTAGAGACAGATAAGCTTATATTAGGTCAACACTTTATTTATGATGATAATAAAAATCTAAAGATATTTGGAGGAGCAACTATTTTTTTAGATAAAGAATTGATAAGATATGCCGAATATTTAGAAAAAGCTATGGAATATCATATACCTAATATAATTGCACATCCAGATATTTTTATGCTAAATTCAGCTAAATTTGGAGAAATAGAAGAAAAAATCACTCATAAGATTTGTAAAGCAGTTGAGAAATATAATGTTCCATTAGAAATAAACTTAAACAAAATATATGCACTAAAATACTATAAAAATATAGACTTAGATAGATTAACAAAAGAGGAAAGACAAAAAGCTTTTAGAAAAGCAAAATATCCTTGCAGAGAGTTTTGGAATATTGTAAAAGACTACAATATTAAAGTTTTATATGGAATTGATGCACATCATAGAGGACAAATTTTAAGATGGAATGAACTTGTAGAATATGGAAAAGAGGCTCTAGGAGAAGAAATAATATCAAAATTAAACTTTGTAAAAAATGAGGAAAATATATAAATTAGAAAGAAGCTTATAAAAATACATTTGCTTTTATAGGCTTCTTTTTTATTTGAATTTTAAATTTTTTTATTAAATATGTCTGTACTATATTTTTCTTTTTTCTTTGATTCTGCTATTTTTTCATCTTCTAAAAGAAGCTGCTTGAAGAAGTTCTTCTGCTTTTCATTTAGTAAATACTCTATATTTATATAAGTTAAAATTGCTATAGTATCTGGTAGAAGATTTTGCTTTTCTAAAGGCTTATTAAAATTAATAGTAAATTTATAATTTTTATCTTTATTTTCTTGTATATATTTCCAAAAAGAACTAGGAATTTTATTTTTATATTTTGGCTCTAATTGATTTAGTAGAATTTCTACTTCAACCAGACTAGTTGCAAAATTATTCATTTTTCTGGTACCTCTCCTTTATACATACTAAGGGCATTTTGTACTTTTAGAACTCCTTGTTGTAAATTGCCAGGTTGTTGAATACAAAAGTTTTTTCCTAAATTTGCTATGTGTTCTGGACTAATTTGAAATTGTCTATTAAATATATATTGTATTAATTCACTTATAGGAATTGTTCTATTACACTCTTTCGTTTCATAGAATGCAGCAGTATGTCCTCTAAAATCATTATCACTTTTTAATAAATGCTGAGGTGGTTCTAGATTAATTATTCTTTTTAAATCCCATGTTAAATCTATATTGAACCATTCACCATCTAATTTTACTTGATTCCACATATGTACATCTTTATTTCCACCTATATTTATACACTCTATTCCGATGCAAGCTAATACATTTCTTACAGTTTCTGCAATCCCAACACATACGCAAGATTTATTAATTAATCCTCCAATTAAATTTCTAGCATTCTCAATTTCAGTATTATTTGCTTCTCCTTTTTTTTCTTTTTCTTCTAGTTCATAATTATAGCATAGATAATTTGCTAATCTATTTATGACTTCTCCAAATATATATTTTTCTCTATTAGGGTTACCTTGATTAGCTTGCAAGTCTATTGCTTCTAAAATTTCAGAAATCTTTGCTCTGCAAATTTTATATATATTTGGATCATAGATACTATTTTCTATTTTAACAGAGGATATTTTTAAAGAAGTCTCTAAATATTCTAATTGCGAAATAGATAATTCTGATGCATCTTGAATAGTAAGTACTATTGGAATTTCGCAGTTTGTAATATCAATTATTTTCTTTGCTAATGAAGGACTTAATGGTAGGTTTTGCAAGTTTTGCATTTGCAATAATGAAAAAATAACACTTTCTAGCAAACTTTCGCTTGTATTTTCCATAACTGTTTCTAGATAATCATTGTCTTCAGATATTTGACTGACTATTTCTAAAAATAATTCTGGATTGGCTTCTTGCACTTGTCTTCTTGTTGCACACCATAAAGATGACATAAAAAATGGATCATCATATTGTGGTAGTGTAGTAATTATTACTAAATATTCAGTTTGTAATTCTTCAGGAATTCTTTTCCAAATACATTCTAATATTGATATATCTTCATCAAGAGCTGCTTCTAATATTTGTCTTTGTAATTCCTCATCTGCAAGCATTATTAGATTCGGATTATTAAAAAAATGTTTTATTTTATCTTTGCTTAAATTCATATATTTATACTTCTTTCTATATTTATATTTCAATTTTAGCATTTTTTATAAATCTAATCAATATTCATTTTCCTATTTTCTTAAGAAAATGTGAAATTTACTTTAAACAGTTTAAGATAATATTAACTTTTACAACTTAGATACATTTGTATCTTATAATAAAACAGGGGTCTGAAAATGAATAAAATATTAATAGTAGAAGATGAAGCAATAATTAGTGATTTAATCAAATCAGAATTCGAAGCAAATGGATACAGTTGTGAATGTGCAAAAGACCGGCGAAATTGCAGCAAATTATATAGAAAATAGAAATTATGATTTAGTTTTATTAGATATAATGCTACCTAAAATAGATGGTTATGAACTTTTAGAATATATAAAAGAAACTGCAGGAATACCAATTATATATATTACATCTAAAGGTCAGACAAAAGATAAGATAAAAGGATTAAGAAAAGGAGCAGATGATTATATTACAAAACCTTTTGAAATGGAAGAACTAACTGCAAGGGTTGAAGCAGTATTAAGAAGATATAATAAGGTAAATGAGAATATAAAAATAGAGGATATAGTAATTAATACAGTTGCAAGAACAGTTAAAAAAGACAATCAGCAAATTAGTCTTACACCTAAAGAGTTTGACTTACTTATGTTACTTGTTCAAAATAGAAATATAGCATTATATAGAGGAGCTATATTTGAAAGAATATGGGAAGAAGACTTAGAATTTGAAACTAGAACAATAGATTTACATATACAAAGATTAAGGAAAAAATTAGGATGGAAGGATAAGATAAAAACGGTGTATAGAATTGGATATATGTTAGAAGCTTAAGAATTAATTAATAAAAAAGATACAACTTAAATACAACTTTATGCTATAACAAGTAAACTAATGGAGGTAAAGTTTATGGATTTTATAGCAAATTCAGGAAAAAAAGTTGAAATCAAAACGAGTACAGGTATATATTTGAGAAATGCAATAAAAACTAAATTTGTAACAAATAAAGATAATTATATAAGTTTAGTAGATGAGTATGTATCAGGTATATATAAAGAAGGAGATATAGTTTCTATAAGTGAGAAGATAATTAGTATTTGTCAAAATAGAATTATAAAAAGAGAAGAATTAAAAATAGGATTTTGGGCTAAGCTCTTATCAAAATTTGCAAGTCACCCTAATACAGGAATAGGGGTAGGAGAAAGTATAAAAATGCAGTATGCTATAAATAAAGTAGGAGTTTTAAAGGTCATATTTGCAAGTTTTGTGAGTGGAATTACAAAGTTAGTTGGAATTAAAGGAATGTTTTATAGAATTGTAGGTCAAGAAGTAAGTGGACTTGATGGATTTTATGGCCATGTATGGGCGGAATATACTGATATAGGAATAGAACTTCCAGAAAATCCAATTAAAGTATGTAATGAGATAAAAGAAAAACTTGGAATGTCTTGTATGATAGTGGACTCAAATGATTTAGGACAAGAGATACTTGGAAAATCAGAGGATATTGCGTTAAATTATCAGGAATTAAAAGAGCTTATAAAAGATAATCCAGCTGGGCAAGGAAAAGAACAAACACCTATAATACTAATAAGAAGAAAATAAATAAAATTATATATAAGGAAAAAAGTAGTCTTAAGAAAGACTATTTTTTCTTTATTAAAAATTTTTATTGATTTAATTAAATTTTTTAGCTAAAAAAATTTTGTAGATAATTGAAAATAAAACAATGATGTGATATAAATATAATATAAAGGAATTCAAAAATGGAAAGAGAAGAAATTATAAAGTATTGTTTAAGTTTAAAAAACACTTATGAAGATTATCCATTTTCAGAGGATTATACATCTGCTACAATAAAACATAAAGAAAATGGAAAATGGTTTGCATTATTTATGAATGTAAGAAATAAGCTATATCTTAATGTGAAAACAAATCCAGATTATTCAGATATATTAAGGAATACTTATGACTACATAATTCCAGCATATCATATGAACAAAGAGCATTGGAACACAATAATTATAGATGAAAATGTAAACGAGAAACTTGTAAAAGAATTAATTGAGCAAAGTTATGAATTAACAAAAAAATAAAGGAGATGTTAATTATGGAGAGACATAAGGTTATATTATTGTTTACAGCTCTTGATGGAACTATATTAAGAGAAGAAGATAAAAGGTATAGCAAAGGAATGATGTATAAAGTACTAGAACAGATAAATAAAATGCAGATGATAACACATGCAAGAGTTAGATGGTATTTAGTTTCTCCAAAGGATGAGTTTGTTGTTTCATATCTTATGAATGAAATAGATAAAAATATTTTTGAATATAATAAAATACTTTGTATGGTGCAATATGGATCAATGATTAATAAAGTACAAGGTGCATTGGCAACACAATTGGAAGATTTGAAAACAAGAAAATATAAAAAAATAGATAAAAGGGTATTTGCATTTAGGAAAAATTCATCATCAGATCCAGCTGGAAAAGGAAACTTAAAATATGTAAAACAATGGATAATGATGACAGATGATGAGAGAGCAGGTTCAGAAGTATATAAGATAATATATGCAGGAAGCTCATTATATGAAATGCCTACAATGGAATACATAAAAAAAGAAAAGCATGGATATGTTATTGTTCCAGATAATGCTGAATATAAAGTGAAAAAGAGAGGGACAACAGTGACTCAATATCCAGATTTACAAGGAGTAGCAGCAGGATTGGAAAGGATTAATAAACAATTTGAAAAGGAATTAAAAAAAGAAAGTAAAGAAAATACTGTAGAAGTGGTGTAAAAAATACTTAAATCCATAGGGCATGGTTGTAAGGCGTTAGCGTCTCGCTGCGTTTTCTTAAACAGTACCACTAATGCGCGTTTCGGCGTGCAGCGTGTGAATGGTGGCAGTCTTAACTATTATAATTTGTTCAACTCTAACAGTGGTAATGAGAATGAGAATGATTATGCGGTGCGCCCCGTAGCTTCTATAACTTGAGGTTGCATAACTAACGGTTATGCAAGAGAAAAATAGAAACAAATCGTTGTCCTTTAGCTAAAGCTATAAAGTAAAAATAGATAAATATAGTTGTGAGTAGGATTTTTTCGAAAAGGGTTATATTTTGGGACTGTTTTTAAGATAGTGTAAAAGCTATCTTTTTTAATATAAATTAAAACCAATATAAAGTATCTAAATATCATTCAAAACGAGAAATAAGAGAAAATGAATATAGTAAAACAATCTTGACAGAGGTATTAGAAATACATATAATAGAAGTATCGAAGTTAATTGAAAAGTTAAACAATTAAAAATAAATAATAAAAATTAACATTATATGAAAACTATACTAGTAAAAGTTTAGTGGGGTAAAGAATGAAAGCAATAATTGCAAGTAAAAATCAAGGAAAAATAGAAGGTGCAAGAAAAGCTTTAGAGAATTTTTTTGATAACATAGAGATAGAGGGAATAGGTGCTTCTTCAGAAGTTGGAGAACAGCCTGTAAATGATAATGTATATAAAGGTGCAAAAAATAGAATAAAGAATCTTAAACTGTATTGCAAGGAAAACAATATTCAAGCAGATTTATACTTAGCTGTTGAAAGCGGAATAAGTAATTTACTTGGAGGTTGGCTAATTACAAATATTGCAGTAATAGAAGATAATAGTGGAACTCAAAGTTTTGGAATTGGACCAGCATTTCCAGTACCAGAAAGATATGTAGAAGATATTATAAATACGAATTTAAGTGAAGTTACAGATAAGATATTTGGAGAAGATAAGGAAAGGCGAAATAAAGGACGGACTTATACAAATAATAACACATAATAAAATAACAAGAATAGATTCAAATCAAATAGCATTTATGATGGCACTTACAAAGTATATAAATGGAGAGAAATGGAGATAAAATTTATGAAAAAAATTGCAATTTTTGGTTCAACAGGTTCGATTGGAGAGAGTACTTTAAATGTCATAAGAGAAAATCCAGAGCTATTTTCAGTTGTTACTCTAGTTGCTGGAAAAAATATCGAAAAGTTAATAAAACAAATAGAAGAGTTTAAACCTAAAAATGTTTATATAATAGACAGAGAAAATGCAGATAGATTAAAAGAATTATATAAGGATATAAATATATATTATGGGGAAGATGGAATGGAAGAAATATCTAAATGTACAGATTTTGATATTTCTATTTCTGCTTTAGTTGGAGTTGCAGGACTTAAACCAACATACAATATGATAAAAAACGGAAAAACAGTAGCACTTGCAAATAAAGAAGTGTTAGTTGCAGGTGGAGAGCTAATAATGAAAACAGCAAAAGAATACAAGGCTAAACTTCTTACAGTAGATAGTGAACATAGTGCAATTATGCAATGTCTAAATGGAGAAGAAAATAACGAGATAGATAAAATACTTTTAACAGCATCTGGAGGACCATTTTTTGATAAAGAGATAACAGATAAAATAACAGTAGAAGAAGCTTTAAACCACCCAACTTGGAGTATGGGACCAAAAATTACAATAGATTCTTCTACAATGATGAATAAAGGGTTTGAAATAATAGAGGCAAGATGGCTTTTTGATGTAGAACCCAAAAATATTGAAGTTGTAGTGCATAGGAAAAGTTTAGTACATTCAATGGTTCAATTTAAAGATGGAACAATAATGGCAAGTATTGGTCCTAAATCTATGCAAATTCCAATAGCTTATGCTTTAGAATATCCAAATAGACTTAAGAATAATATAGAAAAATTAAACTTATTTGAAGTAGTAGATCTAAAATTTGAAAAACCAGATTTAGAAAAATTTAAATGTTTAAAACTTGCATATACTGCAATAGAAAAAGGGCATAGCTTCCAAGTTGTATTAAATGCTGCAAATGAAGTTTTAGTAGATGCATTTTTAAATAAAAAAATAAAATATACAGATATTCCAAATGGAATAGAAAAAATAATGAATATGTATGAAAAAAGAGATTTAAAAACTGTTGATGATATTTTGGCATTTGATAAAGAAGTAAGAGAAAAAACTAGAGAAATAATTTTAAACTAGTTTTGAGATAGGAGATGTTAAGTTTGAAAAATACTTTTGAAAGAAAGATTAATTATTATGAAACAGATAGAATGGGAGTAGTACATCATTCTAATTATATAAGATTTTTAGAAGAATCAAGATGTGATATGCTAGAAAAAATAGGTATGCCATTTTCATATTTAGAAGAAAGTGGTATAACAATACCAGTGATTGGTGTAAATATTAATTATAAAAATCATGTTACATTTAATGATACTATAGTTATAAATGTCATAATAAAAGAATATTCAGGAGTAAGAATGACAGTAGGGTATGAAGTAACAGATAAGAATACAGGAAAAGTTGTAATTACAGGAGAGACAAAACATTGTTTTACAGATAAGAATTTAAAACCAATAAATTTAAAAAAACACAAAAAAGAATTTAGTGATAAATTTGAAAGCCTATTAGAAAAGAACTAATGGGCTTTTCTTTAGTAAAAAAACATTAGCTAAAAGTAGCTATTTTACAGTGAAAAATTAACTATGTTAATTTTGGTTGACAAAGTTCAAAGTAAAGTTGATAGAATGCAACTTGAAATAGTTGTATAATAATTTCAGAAAATATAAGAAAGGAGAAAATAAATGACATTAGGAGAAAGATTATTAGAATATAGAACAAATGCAAAATTATCACAAGATGCATTAGCTGAAAAAATAGGGGTAACGAGACAGACTATTTCAAAGTGGGAAACAGATCAAAGTACTCCAGAGTTTAATAAAATACTTCCTCTTTGCGAGCTGTATGGAATAACAACAGACGAATTAATCAAAGGAGAAAATAAGAAAGTACAAGAAGATATAAAAGAAGAAAATGTTATTTCATATAATGAAAAAAGAAATAAGTTAAAGGCAACAGTAATTAGTGTGAGTGTAGCTTTGTATTGTATAGGTGCGTTTATACCTATATATTTAATAGATGTATTAAATTATAGTGAGGAAGAATCTATATTTATCTTACTTATGCTTTGGACAATTGCAACAATAATACTTATATATTTTTTTATTTCACATCCGAAAGAAAAATCAGAAAGTGAAAAAGTATTAGAGAGAAAAAGTATGTACAAAGAGGAGAAAAATGTTAAAAGGATAGAACTAATGGTTTTAGAAATTATAGCTTTAATATTTTTAATTATATATCTTTGCATAAGTTTTACAACAATGGCTTGGAATATAACTTGGATATTATGGATAGTATTTGTACTTGTAGAGCTTATTGTTAAATTAATATTTGATATAAAGAAAGGAGAGAATAATGGCAAATAGAGGAGTAAAAATATTTTTAATTATAATACTCACAATAATTGCAATTATTTTAATGAATATTATGATATTAAAAATTATGAATAAAGATTTGAAAATAGATATTTTTGCTTTCGGAAATAAAACTGAGAAAATATTTGAAAATGAATATGAGATAAATGGAATAAAGAATATGAACATTGATTCTTTTTCTTCAAATATAAAATTTATAGAAGGAGAGAAGGATAAAATAAGAGTTACAGCTTATGGAGCTAAAGATGAGAATATAAGTGTAGCAATAAATGGAGATTCTTTATATATAAAAAAGGATAATCAAGTTTTACATATATTTATGCTTTTTTGCTGGTATAAAGAAGAAATTGTAGTAGAAATTCCAAAAAGCTTTGAAGGAAATATAAGGTTAAGTGCATCGAGTGGAAATATAGAGGTAATAGACCTAGAAAATTCAAACTTAAATCTTGAGGCTTCTTCAGGAAATATTAGATGTGGAAATATGATAAATGGAAATATAAAGACATCTTCAGGAAATATCAATGCAGGTTCTGGAAAAGACATAAATATAAAAGCAAGTTCTGGAAGTATAAAAGCTGGAAGTATAGAAAAAGGAACAGCTAATACATCATCTGGAAGTATTAAAATAGATGAATTAAAAGAGGGAGAAGTTAGAGCAAGTTCAGGAGCAATTTGGGTAGGCAAAATGGAAAAGCGGAAAAATAGAAACAACTTCAGGAAGTATAAAGGTAGATGAAATAGGAATAGGAGAACTTAAAGCAAGTTCTGGAAATATTACTATAGGAAATACAAGTAAAGTAAATGCAAAAACAACTTCTGGCTCAATTAATATAAAGACTATTAATGAATTTTGTGATATAGAGTCAAAATCAGGAGGAGTTAAAATAGAAAACATTAATATCAATGAGAACTCTAAAATAGAAACTACATCAGGAGGAGTAAGAGTCGTAAGTGCAGGGGATATGTTTATTGATACAAAAACAAAATCTGGTGGGGTAAGTGTAGATAATAATAATCGTAATTCTAATGTAGAGCTAAAAATAGAAACAACTTCAGGTGGGATTAAGGTAAATAAAAGATAAATAATAAAAACAGCTAATTTTTCATAAGATTAAGCTGTTTTTTATTAAAATTCATTTTTTGTAATTGTATATTAAAATTTATTTAAAAAAATAGTTAATAGTTTATTGATAAAACTACTAATAATATGGTAAACTATAAAGAAAACAAAATTAAGGAGAAAATCAAATGAAATTATTTATAATTGTATTACTAATATTACTTAATGCTTTTTTTGCTGCAGCAGAGATTGCATTTATATCATTAAATGATGCAAAGATAGATAAGCAAGCAAAAGAAGGGAACAAGAAAGCTAAGAAAATAAGAGATATGCTAATAAATCCAAGCAAATTTTTAGCAACAATACAAATAGGAATAACTCTTGCAGGATTCTTATCAAGTGCTTTTGCTTCTGAAACATTTGCAAGTGAACTTGCACCAATATTAAATAATTTGATACCACAAATAAGTTTAACTGCATGGAATAATATATCTATAGTTGTTATAACTATTATTCTTTCATATTTTACATTAATATTTGGAGAATTAGTACCAAAAAGACTTGCAATGAGAAATTCTGAAAAAATAGCTTTTGCAACTATTGGAGTTATAAAAACCATATCAGTTGTAACAGCTCCATTTGTTAAATTCTTAACATTTTCAACTGATGTAGTATCTAAAATATTTGGTGTTTCTGGAAATGAAGAAGAAACAGTTACAGAAGAAGAAATTAGAATGATGGTAGATGTTGGACAAGAAAAAGGTGTTATAGAAGAACTAGAAAAAAATATGATAAATAATATATTTGAATTTAATGATAAAGTTGCTTCTGAAATTATGAGACCAAGAACAGAAATATTTGCATTAGATATGAATATGACAATTTCAGAAGTTATAGATGAGCTGTCAGAAGAATTCAGATATAGTAGAATACCAGTTTATGATGAGGACATAGACAATATAAAAGGAATTGTATATATAAAAGACATATTACTCGCAAAAAGTAAGAATGCAAAAATAAAAAATTTAATGAAAGAGGCATATTATATTTCTGAAACAAGACCTGTAAATGAACTTTTTTCAGAACTTAGAAAAAGTAGAAAACAAATTGCAATAGTAATAGATGAATATGGAGGAACTTCAGGAATAGTTACAATGGAAGATATACTAGAAGAAATTGTTGGAGAAATTTATGATGAGTATGATAATGTAGAAAACATGGTTGAAAAAATAGATGATAATACATTTATTTTTAATGGAAATGTTGCGGTTTATGATGTAGAAGAAGCAATGGATATAATTATTGAAGATGGAGACTATGATACACTTTCAGGATATCTAGTAGAAAAATTAGAAAGAATTCCAACAGAAAAAGATAAAGGAATTACAATAGAAACAGATAAAGTTGTATACAAAATTGAAAAAGTACAAAATAAGCATATAGTAAAAGTAAAAGCTTGTAAAATAGAAGAAATAGTAGAAGATGATGATTTATAATAAATGGATTTGTGAATATCATCTTAAAAAGCATAGTCAAAAGGAGAAATTATGCCAGTTTTAGTCATTTTTATCATGTTTATATGTTTTGTTTTTCCAATTATATTAACAATTTTTAATATAATTAATCTATTTAAAAAGAAAAAAATATTAGAAAAGACAGTAGATATATTAATTTTCGTATTAGGAATATTACTTACAGTTATTTTATATGCCTTTCTTAGTTTTAAAGACTATCAAGAGCCAATATTAATGGGAGGTTTGGGCGTATATGCACATGCACCAATTGCTTCTTGGAGTCTACCAACAGTAATTGGAATTTTAGTATTAGGAATAGTTTCGTATTTTTTTGTAAGAATTAGACAAACAGATTTACCACCACTTATGATTGTTTTCTCAATGTCAGGAATATTAATTTGCTCAATATATATGACAATATTTATAATTCAGCTTTGTAATGTTACTTTAATAAAGAATCTTTTTGATGGAGTTTTCTATTTGTTAATATTTCCGATTAACTATATCTTGTGTAGTATAAGAGCAATAATAGAAATAATAAAAAGATATAGAGAAAAGAATATAGTTCCAAAAGAATATGAAAATCAATTTTTAAATAAGTGTTCAAAAATTTTATATGATACAAAGAATTGGGGGATATTATCAGTAGTTTTAGCGATACCATTATTAATAATATTAGTATGTATTTTAACTTTATTTGGTCAAAGACCAGATGAAATGATAAAAGCATTCTTAGAAACAAGTGACTGGACTCTATCAAAAGAGATTTCACCACCACCACTTAAAGTTGATGCACATTATTTATGTACAGTTTCACTAACTGGGCATGAAAAATTGGTAAAACCAACAAGAATGGGAATAAGACATGGAGAAAGAATTGTTGTAAATAGGCAGCTTTGTATTGCAAATGCTTTTGAAAATTTGATAGAAGAAAAGACACCAAGGTTGCATCATTTTATAAGATATATTTATGATAAATATGGATTTCCTCTTGCAAAACATATACATACAGCTTGGCAAGCGGATATTACCTATATTTTAATGAAACCTTTAGAATGGATATTTTTAGCTGTATTATATATTTTTGATAAAAAACCAGAAAACAGAATAGAACTTCAATATACAGGGGGAAGGTATAGAGAATAATTCGCCATTTATGGGGTGTTAATTTTTTAGAAAATAAAGTACTATTTTTATTAGATAGGAGGAACGCAAATATGGATGTAAAAAAAATAGGAGAATTTATTTCTAAAAATCGTAAATTAAAAGGACTAACTCAAGAACAATTAGGAGAAAAGTTAGGCGTTAGTAATAAAACCATATCACGCTGGGAGAATGGAAATTATATGCCCGATTTATCGCTTCTAAAACCATTAAGTGAAGAGCTTGGAATTAGTTTAAATGAGTTATTAAGTGGTGAAAAAATAGAAGAAGAAAATATAGCAAAAAATGCAGAAATAAGTTTAATAAATACAATAGATTATACAAAAGGAAAAATAGAAAATGAGCATAAAAAAATATCAATAGTAGTAATGTCTATAGGAATTATTTTAAGCTTAATAGCATTTAATTTGTTTGAGTCTGAAAGTAGCTGGGGATCAATTTATTCTATTTTAGGACTTATTATATTTATTTTAGGAATATTTAGATTTTTAAAAGGTAAAGATTTGTGGAAAAGAATAATTATTTCTATTAGTTTATTTGTAGGGATATTTGGAGTGTTTTTAATATCTGATTATATAGGTGTTGTAGAATTCAAGAGACCACCAATTTATAGATATAAAACAGAAACTTCAAATATTATAACATATTATAATTTGCTCTTTAATGTGTATAGAATAAATGCAAATACTAAAAACGAATATTATATTGTAGATACAAAAAAGGAATATAATTCAGATACAGTACCAACAGTTCCATTTAATAGGGAAAGATGTGGCATTGATAATATTATAAAATATCAAAATAAATATATGGGAAATAACAGCAATATTGGCAATTTAATAAGTAATTTGCCTCTTGCAGAAAATGGGTATGTAATTGAACTTGATCCAGATAATTTGAAGCTTACAATAAACTATAGTAGAACATTCTGGTATGATAATGAAGAATTATATACTGAAAAAAGCTTGATTTATAATTCTGTATCAATATTTGGTTTAATAGAAAATGTAAGATATATTAAATATAATTTTAGTGGAAGTTCTTATGAAGTATCAAGAGAAAATATAGAAAAGAATTATCCTAATTATTCTAAGATAGTGCAAAATGGAGAAGTAAATAAAAAAGAATTTAATGAAAACTTAGAAAAGAAAATGAATGATAATAATTTTATAGAAAGTATTAGTAAAATAATATTTGAAAAATAAAGAATAAAAAAATGAGTGGTTTATTGCAGACCACTCATTTTTATGTTAAAATAATTTATTATGAAAAGAAAAGTTTTGAAGATATTAATTATAATTATAGCAATAATTGCTACATTCTTTAGTTCATTTTTTATAGCAATTAAACTTTTGGATGTGACAGGTAATGAAAAAGAAAGTATGCAAAATGTGACTGAAAATAAGGCTATAGAAGAAATCGAAGAAGAACCTACAAATAACATTGAAGCAAATTCCTTTGAAGGAATAATTGCAGAGGTAAATGTAAATGAAATTGCAGTGGAAAATCCAGAACATCTTGTTGATTATACTATATATGAAGCGGATAAGAAATGGTATGATGAGCATAAAGTTATTATTAATGGCAAGGTGTATGTTAAGGCTGGATATCAGATGAATTTAGAGAATGTGCAAATTAAAGACAGTGATGGAACAAATATAAAAATATCTGATTTAAAGGTTGGAGATATAATAAATGTTGAAACCAAAGATATAGAATATAATGTTAGTACTATATTTAAGACTTTAACATCTGATAATATTATATTAATTAAGAAAAAAATATAATTTAGAAAGAGGATAATTCAATTATGACAGAAAAAGAGAAAATGCTAACAGGTGAAATATATGATGCTAATTATGATAAAGAATTAATTAAAGATAGATATATAATTAAGGATAAATGCTTTGAATATAATAATATAAAACCATCAGATATAGAAAAAAGAACAAAATTGATGAGAAATATTTTAGGTAATATAAAAGGAAATTTCTTAATTGAACAACCATTTATGTGTGATTATGGATATAACATAGAAATAGGAGAAAATTTTTATGCAAATCATAATTTAGTTATATTAGATGCAAACAAGGTAAAATTTGGAAATAATGTATTTGTTGCTCCTAATTGTGGATTTTATACAGCAGGTCACCCAATAGATTCTGAAACAAGAAATAAAGGTCTAGAATATGCAAAACCAATAGAAGTTGGAGATGATGTATGGATAGGTGGTAATGTGGTAGTTTTGCCAGGAGTAAAAATAGGAAGTAATGTTGTAATAGGAGCAGGAAGTGTTGTAAATAAGAATATACCATCAAACTCAGTTGCTGTACGGAAATCCATGTAAAGTAATAAAAAAGATAGAATAACAAGGAAATAGTATAAGGATATAATTAGCATTGCGGATTATATCCTTTTGTGATAATATATTAGCATAAAAGGAGGAAAATTATGAAAAAGTTAGTAATTATTTTATGGATAGCTTTTGTAGTTTGTGTTATAGCAACTGTTGGACTATGGTTTGCAATGAATAATAGTAATCCTGAATTTGAAGAAGTGAAGGCAATAGTTACAAGTTCAGAAACTAAACAAGTAGTAAATAAGAAAACTGGTTCAAGAACAAACTTTTATGAGGTAAAGGTAAGATATGAAGGAAAAGAATATGAGTTAAAAAATCCACATAATACATATATGTATCCAGAGGGAAAAACAGTTACAGCATATTTAGCTAATGATAAGTTATATGCTAATGAAGAGGGAGTAAAAACAGCAACTCCTGTTGCAATAGTTTATTTTGTATGTTTATTTGGAAGCTTTGGACTGCTAATGGCAGCAGCGATGGTTACATCAAAGAATGCTCAAAATAAAAGATTAAAAGAAGAATAATGAAATCTTAAATATTTTACATCAAGTTCTTGTATATATAAAACAGATGGCAAAACTTTTAATAATTGTTCTTGCTTTACCAAGCTTTGGTGGAATTATATTTGAAAAGATATTAGCTACTGATTTAAATATATAAATAGCAATTTTTTGAAATGATTGGAGGAATAATAAATGGAAAATAAAATATGCCAAAGTTGTGGTATGCCTATAACATCAAATAAACAATTAGGTACAAATAAAGATGGTAGTATAAATGAAGATTATTGTAAATACTGCTATGAAAAAGGGGAGTTTATAGACAAAGTTACAATGGAAGAGTATATAGAAATGTGTTCGGAGTATGGCTCACAAGCAGGAATGACTAATGAAGAAATGAAAGAATGTTGTGTGAAATTATTTCCTACTTTAAAAAGATGGAAATGTACTTGTATGGATGAATGTGCTAGTGGATATAATCCGAATTGTACTTGTGAAAATCCAGAATGTCATTGCAGAGAAAAGTAGAACTAGGAGGAAGTAATTTGAATACTTTAATTATTTATGCTAGTAAAACTGGAACAACAGAAAAATGTGCTAACCAAATAAATAAACAGCTAACAAATTCTAAGATGATAAATATATTAAATCAAAATGAAGATATAAATAGATATGATTTAATTGTTATAGGAACTCCAATTAGGATGGGAATGATAGACAGAAGAATAAAAAGTTTTTTAGTTAATAATATTGAAATTTTGAGATCCAAAAAAGTAGCATATTTTATTTGCTGTGGTTTTAGTGAAAATTGGAAAAGCTATTATGAACAAAATATTCCAAAAGACTTGCTAGACAGTGCATATATTTATGATACTTTTGGTGGAGAAATGGATATACAAAAACAGAAGGGTTTTGATAAATTTATTACAAAGATAGTAAGTAAAAATATAGACAAAAGTAAAGAAATAAAGATATTAAATGAAAACATTACTAGATTTATAAAATTATTAGAGAGCTGATAAATTGCATTTTGCAATAACAGTATGTAAGCACAGATAATAATTTGAAATTATCTAAAGTTTATAATATAATCGTAAAAAAGAATAGGTATTTAATGTAGAAGATTTAATATCTAAAATAAAAATTAAAGAAAAATATAATATAATTTTATAGGAGATAAGAAATTATGGCAAGAATATTAAAAAATAAAGAATTAGTAAATACTAGATTGGCAACTAATTATGGTGGATGGATGTATTGTGATAAGTGTAATGAGAATATAGGGTATTTATGTTATTCAACATACGATAGATTAGAATTAAAATACAAATGTAATTGTGGTAGTGAAGGGAAAGCTTTATTAGATTTTGAAGATAGTAAAAAAGGTAAAGACTGCAATGATGAGCTAGTTATTATTAAAAATAGATTGTGTTGTCCAAAGGATAATGAACCTTTAGTAACTATATTAGATAAAAAAGTGGCTAGCTATGAAATGAAAATTACTTGTAAATCTTGCGGGAACATTTATAAAAAGCTAAAATAAAATTTATAAATTTGAAAGCTGTAGAACCATAGAGAGGAAGAAGAAATGCAATTTAAAGTCAGAGAAATTGAAGTTAAAGATAATAAAGCTATAGAGAAAGTAATTAGGAGTTGTTTAATCGAATTTGGAGCAAATCATGATGGGACTGCTTGGGCTGATCCAAACTTAGGTAGATTTTCTGAAATATATAATACTGAGGGCAATAAATATTGGGTTGCAGAAAACGAAGAAGGAGATATAATAGGAGGAGTTGGTATTGGACAGCTAGATGAGGCTAACAGTATATGTGAATTACAGAAAATGTATTGTTTGAAAGAAGCAAGAGGAACAGGTATATCTCATATACTTATAAAGATAGCACTCGACTATGCAAAAAAAATATTATGATAAATGCTATTTAGAAACTTTAAGTAATATGGTTGCTGCTCAAAAATTCTATGAAAAGTATGGGTTTATCAAAATTGATAAACCAGTAGTTAAAACAGAACACTTTGCTTGTGATGTCAGATATATTAAAGAATTAAATAACATAGGATATTAATTAATGGGGGAACTTTTAAATGGAAGAAAGAGAAGTTGATAAAATTTTAAATCCACAAAAGAAATTATATTTCTTATTCTTTGCTTTTTTAACTATTTCTATTATATGTATAGGGATAGTTTTCTTATTTAGATTTGATAATAAAGATGATAAATATGGAGAGCCTTTAAACTTATCTGAGCTTAGAACAAGTGGAAAAGAGAAAGTAAGGAATGGTGTTAAATTAGAATCAAATTCTATGCCAATAATGATATTTAATAGTAAAGAAGAAGATAGTAATCTTTACTATATAAAAGATTTAAATGATAATATATATATTGTAAGATTATCTAACAAGAAGTTTAAAGATATAGTAAATACACTTAATCAACAGACTGGAGAATTAGACTCTAATTATGAAATAAGAGGTGTTCTTGTTTATATTGATGAACAAACAAAAAATTTAGCATTAACTAATAGTTATAAAATATTTAGGAATAAAGAATTAACCTCAGATAATTTTTCAGAATATTTAGGAGAATTCTATGTGAAAACAAATTTTATAGGAGAGAGATTAGTTGTCTTATATAATATTTCAGTATTAATACGGAGTATTTTTCCTTATATTAGCATTTGGATATATACTTCCTGGAATTTTTAGAGCAAAGAAAATTTTAAAAGATAAAGATTTAGTAGAAACATTAAAAGTTGAGTTAGGAAGTATGACAGATATGCCATATAAGAAGTGGAATATCTATTTAACTAAAAAGTATGTTGTTTCTGGGATGCAAGCAATTAAGTATGAAGATATAATTTGGATTTATATAGTAGCAGTAACTAAATATGGAGCGAATATAGGAAAAAATTTAATTATTAAAACAAAAGATAAAAAAGAGTATACTATTGCTTCTGTTAAACCTAATAATGAGATTATTAGTAATATTCTAGATAGTATAAAAAGTAGAAATACTAATATAAAAGTTGGATATAATGATGAAAATGTTCATTTTTTTGAGAATTATAGAGAATAGTTTATAAAGGAGAATAACTATGTTTCCAAATAAAAATATTGCAATAAATGAGCTTAAAATAGCAGAAAAAATGAATCCTGGTCCTTGGAGCCAGCATTCTTACAATGTTGCTGAAGCTGCGAAAATTATTGCTGATAATTGTAAAAATTTAGATGCTGATAAGGCTTTTTCATGTGGGTTATTACATGATATAGGTAGAAGAACTGGCGTTGCTGCTTTTAGACATACTATTGATGGATACAATTATGCTATTTCAAAGGGATTGGATGATATTGCAAGAGTTTGCTTAACACACTCATTTCCTATTAAAGATATAGAAGCAGATATTGCAAAAAAAGATGTTAGTAAAGAACAGTATGAGTTTATTAATAAATATTTAAACAGTATAGAGTATAATGATTATGATAAACTTATTATACTTTGTGATTCACTAGCTGATTCAAATGGATTTTGCATTTTGGAAAAAAGATTTGTTGATACAACAAGAAGGTATGGAACATATTCTTGTACTGTTGAACGCTGGAATAAGACTTATGAATATAAAGAGTATTTTGATAAAATTGTAGGTAAATCAATATATAAATTATTACCAGATATTGAAAATTGTATATACTATTAAAATAAATACAGAAATAATAATCAAATTAAAAAATATAAAATTCAAAGAAAGTGAGAGAAAAAATGGCTACAACAAATGAGTATATAGAATATGTTTGTGAACAAATAAAAGGAATAGGAGAAATAAGATACAAGAAGATGTTTGGCGAATTTATGGTATATGTAAATGATAAACCAGTTATCATAGTTTGTAATAACATTTCTTTTGTAAAAAAATTAGAATGTATTGAAGAAATTATGCAAGATGCAGAAATTGGTTATCCATATAAAGGAGCAAAGGAGCATTATGTGTTAGATATTGATAATCAAGAATTTTGTAAAACTGTTGTAACAGAAATAGAAAAAGTAACTCCTGTACCAAAGCCAAAGAAAAAAAGTAAAAAGTAATAAGTAATAAGTAAAACCTATTATAATGGTTGGTCAGTTTTATTGACATAGTACCTTGCGAGTGATAATCTAGTATTGAAAACTAGATAGGAGGTAAAAATGCAAGGTATAAAAATAGGAGAAAAACAATCTAAGTATCCAATAATCCAAGGAGGTATGGGAGTCGGAGTATCATTACATAATTTAGCTGGTACAGTTTCTAGAGAAGGAGGAATTGGAGTAATTTCTACAGCAGATATAGGATATAAAGAAGAAGATTTTGAGCAAAATCCCTTGAAAGCAAATTTAAGAGCAATAGGAAAAGAAATAAATAAAGCAAGAGAAATAGCAGGCAGAGATAAAATATTAGCTGTAAATATAATGGTAGCATTAAATAACTATAAAGAAATAGTAAAGGAATGTGTAAAGAATAAAATAGATTTAATAATATCTGGTGCAGGAATTCCAAAGGAACTTCCTGAATATATAGAAGGATCAGATACAAAGATTGCACCAATAGTTTCTTCACTCAGATGTTGTAAACTTATAGTAAAACATTGGATAAAGAAATATAATCATGTTCCAGATATGATAGTTATTGAAGGTCCAGAAGCAGGAGGTCATTTAGGATTTAAGAAAGAAGAAGTAATTACAGAAGAAAGACCAAAGCTAGAAGATATAACAAGAGAAGTTGTAGAATATGTAAATGAAGTTGAAAAAGAATATAATAAGTCTATACCAGTAATTGTAGCTGGGGGGATTTGGGACAAAAATGATATAGAAAAATATCTAGAACTTGGTGCAAGTGGCGTACAAATGGCAACTCGTTTTGTTGCAACTTACGAGTGTGATGCGGAAGAAGAGTTTAAAAATGCATATATAAATGCAAAAAAAGAAGATGTACAAATAATAAGTAGTCCAGTAGGACTTCCTGGAAGAGCAATATATAATAGTTTTATAAAAGCTACAGAATTGGAAAAATGTAAAATAAGTAAATGTTATAATTGCATAAAAACTTGTAATGTAAAAGATACACCTTATTGCATAACAAAAGCATTAATAAATGCGGTAAAGGGAAATATGGAAAATGCATTAATATTTTGTGGAAGCAATGTAGATAAAATAAAGGAAATAGTTTCTGTACATGATTTAATGCAGGAGCTAGTATGTTAAATTTTAAATAACTATTTAGTCTACTGTTTTTTTAAAGTTTTAACCTTACTTAAATGTAAGGTTTTTTTTATATTTTTGTGATATAATTAGATTTAGGAGGAAAGACAATGCAAAAAATATTAATTGTAGAAGATGATGAGAAATTAAGAAATGAGCTAGAGATATTTTTAAATAAAAATGGATACGAAGCACAGAGTTTGAAGATATTTGAAGATACAATTCAGGATATTTTAGATATAAACCCAGATTTAGTACTTTTAGATATAAATCTTCCTAATGTAGATGGAGAATTTATTTGCAAGGAAATAAGAAAAGTTTCAGACATGCCAATTATTATAATAACAAGTAGAGATAGTGAAATTGACGAACTTCTTAGCTTAAATTATGGAGCAGACCATTATATTACAAAACCATTTAACATACAGATTTTACTTGCAAAAATATCTTCTATATTAAGGAGAGCAAGTGCAATTAATATAGGGCAGGAGAAGATAGATTGCAGGGAATTTATATTAAATATATCAAGAAATACAGTAGAAAGAGATAAAAAGGAAATAGAGCTTACAAGAAATGAATTTAAGATTTTAAAATATCTAGTACAAAATAGAGGTAAAATTGTATCAAGAGAAGAGATTATGGAATGTTTATGGGAAAGTGAAAGTTTTATAGATGATAATACTTTAACTGTAAATATAACAAGATTAAGAAATAAATTAGAAGAAATAGATTTAAAAGAGATTATACAAACTAAAAGAGGTCAAGGATATATATTAATGTAAGGAAAAATTAAGCTTTATAAATCTTTACATAAGAGCAAATTTTGTGGTAATATATTAAAGGTAAATAAAATTTATATTTTTTGAGGGTATTAAAGATGAGCATAAAACAGAAGAAAATGTTAGTTATAGTGTTTTTACTTACATTATTTGCATTAATTGTTTTTCTAATATTAGGAATTATTCATTTTATAGGTAAAGCATTGAATAATGAAGATGAGAAAAGAGAGGAAAACAAGGTAATTAATCAAAATACAGTAGCAGAAGTAAATGAAATAAAAAAAGAAAAAGTAATTGATGATTGGAGATTAGTTTTAGTAAATTTCGATAATCCACTACCAGAAAATTTTGAGGTGGCACTTACAGATATAGATAAGTATAGGAAATTTGATTCAAGAGCAATAAGTTATTTAAACCAAATGATAGAAGCTATGAAAAGTGATGGAATCACTGCAATATGGGTACAGTCAGGATATAGGAGTATAGATAGCCAAACCAAAGTGTTTAATGAACAGGTAGAAAAGTTTATAGGGGAGCGGAAAGTCAAAAGAAGAAGCAGAAAGACTAACACTTCAAACTATAAATAAACCAGGAACAAGTGAGCATAATTTAGGACTAGCAGTAGATTTAAACTATGTTAATTACGATTTTGAAAAATCTGGGGCATATAAATGGCTAACAGAAAATGCGGAAAAATATGGATTTGTACAAAGATATAAAAAGGAAAAAGAGAATATAACAAAAGTAGATTATGAGCCTTGGCATTGGAGATATGTAGGAGAAGAAAATGCAAAAAAGATGAATGAACTAGATATGTGCTTAGAAGAATATATAGATTATTTGAAGAAAAACTAAAGAAAAGACCTTACTTAATAATGTAAGGCTTTTTCTTTGGAAAGAAAGGAATACAAATTATGCGGATTTAAAGAATATTTAAAAGATAAGATAATAACAATTGGGCTTTTAATATTTGCAATAATTACAATAGAAATATTTTTAATGATTTATCCAGTAGGAAGTTTTATAAAAATCTATATACCAATTGTTATAGCTTTTATGTATATAATACGGAATTTTAGCAGAGTATTTTGTGAAAAAAAGATATTATCAAAAACTATATAATAATTTAAATGATTTAGAAGAAAAGTATTTAATTACAGAAGTTATAGAAATGCCAGAATTTATGGAAGGAAAAATACTTAAAAATACATTAGAAGAAGTAGACAAGTCTATGGCAGAAAATGTAAATAGATATAAGTACATATTAGAAGAATACAAAGAGTATATAGAATTATGGATACACGAAATAAAGATACCAATAGCTGCAAGCAAACTCATAGTAGAGAATAATAAAAATGAAGTAACAAGAAGTATAAATGAAGAACTAGACAAAGTGGAAAATTATATAGAACAGGCGTTATTCTATGCAAGGAGTAATACTGTTGAAAAGGATTATTATATAAGAAAAAGTAATTTAAAAGAGATTGTAAATGAGAGTATAAAGAAAAATAAAAGCATCTTAATACAAGAAAATATAAGTATAAATATACATGATATGGACCTAGATGTATTTACAGACAATAAATGGATTGTATTTATATTAAATCAACTCATACAAAATAGCACTAAATATATGAAACAAGAAGGAAGAAAAGAAATAGAAATGTATGCAAAGCAGGGAAATGAAAGAGTTATTTTATATATAAAAGATAATGGAATAGGAATAAAAAAAGGAGAGATAACAAGAGTATTTGAAAAAGGATTTACAGGAACAAATGGAAGAATACTAAATAAAAAATCAACTGGAATAGGATTGTATTTATGTAAAAAACTATGTGATAAATTAGGCATAAGAATAGAACTTAATTCTGTCCAAAATGAAGGAACAGAAATAAGATTAGTGTTCCCACAAAGTACATTTACAGCATTAAGGTAAAACTTACAAAATTGTAAGGCAAATGAAAGCTAAATCGATTGTAGAAGTTAAAGAAATTAAATATAATAAAGCTAATTTAAAAACAATAATTATTTTTTAGTTAGAAAAGGAGAAACTTAAATGGAAACTGTATTAGAAGTAAAGAACATCGAGAAATACTATGGTAACAAGTCCAATTTAACAAAAGCAATAGATAATATTAGCTTTAAAGTAGAAAAGGGAGAATTTGTAGGAATTATGGGAGCTAGTGGCTCTGGAAAAAGTACTCTTCTAAATTGTATATCTACAATAGATAGAGTAACAGCAGGGCACATCATAATCAATAATCAAGATATTACAAAAATAAAAGGAAATTCTTTAAATAAATTTAGGAGAGAAGAACTAGGATTTATATTCCAAGATTTTAACCTACTAGATACATTAACAGCATTTGAAAACATTGCGTTAGCACTTACAATACAAAGAGTAGGAGCGAAGGAGATTGAAAGAAGAGTAAAAGAAATGGCAGAAAAACTTGGAATAACAGAAATTTTAAATAAGTATCCATACCAAGTATCTGGAGGACAAAAACAAAGAATTGCCTCTGCAAGGGCAATCATAACAAACCCTAAAATGGTTCTTGCAGATGAACCAACAGGAGCACTAGATTCAAAATCTGCAAGACAGCTTTTAGAAAGCTTTGAATACTTAAATAGGAATTTAAAAGCAACAATACTTATGGTTACACATGACGCCTTCACTGCAAGTTATGCAGATAGGATAATATTTATAAAAGACCGGAAAAGTATTTAATGAGTTAATAAAGGGAAATGATACAAGAAAGCAGTTCTTTGAAAAAATAATAGAGGTTCAAACACTACTTGGAGGTGAGTTAAACGATGTACTTTGAGAAACAGGAATATAACAAAAAGGTGGATACAGAACCTCATAGCAGAGGGCTAATATTTAAGCTTTCTATTGCTAATATGAAAAAAAGTATAAAAGACTATGGAATTTATTTTTTAACACTAGTTTTAGGTGTTGCAATATTCTATATGTTTAACTCACTAGATAGTCAACAAGCTATGCTTAGAGTTTCAGAAAGTACTAAACAAATAGTACAATTAATGATACAAATGCTTGGTATGGTATCAGTATTTGTGGCAGTAGTACTTGGACTTTTAATAGTATATGCAAACAATTTCTTAATAAATAGAAGAAAAAAAGAATTTGGTATATATATGACTCTTGGAATGGGTAAAAAACAAATATCTAAAATAATACTTATAGAAACAATATTTGTCGGAATAATATCACTTGGTGTTCGGAATAGTTTTAGGAGTATTTGCTTCACAATTTATGTCAATTCTTGTTGCTAAAATGTTTGAAGCAGATATGACAAACTTTACATTTATATTTTCTAAAAACGCTTGTATAAAAACTTGCATATACTTTGCGGTAATGTATATTGCAGTAATGATATTTAATACAATTACAATTTCGAGATACAAATTAATAAATTTACTTACACAGGCTAAGAAAAATGAAAAAATAAAAATAAAAAATCCGTTTATTTCAGTACTTGTATTTTTAGGTGCTTGCCGGAGTTCTTGCTTATGCTTATTGGATGGTAACAGGTAGACTTACAGGCTCATATGGAGTTGCTCTGTCTGATACTATGGAAGTGCTTGTAAAGCCGATTATAATGGGAGTTATAGCTACAATTTTAATATTCTGGTCTTTATCTGGATTTATTTTAAGAGTTGTGCAATCAGCTAAAAAAGTGTATTTAAAAGATACTAATATGTTTGTATTAAGACAGTTAAATAATAAGATAAATACAACGGTAATGAGTATGAGTGTAATTTGTTTAATGTTATTTATGACAATTTCTATTCTTTCAGTAAGCCTTAGTCTAAGAAGTACATTACAAAAAGAATTAAAGGAAATGACACCAGTAGATGTTAATTTAGAGCAAACAGCAAATTTACCTGAAAGTTATACAAGAAGAGATGGAACAGATGAAATCTATACTAAAGAGCAAAGGGAAGAATCAAGAACAAGTGTAAGTAGTACTCTTATAAAAAATGGTTTTGATATGAACAAATTAAAAGATGTAATAGAGTTAAATACTTATTGTGAAAAAGAACTTACTTTTGGAAAATTTTTTGCAAATCATTTAGATAGTATAAAAACAAGATTTCCGATGGTAAAATATGAGACAACAGAAGACATAGTAAAAATATCAGACTATAACAAAATTGCAAGACTTTATGGAACTAGTGAATATGAATTAAAATCAGATGAATATATGGTGATTTGTGACTTTGACTCTTTCAAAGTATTAAGAGATGAAGTCTTAGGAGATGGAAACAACATTTTAAAAATTGGAGGAAAAGAATATAAACAAAAGTATAATGAATGTAAAAATGGATATATATATATATCCACAAGTCATACCAATACTGGCATTATATTAGTTCCAGATGATTGTAATTTGACAGAAGATATGAAAGAGAAACATTTGCTTATTGCAAATTACAATGCAAAAAATGATAAAGAAAAAGAAGAAATAGAAGAAATGTTTTCAAGTAGTGATTCTGGCTTAATACAAAAATTATCAGAAAGTGGAATTGTAATAGATGGAATGACTAAAATTGCCATTATTGAATCAAGCGTTGGACTTGCAGCAATAATTACATTTATTGCAATTTATCTTGGAATAATATTTTTAATTGCAAGCTCTGCAATACTTGCTTTAAAGCAATTGACAGAAAGCTCAGATAATAAACAAAGATATACAATTTTAAGAAAAATTGGTTGTGATGAGAAGATGATAAACAGAGCATTATTTAGGCAAATAGGTATATTTTTCTTACTTCCACTTAGTTTAGCAATAATTCATTCTATATTTGGTATACAATTTGCAATGATAATGATGGAAGGACTTGCAAGTGCTGAAGAACTATTACCATCAATAATTGGAGCAGTAATTGTAATAGTATTAGTTTATGGAGCATACTTTATTGCAACATATATGGGAAGCAAAAATGTAATAAGAGAAGAATAAAATTGTTATTATGTTTTCTTATAAAATGTAATGAGAATTGTGAATATATACAAGTAAATAAGAAATATAAAGTGTATTATATTTCTTATTTATTATTTATTTATTATCATATAATGTGTGTAGCAAAAAGAAATCATAATACATATAATGATTAAGTAAAAAACTTATAACTATTGGTTATAAGTTTTTATTGCTATATAAAGCCTTAGGGAAATCAGGAATGTAAAGAAAATGAAATACAATTGTAAAAATATAGTAATGTTTTTGTAAAAAATGCTTGTAATTATATGTAAAGTTTTGTAAAATTATGAGGATACATTTTTTTTAGGAGGGAGTTTATGAAAAAAGGTTTAAAAACACTTATTAGTATTACACTATTATTTGCTATACTTGCTTCACCAGTAAGCGTTATGGCATCTTTTACACAGTTTGTAGCTTATACAAATAATGTAAATGAGATAGTGGGAAATACTACAAGAGAAGCAATAGGAAGTCTAGAAGTAGACTTAGAACTTGAATTACCTATTAGCAATATAAGAGAAACAATATTAGATATGTATCTAATAGATGAAAACAATAAACAAGTAGAATTAAATATTAACTTAAAAGATGCTAATAGAAGTAAGGATGTAAATCTAGAAGGGCAAACTATAAAAGTAGATATCCAAAAAACAAATATGGATAGACAGCCAGTTTTAGATGAAGAAGAATATCGCTTTTTAAGAGTGACTTTTGATGGATTGAAACAAGGAATTTACCGCATAAAATTAGTGGGAAATGGATTTGTAGATTATACATCAGAAGTTATAGAAATAAGTGAATATTCAAAGAGATTACATGTTTCAAATGTAAAAGGAACATTTGCATTAGGAGATGTAAATCGTGATCAAAAAATTGACATGACAGATTACGAATTACTAATTGACCAAATAGAGAAAAAAGAAAATCAAGATTTGGTTAAATATGATTTAAACTGTGATGGAAAAGTTGATGTTACGGATTTAAGTTATATTGCGAGAAACATTCAGGGGGAAGAAGTTTTAGCTAAAATAAATAATACAAATCCCATTATAGATATAAATAATGTAACTGTAATGGAAACAGAAGGAACAACAGTAGAAGGAAATATAGCAAATCTTTTTGATAATACAGATAATGTAGTATCATTAACATCAGAGGAAACTATATCAGAACAAAACCCTGTTACTTTACAGATGGAATTTAATAATCCAGTAGAGACAGAAAAAGTAGTAATCGAACCAAATAAAATGTCAGATGAAAATGTACCAACAAAATTAGAATTAGAGGTTATAAAGGAAAATGGAGAAATATTAAAGAAATTCTATGAATATAAAGAACCAGAAGTTCGTGCACTTTCAAATGAAACAACTAATGGTACTATAATAATAGACTTGGGAAATCAAGTAGCAATAAAGAAAATAACAATTAAAATTGTAGAAACAAGAAATAATACAAACTTAGCAGAAATTGCACAAGTTGAGTTTTTAAATAATGTATATGAAGAGTTGCCACCACCACATATGGATATACCACAAGGATTAAAGTTAGAAGTAGGAAGTGAAACAATTAAAGCAAAATGGCTTCATGCAGCAAATGTTACAGGATATAAAGTAAAAGTGACAGGTGGAAAAAGTGATCTAATATTAGAAACTACTAATAATACAATAGATATAGGCGATTTAAAGAATTATACAAAATATAAAGTGAGTGTAGAATCTGTTAATGGAACTTGGAAAAGTGGATTTTGTGAAGAAGTTGAAGCTGAACCAATACCAAATAGATTACCACCAGTTCCAGAAAATATAAGAGTATCTGGTAAATATTTAAGAATTGATATTTCTTGGAAATCAATGGATGATACACAAAGTTATAATATATACTATAGAAAAGCAGGAGAAACAGAATATACAAAAATAGAAAAAATAAATACTACAAGTTACACAATAGATAACTTAGAAAATGAAGTAGAATATGAAATAGCAATTTCAGGAAATAACCATTTAGGTGAAGGTGCGAAATCAGCAAATAATAGTTGCATAACAATAGGAATTGATCCACCAATTACTCATAATTATAAATTAATAAATACATCAAATGGTGAAAACCAAAAAACAGCACATATTCAAAGTGTGCAATATCCAATCGCATCTGCAACAGAAAATTTTGATGAATTTGATATAGTAGATGATGATTATGCCTCTTCTTGGATAGTAAATACTTGGGATTCAGGAGGCTTTAATGAAAATGGAAAAGCTCCAATAGTTACATTTGATGATACATATAAGATAGATAATTTAGTAGTTATTACAGCAGATAATCAACCATTCCATTATAATTTCTATTGTAGAATAAGATATTGGAATAATAATGGTGTAAATGGAGCAGAAGTCCCAAATATTGGTTGGCAAAAGAAAACGAGTTCAAATGGAAAACAATATCATGAATTTAATTTTGCTGAGCCAATAGAAGCAAATAAAATACAAGTAAGCTTTGGAAATTATAGTACTAGTCAAAATATGATTTCAATAGCAGAAATGAAATTTTATTATTATGATGATTTAGAAGAAAAAGTTTCTAAATTATTTACAGATGATTTAAGAATAGAACTTGCAGAAGGAGTTACAGAAGAAACGATAAAAGCATTAGAAGATAGAGCAAATACTCCTGATGAAGTAAGTGGTGAATATCATCCTAATAAAGATATAATTTTGAACGATTTGAATTATGCAAGACAAATTTTAAATGATACTAAAATATCAGACATTATTAGTGTTGACCAAACAATAAATAATGGAAAAAATGGACATCTAGGATTTTCCTATACATTAAATGATATGCAACCATTAGGAATTGTAGCAAATTCAGGAGAACAAATTGCAATTTATGTTGGTACAACATCAAATAATACAAATTTAGAGGTAATTTGTACACAATATTATCCTGAATATTCATCTTGGAAAAGAACAGTAAAAACACTTGTGAAAGGTCAAAATATAATAGATATTCCTCAAATTACATCAATGGATGTAGAAAAGGGAGGAGCAGTATATATTAGATATAAGAGTAATACTGCAACACAAGTGCCAATAAAAGTTCGCGTTAGTGGAGGAGAAAGAATACCACTATTAGATATTCATGGATTAACAGATGAACAAGAAATAAAAGCAAAAATAAGCACATATGTAGAAGAATTGAAAGCACATGTTGAAAAACTAGAAAGCTATTATTCTTCTAAAGGTCAAACATATAATGAAGGAACAAGTATCCTAAATTCTACTGATATAGTAATGGATGATGTGATGTTATCAGTTCCTGCAAGTAGAGCTTTAAGTGGAATAACAAATGGATTAGCAGATACAAATAGTCAAGTAGAAAGATTATATAATTCAAGTATTGCATTTGAACAAATGGTAAATTTATTCTATAAAGAAAAAGGAATAAGTAAAACTTCATCAAATGCTAAAGATAAATGGCCTGGTTCACGATTAAATATTCGTTATACAAGAATGTTTGATGGAGCGTTTATGTATGCTAGTGGAGAACATATAGGAATTGGATTAGGTTCAGTTTCTGGATTAATGAGTGGAAGACCAATAGTAAGAGAAGAAGATGGAACATATACAGGCTCAGGATTCTTTGGATGGGGTATTTCTCATGAAATAGGTCATGTAATTGATCAAAATGGATATGCTTCTGCTGAAACAACGAACAATATATATGCATTACTTGCACAAACAGCAGATGATAAAGCAAAATCAAGATTAGAATTATCTAATAAATATGAAAAAATTTATAAAAAAGTAACATCTCATACAGCTGGACTTCCAAGTGATGTATTTGTAGGTCTCGGAATGTATTGGCAATTACATCTAGCTTATGATAACGAGCCAACAATAACAGCTACTAATACATTCTTCTCAAGATTCAATACATTATATAGAAATGATACTTTAGGAAATGCAGTAGACAAAAATAATAAACTAATACGCTATGCATCAGAGGCAGCAGGAAAAGATTTAACAGATTATTTTGAAGCTTGGGGATTAAAAGCTGATGAATCAACAAAAACATATTTAGCTGAAAAAGGTTATGAAAAAGAAACAAGACCAATTTATTATATTAACGATGAAGCAAGAAGATATCGTATAAATGGTGGCACAACTATTCAAAATGCTGAAGTTACAGCAAATTTAGAATTAGTTACTGAAAATAAACAAACAAAACTATCATTTAATATAAGCAAAGATGCAGATAAATTACTAGGATACGAAATTAGAAGAAATGGAGAAAGCATAGGATTTACAGAAGGAACAGAATATATTGATGAATTAAATGCACTTAATAATAGAGTGTTAAATTATGAAGTTGTAGCCTATGACAAATTATTAAATGAAGTTGGAAGAGTTACTTTAGAACCTGTAAAAATTGAACATGAAGGAACAATAAGCAAAAATGACTTTACAATAACTTCTAATATGAGAAATGAAAATGATGACAATGAATATGAAGCAGAAGGAGAAGTAAAAACTACAATAGGTAATATGCTAGATGGAGATGTAAACACAGCATTTAATGGAAATACAAGAAAGGTTACTGGAGAAAGAAATACTCCATATTTTGTAATTGATTTAAATCAAACATTACCAATTTGTGGATTTAAGTATACAGCAGCAGTTGAAAACGGAAAATTATTAGAAAATACAATTCAAAGATATAATATTTATGTAAGTGAAGATATTAGTCAAAATAGTAATTGGAAGCTAGTAAAGCAAGGAAGTTTTGGAGTTACAGCTGAAAAACCAACAGGGTTAATTTACTTTGATGCACCAGGATCTAGTGGTGGAAACCAATTATATACAGCAAATGCTGGATATGTAAGAATAGAAGCAGTTGGAAACAGTGGAATATCAGGAGCAGAAATTGACTTAATTTCACCACCAGGAGATAATATAACAATAAAAGATTCTGATGTATATGTACTAGAAGAAGATTATCAGTTCGCAGAAGGTGAAGATAATGTAATAAGAGCAGGTAATGTTATCATAAAGGGAGAATACCGTGGAAATCCAGCATATAATGCAGGCTTATTGATAGATGGAAAAGGAGAAACAGTAGAAAATTATAATCAAATCTTTATGGCAGCAATACCTGATGGAACAATATTAGATGAAATATCAAGTGGATATTGGGTAGCATATATGACTAGAGAAAGTTATGAAGCTATTTTAGCAACTGAAAAAGTAAAAGCTAATTTATATCGTGTAAATGATGCTGAAACAAATGAGGGGCAAAGATTAGTAAGTGATACTTTCTACATTAACTTAAAACCTTATGAGAGTTTACAAAAAACAATATTAGTAGATGATACCAAAAACTAGAAATATAAATCTTGAAGAAAGGAGAATAGGTATAAATTATGAGAAAAATAATAGTAAGAGTTGCTATTATGATGATAATCTTACTTGGAATGCTTAGTATAAAATCTAATGCAGCAAGCTTAGAAAAAACAGCAGAAGCTAATGGAGTAATGCTTTCTATTACAGCTGATAATGGGCAAGTAAAATCATTAAGTGCTACATTTCAAATTGAAGGCGAAGTCACTTTAGATACTTTTAAATGGGCAGATAATCTAGAAAATGTTTTAAAAGATTATCGTTATAATAAGTTAGAAAATAAACTTACAATATATATTACATCAGGAACAGGAGAAAGCTTAGCTAATGAAGGAAGAATTATTCTTGGAACAATTAATGTTTCTGGAAATGGAACTAAAAGTTATAAGATAAATCTTACAAATGCAAATTTAGTAACATCTAATTATAGAAGCTTAGGTGAAGAAGTAAGTGATAATCCAGACTTAAGCTTTGAATATATTCAAAATGAAGAGACTCGCCAAAGTTTTGATATGGAATTAGAAGCAAGTAAAAATATATTAAATCCAGGAGATGAATTTGAAGTAAAAGTAAAAGTTACTAATTTCCAAAATATAACTGAACTACTTGTTGCAGGAGGTCAATTAGAATATAATAATGAAATTTTAGAGTTAGTAGAAGTTGCAAATGTAGATAATGAAAATCTAGAGGGAAATAATATTTATTTTAACGAAACAAATTTTAAGTTTATTTCAGATAAGAAATTAGTAGAAAATGAAACTTTAATAAATGTAAAACTTAGAGTGAAACAAGGAATAGTAGTTCCAAAAGAGACATATTTTAAAATTAAGTCAGTAGATGGTAGTGCTGCAAATGGTGATGTATATCCAAAGGATGAAAGTATAGTATTACAAATTGAAGAAGCAAAAGTAGAAGAAGGAATTAGCTCAGATAAATATATAGTTGAAGAAGATATAATCACAAACATATCACCAAATACAAAGGTAAGTGAATTTAAAGCAAATATTAAAACAGAACAAAATATTGTAGTTAAAGATAAGAACAATAATACATTAGGAGAAGATGAACTTGTAGGAACTGGTATGATTTTAAGTGTAGGAAATAACAAAATTTATACACTTGTTGTAAGAGGAGACATTGATGGAAATGGAAAACTTACAACAAATGATATTGCATTATTTAAATTACATTATATAAAATCAAAAGTATTACAAGGAGTAGCTTTAAAAGCAGCTGACTTTGATATGAATAATAATATAACAACAAATGACTTAGCTCAAATGAAGTTATTCTATATAAAAGCAACAACATTAGATTAAAATAAGAAGGTACACCAAAAGGTGTGCCTTTTTCATTGAATTTATTTATCTTTTGTGGTATATTTATACATATTGAAATGAGGTAATTATATGAAGAATGTAACTTTATGCTATATAGAAAATAATGGAAAATACCTAATGCTACATAGAACTAAAAAGAAAAACGATTTAAATGAGGGTAAGTGGATAGGTGTTCGGTGGAAAATTTGAAGATAAAGAAAGTCCAGAAGAGTGTGTAATAAGAGAGGTAATGGAAGAGACAGGACTTATTTTAAAGGAGCCAAAATTAAGATGTGTAGTAACTTATGTATCAAATGAATGGGAAACAGAATATATGTATGTATTTACAGCAAATAAATTTGAAGGTGAACTTATAGAATGCAATGAAGGCGAATTAGAGTGGATAAATAAAGACAAAGTATTAGATTTAAAAACATGGGAAGGAGATAGATTATTTTTAGAGAGAATACTAAAAATAGATTATCCATTTTTTACAGCAAAAGTAGAGTATGAAGGGGAAAAATTAATAAATTATGAATTAAATGAGTATTAAGAGGAGTTTAAAAATATGCTAAGAAATAAAAAAGTAGTTATATTTGATTTAGATGGAACACTTATAGATTCTATGGGAATATGGAATGAAATAGATGAGAAACTAATAAAAACAATTTCAAAAATAGATATAGACATAGATAACTTTAGAATAGGAAGACAAAGGGATTTAAAACTTAAAGAATATAGTAAATGTGAAGATGCTTATTTAGAATACTGTGGATTTTTAAAAGAAAAATATAAATCAGAATTAACTAAAGAAGATATAAGAAAACTAAGATATGAAATTGCAGATAAGTATTTAAAAGAAGTTATAGACTATAAACCAAATGCAGAAGAATTACTAAAATACTTAAAAGAAAAAGATTATATACTTGTTTTAGCGACTACTACTGGAAATAATGCAATAGAAAAATATAAAAATTACAATCAAAATATAATAAATAAAGCTAATTTTGAAGATATGTTTACTTTAATATGTGCAAAAGAAAGTGTAAAAAATGTAAAACCTGATCCAGAAGTACATTATAAAATTTTAGAAGAATTAAATGTAAAAAAAGAAGAATGCATAATAATAGAAGATTCAATTATAGGGATAGAAGCTGCAAAGAATGCAGGAATAGAAGCAGTAGCAATATATGATAAATTTTCAGATATTGATAGAGAAGAAATAAATAAATTATCTAAATACAGATTTAATAACTTTTTGGAAATGCTTAAATACATCAAGGAGGAGTTAGAAAATGTTTAAAGGAGTAAATAAAGAATTAGAAAAATATTTTAGAATACTTTCAAAGGACATACCAGATTTTTTATATGAATATGTAGATACACCTGAAATGCAAAAACAAGCAGGAATTAGTGTATCTTGTGGAACAATATATTCGAAAATGTTTGACCACAAATTTTGGTACTCTACATTAGATCATAGTATAGCAGTAGCTTTAATTATATGGAATTTTACAAAAGACAAAAAGCAGACTTTAGCGGGACTTTTTCATGATATTGCAACACCAGTATTTAAACATTCAATAGATTTTATGAATGGAGATTATGAAAAACAAGAAAGTACAGAAGAATTAACAACAAAAATAATTAGTAACTCGGAAGAAATAATGAAACTTTTAAAAAGAGACAATATAAAAGTAGAAGAGGTGGATGACTATCATATATATCCAATTGCAGATAATGATACACCAATGCTTTCAGCAGATAGATTAGAATATACATTTTCAAACGGATTAGGTGCAACTGAATGTTTAACTCCAAATAAACAGTTTTGGGATACAGAGAAAATAAAAGAGATATATCAAGACATAGAGATTGGAACAAATGAAGAAGGAATAGAAGAATTAAGCTTTAAAAATATAGAAAAAGCAGAAGAATTTGTACATATAATGAGTAAGCTATCTTCAATATATATAAGAAATAAAACTAAATATTCAATGCAACTTTTAGCAGATATTATGAAAAAAATGTCTGTAAGAAATATTATTACAAAGATTGACTTATATAGGTTATCTGAAAAAGAAATTATAGAAAAGATTGAAAATTGCAAAGAAGATAATATAAGTGATGTATTTAATATCTGGAAAAACTCAACTAAAATAAATGAAAGTGAAGAAAAGGTAAATCGGAAAATATTGTGTTCGGGGTAAAAGCAAAAATTAGATATATAAATCCACTTGTAAAAAGTAAAGAAGGGTATATAAGAATAGACAAGTTATCTGAAAGTGCAAGGAAGGATATTGAAAAGGCTTTAAATTATAGAACTATTAAATATGCTTATTTAGATTTTGAATTCTAATTTTGAAAATAAATCTAAATAGTTAACAAATTTTAAGGAGAAAATATGAAAAAAATAATTCTTGTAATTGCTGCAATGGAAGATGTAGAGTTAGATTATTTAAAAGAGAAATTAAATAATCTAAAAATAGTTAAAAATAATATCTATACATTTTATGAGGGAGAATTTTTAGAAAATCAAATAGTTCTTGTATCATCTAATATTGGAATTATAAATTCTGCAGCAGCAATAACACTTGGAATAGAGAAATATAATCCAAATGTTATAATAAATGAAGGAACAGCAGGAGGATATGGAAAAAGTATACATAGAGGAGATATTGTAATAGGAAAAAATGCAGTTAATATAACAACTATGGAAACTTCTAAACGAAAAGAAGGAGAAGGCTCAGATCTAAGTAAATATGAACTTATAACTTTTTTAAGAGGGGAAAAAAATAGATTAATTTACAAACAAGGAAATAAAGAGTTAGTAGAACTTGCTAAAAAGATAGAATATAAAGAAGGAAATATACACTTTGGTACAATTGGATCAGGCGACATTTGGAACAAAGAGGCTGATAGAATATTGCATTTGAATAAAAGATATGAGATAATATGCGAGGATATGGAGGCTATATCAGTTTATACAATAGCGAATCTATATAATATTCCAGTGATTGGAATAAAAGTTATATCAAATAATGAGGTACTTAATGAGGAATATGAAAGAAAAACAGGAATAAATGCTCAGAAGTTTACATTAAATTTAATAGAAAAAATTTTAACTAAATAAAAATTATGGGGAAATCAAATGAAAAATATAGTAATAAATATACTTAAAAAATACAAATGGTATTTTTTAATATCTACAATATTTGTAATGTTAAATATGTATTTTGCTACATATCCATCAATGATAGTTGGGTGGATAATAGACCTTTTATATAACATAGAAGAAAACAAAGAGCAAATATTATTAAATATTGTATATCTACTTTTAGCAGCTTTTGGACTATTATTTCTTAGAATGCCTTGGAGGAGCTTAGTTACATTCTTAGCTAGAAGCTTTGAAAAAGAATTAAAGAATAAACTATTTGAACAGTTTTTAAAAATAAAGATGACAAGTCTTCAAAACATAAAAAATGGACAGATAATGTCATACTTTACACAAGATGTTTCAGAAATAAGACAGTTTTATTATAGAGCTATATCATATCTAACTAGAATTATAGCAACATTTCTTATAGTTACTTATGCAATGATTAGAGGAACAAATATAAAGCTTACATTTATGGCACTTTCTCCAATAATTATTACAGCATTTGTAGTTATAAAACTTAGAAAATATGTGGAACAAAATTTTAAAAAAGCACAAAAACATTTTACATCACTTTCGGAATATGTACAAGAAAGTACAGACTCAATTAGAACAACAAAAGCCTATTCAGGCGAAAAACATCAATTAAAAGAATTTATAAGAAAGAATAAAGCATTAAAAGAGAGTAATATAGCAGTTGAATTACATTCAACACTTATTTCCACAAGTATAAAAATATGTTTTGGATTGTGTTATGCAATCTCTTTAATATATGGTTCAAAATTAGTACTAGATGGAGAAATAACAATAGGAGATTTTACAGCATTTAATGGATATATAGGATTATTTGTTGGACCAGTAGAATGGATGCCACGGATTAATTGCAAGATATAAAAGAGCTGAAATTGCATATAAAAGGTTAAATAATTTTATGAGTCTTGAACGAGAAAAAGTGTTGACATTAGAAGAAGGAAAAGAAAATCTTGTATCAGGAGACATAGAAATAAAAAATTTAAGT
>JAAWPK010000064.1 GCA_022799935.1 Clostridia bacterium
TAGTTGCTATAGTAATAGTACACTTGGAGCAACATCAAGAAACCTAAATATAGAAGATATAGAAGCAGTACTAAATATAAGTTATTGGAACCCAAGAACTTACTCAGAGAATGGATATAAAACATATACAGATAGTTATAAGAGTGAAACATATAGATACTATCCATATATATGGCAGTATGAAGAATATGCAAATATAGGTGGTGTATCAACAGAAGATAGTAGAACAATACAAATAGGAGAAGGAGAAGGAATAAGTAGAAGTACGCAACCAAGAAACGAAGAAGATGAGTATGGATATTGGACGCAAACTTATAATACAGCTACAATATATACACAGCCTATGCAAACTAAATGGAAACAGCTGATGAGTAAAGAAGTATTTATAGATAGCAATTACTCTAGTATAGTTCAGAAAATAGCAGACAATACTATGCTTCCTACATATTTCTTATCTTCAAGATGTTTGAGCTTGGCTAATTCTCGAAGAGCAGACCACAATATAAATGGTGTTCGTTATGCGCAAGAAGGAGGATCTTGGACTTTACAAATTGTTTCATCAGGAGATGTTACTACTGATCCTCAGGGCTGGGTGCATTGTGGTTCTGCTACAGAGCGCAATAATAGATGCTATTGGACTGATAGTTATTTGAAGTCTAGTCCTAATACCTGCACAAGATATATTCTTGGACTACTAGAGGGGGGAGGTGCTCAGGTGAGAGCTAGTTCTTCTCTTAGACCGATTGTTATGTTAGATTTGCAAACTTGCAAGTTATTATTATCAGGCTCAGGAACAAGTGGAAATCCATATACTCTAACAGTCAAATAAACAATATATAAAAAGCATAGAATCTACAAAAGGTTTCTGTGCTTTTTATATATTTCACAAAATTTCCTCTTGTTAAATAATTAAATTTATGCTATATTTAATGTATATATCAAAAATAATAAAGGTGAAATATGGAAGACAAATTTACAAATACATTAATAGTATTAATATCTATTATTGTGTTAGGCCTTGGTGGACTATATGTCTACAAATATGGTGGAAAAGAATTGATAGAAAATATAATAGAGGAAAAAGAAGTGTCAGCAAATGCAGTACCAGAAGATACGAATTCAAACTATAAAGTAGAAAAAAATACTATAAAAAGTGAACCAGAGGATAATAATTTAAATACTCAAATAGTTATACCAGGAGTTAATGAAACTATAAAAAATTCAGTAGAACCTGGAACCACATATGCACACAATAATAAGTATTATTATAATCAATTAGATAATTATTCTAAAGCATTATATGATGCTTTGGCAAATAATATAGAAAAATTAAAAACAGGAAACTATGTTATAAATATAGATTACGATTTTTCAGGAATACTAAGCAAATCAAATGGAAATGAGCTATTAGAAAAGTATCACAATGACGCAATAAATGCACTAAATCTAGACATACCAGATTTATTTTATTTGGATCTTTCTAAGATGAGAGTAGTAATAGAAACAACAACTAGCTTGTTCAGCACTAAATATAAATTATATATAGATCCAGATGAATGTCCAAATTATTTTTCAAATACATTTTCTACACAAATACAAGTAGAAAATGCAATAGCTCAAGTAGAAGGAATGAAAGACTCTGTTTGTAATACAATGAATACGGGAAGTACATATGATAAAGTAAGAAAAGCACATGACTGGATTATAGAATATCTAAGTTATGAAGGAAGTAGTGAAAATAAAGGTAATATATATGGAGCTCTTACAGAGAAAAAAGTAGTATGTGAAGGATATTCAAGACTTTACAAGTATTTTTTAGATGAACTTGGAATAGAAAATATACTTGTTGTAGGAACAGGAACGAATTCTAGTGGAATGACAGAAGAACATATGTGGAATTATGTAAAAATAGATGGAATGTGGTATGCAGTAGACATTACTTGGGATGATCCAATTGTTACAGGTGGTGGGACTTTAAGTAAAAGTGTAAAACATAAATATTTTTTGATAGGAGCAAGTGAATTTTTTCAAAACCATGTAGAAAAGAAAAATATTTCTTCTACAGACAAAATATTTATGTTACCATCAATTAGTGAAAGTAAATATTAATGTATAAAAATAGCTATGTTTGTAAATAATACTAAAAAATGGAAAAGGGTGATTATATATGAGCAAACGAGCTATTTTTGTATTTGGAGGAGTTATACTATTTTTTGTATGTTTTTATATAGGATTCAATTTTTTAGGTAAAGAGGAAAATACAAATAATATAATTATAAATACAGCAGAAATGAGAGATAAAACTAATAATGAAGTAAAAAATGAAATAGTGGTCGAAGTAAGTTCAAATGAAGAGAAAACAACGCCCAATACAATATTAGTATTAAAGAAATTTTATAAGGATTGTGGGCACACAATATCAGGAACTTCTACTATTCCAGAAGATATGGTAAATTTAAATGAAGAAGAAATAAAAAAAAGTTATTCAAATTGGAAAGTTGAGAAATTTTCAAAGGAAGAAATAGTATTATATAAAGAACTTGAAAGTTTTTGTGGAGAACATTATCTTTTAAGTGAAGAAAACGATTATATTAGTATATATATTGTAAATGAGGATGGAAGTACAAGTTTAAAAGAAAAAGGGAAGATTTCAACAGAATATCTTCCAGAAATGGACAGAATAAGTTTGAGAAATGGAATTATGGTATATGGTACAGAAACTCTAAACAAATTATTAGAAGACTTTGAATCATAAAAAAAGTAGCCCATGAGGGCTACTTTTTTTATGATTGTTTTTTTACTTCATCTTTTATATATTTTTGCATATTAAATGCTTTAAAATATAGTACTAATGCCATAATAGTTGCAAGAATTGCTAAACAATAGATATATATTGAAAAGTCATAGATTGAATTTTCAAATATATTACTATTCAAATAACGAATAATTAGAGAACAGCCAATAGCTATATAAAATAGCACGGTTGCAAGTTTTCCATACCACTTACTAGAAACAACAAGTTCTTTGCCATAAAGGAATGAAGCACCAGCTATCATGGCAAATTCCTTTATAACAACAATAGCAAGTATCCAAAATGGAATAATACCTTTTACTCCAAGAGTTACAAGGATAGCTAATTGAGTTGATTTATCAGCAAGTGGATCAACTAACTTTCCAAAATCAGTAACTAGATCAAATTTTCTAGCAATAGCACCATCTAAAACATCAGTAATTCCAGATAGTACTAAAAAAACTAAAGCAATTATGAATTGTTCATTAATAATTGTTATTACAATGAATGGTATGAGTAAAAATCTAATTACTGTTAGGATATTTGGTACATGTTTTAGCATAAATTCCTCCATATAGACCTAGTTATTTAGAAGTAAATTCTAGGACATCTTCTTTAACATCAACTATTATGTGATTACCATTTTTAATTTCTGATCTTAGTATTTTTTCTGAAAGCTCATCTTCTATATATCTTTGTATAGCTCTTCTTAATGGTCTCGCACCATATTTTAAGTCAGTACCTTTATCTAATAAATAATTTTTAGCCTTATCAGAAACTTCCAGTGTAATATTTTTTTCATTAAGTGCAGCATTAGTATCTTGAAGCATTAAATTAACAATTTGTAATAATTGTTCTCTATTTAAACTATCGAAAACTACTATTTCATCAATTCTATTTAAAAATTCTGGTCTAAAGGTTTCTCTTAAACTATCTAAAATCTTATTACTATCCACAGTTTGTTTACCAAAACCAATAGAATTATTATTCAAATTAGAACCTGAATTAGAAGTCATAATTATAATAGTATTTTCAAAACTTACAGTGTTTCCTTGAGAATCAGTGAGTTTACCATCATCTAAAACTTGTAAAAGAATATTAAATACATCACTATGAGCTTTTTCAATTTCATCTAAAAGTACGATAGAATATGGTTTTCTTTTCACTTTTTCAGTAAGTTGACCTGCATCATCATATCCTACATAACCAGGAGGAGAACCTATAAGTTTAGAAGTAGAATGAGATTCCATATATTCTGACATATCTATTCTAATTATTGCATCTCTGTCTCCGAACATTTCAAAAGCTAAAGTTTTAGCAAGCTCTGTCTTACCGAACTCCAGTAGGACCAACAAACATAAATGAAGGTGGTTTTTTTGTAGTCTTTAGACCTGCTCTATTTCTTCTAATAGCTCTTGATACAGCTTGAACTGCACTATTTTGACCAATAATTTTTTTATGCAGATTATTCTCTAAATTTAAAAGCTTAGTTGTTTCTTCCTCTGTAATTTTAGTAACAGGAATTTTTGTCCAATGTTCAATTACTTCAGCGATATCTTGAATTGTAACTTCCTTTAATTTTAAGTTTTTGTTTATCTTATCAATCTGTTCTATAAGTTGACATTCACGAGTCTTTAAATCAGCTGCTTTTTGATAATCTTCTGTTGAATCTGCCTGAGCTGCTTCATTTTTCTCATCTTGAACAACTTTTAACTCATTCTTTAAAATTTCTAATTTATATAATTCTTTATTATCTAAGTTTATTCTAGAACATGCTTCATCTAATATATCAATTGCTTTATCAGGTAGAAATCTATCATGAATATACTTTTCAGACATAATTACAGCTTGACGAATAACTTCATTAGAAATTTTTACCTTATGGAAATCTTCATAATATTTCTTAATTCCATACATCATTTCTGAAGCACTATCAATATTAGGTTCTTCAACAAGAACAGTTTGAAATCTTCTTTCTAAAGCAGAATCTTTTTCAATATATTTTCTATATTCTTTTAAAGTAGTAGTACCAATTAATTGAAGTTCACCATTTGCAAGAGAAGGTTTTAATATATTTGCAGCATTCATAGAGTTTTCACCGATCTCCTGCTCCAATTATATTATGGATTTCATCAATAACTAAGATTATATTTCCTAAAGATTTACATTCATCAATGATACCTTTCATCCTAGCTTCAAATTGGCCTCTAAATTGAGTTCCAGCTAAAACAGAAGTCATATCTAAAAGATAAACTTCTTTATTTAAAAGTTTTGCAGGCACATTTCCACTTGCTATACTAATAGCTAGACCTTGAGCAATGGCTGTTTTTCCGTACACCTGGTTCTCCTATTAAACAAGGATTATTTTTTGAACGCCTATTTAATATTTGAATAATTCTTCTTATTTCTTTATCACGACCGAATCACGATATCTAATTCATTTGATTTAGCTTTTGTAGTTAGATTTGTACCATACAAATCTAGATATTTCTTCTTTTTTTCTTTTGGCTTTTTTTCAACTTTAATTCTTTTGGAATTATTAGCACTTTTGCTATTTGGTTGACCTTCTTGTGAGTTTTGATTAAATATATTTCCAAATATAGCACCTATTGGAACTACATTTTCAGCTTCTTCAAAATCCATATCTTGTAAATCCATATTATTAGAAATATTATTAAAAATAGATTCAAATTGTTCTGCAACATTTCCTAAATCAATATTGCTATCTTTTAATACTGAATTTAAAGGATTAATACCTTTCTCTTTAGCACAATTAAAACAATAACCTGTAACATGTTTTGGATCCTCTTTTGTAGGAGCATTTACAAAGATTATTGCTTGTTCTTTTTTACATACTGAACATAGCATCGATTTTGTCCTCCTTTTGAGCTTAAAGTATTCTATTAATAATACATTAAAAAAAGCAAAAAGTCAAGTTGATATATGAGTTTAAAGTATGTTATAATATAAATAATTATATGATAATTATGGAGGAAAGTAAATGGACATAAAACTAAAGATATTAATAATTGTAATAGGAATAATATGTATGTTTTGTTTAGGATATGCAGTATATTATGAGGTAATTGTAAAAGGAGAAAAGTGACTATGAAACAATGTCC
>JAAWPK010000065.1 GCA_022799935.1 Clostridia bacterium
TGAATTAATTCTAAATTTCTTTTTCCGAAGATCTGGCTGTTTATGATCACTTTCTCTTTTTATCCCCCAGCATATCTTCGTTCCGACTTAATGGATTAGTATTTGCAAATATACTCCCATCCGCTTCTTTATAGCTATAAATCCCTAAAATAGTAATTAAGACTAATACCATTATCAATCCTGATATTTTTTTTAATACCTTTTTCAAAGTTTTCCTCCTGAATTTTTATTTTGTAAATAATATGTTTTTTTATATAAAAAAATAACTATTCTTTTATATTTAAATAGTTATTCTTTATTTATTATTCACTTAATTTTACAACTACTACATTATTTATTACTTTTATACTATCTATTTCTGGATAGCATTTCATATTTCTATATTCTTGTGTTTCAAATATTTCTGCTTTTTCCCATTCACTTACTAAATTCATATTTATTCCTAAATATTCATACAATAATTTTCTCCAACTATCTTGATTTTGTCTCCATACTGTTGGATCTTTTGTAATAAATCCCCATGTCCTATCATATAGTTTTTTTGTTTCTATCTCCGTATTTTGTCTATTAAAATATGGATTATTTATAAAATCTCCTAATAATAAAACTCCCATATCTTTATTATATTTATCTAAACTTTCAATTTTTGTTACCATTCTTGTGGCTACTGATTCTGCTTGATTCTGCATTGATTTTATTGCAATATATGAAGCATTATCTTGCCATATATATATCCAAATAATTATTATACTGCAAATTGCAATAATATATTTAGAAGCTTTAGTAATAGTATTTTGGGGTAAAATTTCTAATATTTTAAAGAAAATCGGAAATATATATATCATTGAACATGCCATTAATATGTGTATATCAGCATTTGGTACTATTATTTCTATTATTCCAAAACATATTGGTGATAAAAGTATAAAAATAATTAGTAATATTATATTTGATACTTTTTTATATAGTTTGCTTTTTATTATTATATATATTACTGAAAGGAACATAACTGCAAATATTATAATATATAAAAGATTTGTATGCCATATTGTATTTGGTATCATTTTATCATTAAAGTAATAGTTTAAAAAACTTTCATATGCTTGTGGCAATAATTCTGGTAATTTAAATATTATTTCTAATCCTATTGTATTTGCTCCATTATATGTTGCAACTTGCAAGTTTTTAATAAGAAGTACTAAATGTGCTATTAGATAAAATAGAATTATACTAATTGCTCCCATTACTATATATTTAAATATATTTATAAATATTTGTTTTGTTTCCTTTTTATTAAGTATATCTATTATTAATGTAGCTATACATAATACCATAGTTATTGATAAGAATGTTTGATACATTCCAATTGAAATTGCTATACAAAAGCTACTTATCAGTATAATCCAATTTTGACTTTCATATTTTCTTATTAGGTAAACTGCAAGTGTTGCAAATAACATCCCAAGTATATATGCATCTGAGCAATAGAAAAAAGTCAGTGTCGCTGATATATTTGGTGCTACTGCAAGTATAGCTGCAGTAATATATTTAAAATATTTATTTCTTATTTCTAATGTATCTATTACTAAAATTACTGTCATTCCTAAAAGAATAGTACTTATTAGAGTAACTAATACAGGTGCTACTATATTTCCTTTTATTGTTTGTACAAAGTCTAGTCCAAATCTTAAAAGCATTGTTTCCCATATATCTGCTTGATGATACATACTATCAATTAGAGTATCTGGTCCTGTTATCATTAATGCATAGAGCTGGAAATGTGTTACTAAAGATATTATGAGAGTAATTAGAAATATTTTCCTTCTTTCTATATCACTAAAAATATTTTTTAAACTTATTTTTATTTTTTCCATAAAGATTTTATCCTTTTTTATTTATCAATATATGATATCTATACTTTTTTCACAACTCCAGATATTCCATCTAGTTCTACCATGTCTCCATCTCTTATGCTGTTCATTAATCCTGTTATTCCAACTACTGCTGGTATTCCGAAGTTCCCTTGATACTATTGCTGAGTGAGAAAGCAAACTTCCTCTTTCTACTAGTATCCCACTTGCTGCTGGAAATAACATTATCCAACCTGGATCTGTAAATTCAGCTACTAGTATTTCTCCCTGATTTAATTTTGCATTTGCTGGATTTTTTATAACTCTTGCTCTTCCTTGTACCTTTCCGTGGAGAGGCCCCTATTCCTTTTAATTCTAGTAATGTTTCTTTTTTATTTTCATCTCTTTTTTCTTTTTTTAAATCATTTGCAATATTCACTGCTCCATATGTATAAAATCTTTCATCTGGATTTGTTTCTTTATATTTCTCATACTGTACTTTTCTAATTCTAATAAGTTCTTTTAAATTATTTGTTGTTGATTTTCCAGAAATAAAGAATAATATTTCATCTACTTCTAAATAAAATATATCTCTTTTTTCTTCTATTACATTCATTGATGTTAGTATATACCCTATTCTTAAAAATATTTCTCTTACTCTTCCAAATAGTCTTGTCCTTTCAAATCTTAGGTTTTCTCTATTTTTTACTGTAAATCTTGCTTGTTTTAATAAAAAATTAAATTTATTTTTTTCTATTAATTTAAATCTTAAATATTTTTTTACTTTATTTTCTGCGTCTATTCTTAATTTTTCTGCATCTACTGTTTCTATATCTTCTTTTTTTATCCTTTTTGCAAATGTTGATATTGAATGGTAGAGACTTAAAGGATTATCTTTTAAAGTTTCTGTTTCTAATTTCAATTCCTGTAAACATCTATCTGAAAATTTATCTAAATATTCATTTAACCTATTATTAAATTCTTTATATTTAGGTAATTCTTTTTTTATATATAATAAATCTTCATTTTCTAATAAATATAATAATTCATTATTTTCTTTTGCAATATTTGCAAGTTCTTTTATTCTCTTAGCAGGTTCACTACTAATTATACCACCTTCTCCACATAGCAAATCATTGTGAACTGCTTCCCCTTCTTTTTTAAACATTTGTATACATCTCTGTTTTAACTGCCCATAAAATATCATTGCTAAAAAGTCGTTTACAAGTGGAGCATCCCATTTATGTAAAAGTTTTTGTTCAAGCTCATAATAGTAATCATATAATTCATATAAGTCCATATCTTCTATATTTTTTTCTTCTAGAGCATCATTTAGCCTTTCATAAAATTTTTTTGTCATTTTTCTAATTTTGAAAAATCCTTTTACTAACCCATATCCTGTACTTAATAAACCTAATTTATCTTTGAATGTTGCTTCTGGTACTGGAAATAAATCATCTGGAAGTGATTCTTTTACTCCCATCATTTGTTCCATAAATTTTTTATTTTTTCCAAGTCCTGGAAACATTGCCAAAAGTCCATACCAACCATATAAATTATAATATACTCTGCCATCTATTAATGCTAACATATTTTTAAACATCTGTGAATTGATTTCTATTTTTTCCTGTTTTACATTAAATATTTTGCAAAGTTCTATATACACATTTTCATAAACTGTTCTTATAAAAGAAAATGTTAGAGGTGTAGTTATTCCTCCATAACTTTCTACAATGTTACTATTATCAAACACATTTATTTTTTCTTTTTTATTTATTCTACTTCCAAGTGTTGTTATTGGTCTGGATTGTAATAAATATAATTTTCCATTTTCATATGCCCATTCTATGTCTTGAAATCTTTCAAAAAATTCACTTGATTTTTTTACAAGTTCTTTTATTTCTAATATTTGTTCATCTGTTAAAACTTGCATATTCATTTTATCTACTTTTACTGTCTCTTTTATTACTTTATCATTCTTAAGTATATGGATAAAGTCTTTTTTGGCTATTTCTTTTTTTATATGATTTCCCAGAATAGTATATGTATCTGGTGTTGAAATTCCATCTACTAGGCTACTTCCAAGTCCATATACCGCTGATATTACTGTTTCTTTTATATTAGATGTTACAGGATTTGCCGAAAAGGCGACTCCTGCCATTTCTGAATTTATCTGTTTTTGTACTATTACTGATGGAATTGTTATTTCTTCCTCGTTTTTTTCTTTTCTGTAAGTTTCTATTCTTTCAGAAAATGCTGACATATATACTTCTTTTACTTTTTCTATTATATCTTCTTTTTTTACATAAAGAAATGTATCAAACTGTCCTGCAAAGGATTTCTCTTTCGAGTCTTCATTTCCAGCAGATGATCTTACAGCAAAATATGTACTGTCCTCAAACTCTTTTAATCTCTGTTGTATTTCATATTTTGCATTTTCTAATATTTCTTTATTTTCTATATCAAAACCTTTATAGCTTATACAAAACCATTCTGGAATATTGTCTATCCATCTTCCTATTTTTGAGAGTGCTGTTGCTTTTCCTCCCATTAGCTTATATTCCTTACTTGTTTTTTCTAATACATATTTCATATGTTTTCCCCTTTATATTATTAATAGCACCATGCTTAAAGTTATAAATATTATATATATATTGGCAAAAGCTTCTGTTAATTTTGCAAATTTTCTATTTCTTTTATTTACAAATAATAAATTTATTATATTGACTAAAATATAAGGTAATATTATCCATACCCAATTTTCAATTCCAAATACTACAACTTGTAGTGCCATTAGTATTGTTTCTAATATAAATAATATTGCAATTGCACCCTGCACACCAAATACAGCTGTGTATGTTTTTACACCTTCTTCTTCATCTTCTTTACTTCTTATTTTTCTTGCAACTTCTACAATCCATGATATAATGTATAAAATAAAAAATAGTATTAAAATTCTTAAATCATTTAGAAATATATAACTTGCTAAATAATTGAGCGGTATACTTAGCACATCGGTCACTAACAACAATATAATCACCAAATAAATATACCGCTCATATTGCATGATTTTAAAATAATATCTTTCAGGCAAAATAATATTCAAAATACGCGAACCATCAAGCGGCGGGATCGGCAAAAGATTAAAAATAGCAAGACTGACATTTAGCGATGCAAAGTAATAGAAAAAAATCAACGCAACAATCACAAAATTGTTTGTGCCAATTGCCTGAGCAACCGAGATACCATTCCAAAAAATCGCCAAACCGTTAAGATCAATGCCTACAGCAAAAGTATAAATGGTATGATAAGCCAATAAGCCGATAAAAGCCAATAGCAAATTAGACAAAGGACCTGCAAACGCAGTAAGCGCCATGCCGCGTTTTCTATTCTTAAAATAATTGGGGTTAATGGGAACTGGTCTTGCCCAGCCAAATCCAAATAACAGCAGCAATATTGTACCAACAGGATCCAAATGATTTTTAGGATTTAAGGAGAGTCGTCCCATACTTTTAGCGGTCGGATCACCTAACTTATACGCCATAAGGCCATGTGCACATTCGTGAACACTAAGCGAAACCAGCGCTACTATGACGATCATAAAGATAGAGATTAGCGAAAAGAAATCGCCCGCCAGCAAACTTCGTATCAATTGAATGATCATATTTCCTCAACAATAGTTAAAAATTTTGTGCCAAAGTTCCTCTTTTCCGATTTTCTTCAATGAAGAAAAGAGCACAATCGGCGTGTTTTCAGCCACTTGTTCATGACTTTGAATTTTATCAAACGCTTGCTGCGCTTGTGTTTTATTTAACTTATCGCACTTGGTCGCCGCCACGATATATCGAATGCCAGAAGCGTTCATGAAATCAAGCATCATCGCATCATCTTTCGTAACGCCTACTTTTAAATCAATAAGCTGAACCACTGCTTGCAGCCGCCCCTCTGCATACCCGCTGGTGAAATAGCCATCGGTAAGCGCAGACCATTTTCTTATCTCAGCGGGCGTTCGCTTGGCATATCCATAACCTGGCAAATC
>JAAWPK010000066.1 GCA_022799935.1 Clostridia bacterium
CTCTTATATTCTTTTTACCAAGATTATCTGTTAAATCAAATATGTTACTATCCAATGTTTTTATAGAAAGTATCTCTATATCTTTTTTACTTATTGTTCCGCCTTCTCCGCACATATTCAATAAGTTTTCTTATTTCATTTATTAGTTCTTGCATACTTGTCCCAGATGTTTCTATTAAAAATCTTATTGCTCCGATTTTCTATATTAACTTTATATGCTCTGCAAATTGCTTCTAATCTTTTCTCTATTTGTATGGGTTTTTGAAGTGGAAATTCGCATATAATTCCACCTATACTTTCTATAAGTTTTATTATATTTAGCTTTTCTATCCCATCTTCTACAAATACCAAAATTGAATTTTGCTTTACATCTTCTGCATTTTCTTTCAAATATTTTTCTAAGTTATTCCTTGTTTCTTTTAGTGTAGATACTCCTCTTTTTTTAGTTTCTTTCTTAAATAGCCCTGAATTTTTTACAACTATCATTTTCTTATCATATCCAAAACATGGCATTTGTAATTCTTGTATAAGACTACTTAGGTTTTCCTCATCAATTTCTATATAATTTATTCCGTATTATTTTTTCTCCAAATATCTTTTTTATTTTCTTTAAATCTGTTTCTAAAAGATAAGTTTCTTCTCCATACAAAAGATATATACTGTTTAGTTTTTCGATCTTTAATTCCTTTTCTAGTTCTTCCTGTGTCATATTTATAACCTTTCTGCAAACTTTGCTGAGTGTGCATGGCATATTGCAATAGCCATACTATCTGTTATATCATCTAGTTTAGGCAATATTTCTACATTTAATATTGATTTTACCATCTTTTGTACTTGGATTTTGTCTGCTCTACCATATCCTACAACAGCCTGTTTTACTTGAAGTGGTGTATATTCATATGTTGCAACTCCTTTTTGGCAACCGTACAACCATTATTACACCTCTTGCTTGTGCAACTTTTATTGCTGTTGTTATATTATTATTGAAAAACAGCTCTTCAACAGACATTGCATCTGGCTTATATTCATCTATAATTGCATTTAAATCAACAAATATTTCTTCAAGCCTAAGTGGAAAAGACATTTTTGCAGGTGTAGTTATTGCCCCACTTGCAATAAGCTTAAATTTATTTCCTATATAATCTATTATGCTATATCCAGTTATACCATATCCTGGATCTACTCCTAATATCCTCAATTTACTCTGCTCCTATCTCTATTTTCTAAGAATTATTCTAAATACCTCTGCAACACTCCATCCTTGAGCGGTTGTTCCTTTTGAAGAGAATGGTTCTTTTGTATCATATATTTCTCCAATGCTTCCAATTACTCCGTCTCTATCTAAAGCTATTTTAAATGTTTCTTCTGTTGCTTCACAGAATTTTTCTAGCTTTTCTTCTAAAGCTAGTTTTTTTGTTTTAACTTTTTCTGCATTTATCATATTTTTTAAAGTATTATAGTAAAGTCCTAAAAGCCAAGGCCATACTGGTCCTTGATGATAACTTGCATCTCTTTTAAATGGATCTCCTTCATATATTTCTACATAATCTGGCTCACCTTTTGCAAGAGTTCTTAATCCATAAGGTGTAAGTAGCTTTTTATCTACTACATTTAATATGTTTTGTGCTATATCACTATCTGGTTCTATTACAGTGAAACTTAATGAGAGACTAAATAATTGATTTGGTCTTATTTTTCCGATCTCCTATAACATCATATAGACATTTTCTTCTTTTATTATAGAACTTATTTGTAAAAGATATCTTTGTATCTTCTGCCATTTCTTTGTAATTATTTGATTCATTTCTGTCTCCACAAATATTAGATAGTTCTTGCATTACTTTTAAAGCATTATACCAAAGAGCATTTATTTCTACTGCTTTTCCATTTCTCGGAGTAAAAGCAAAATCTCCGTATTTTGCGTCCATCCATGTATTTTGTGTGCTTGGTGTACCTGAAACTATTAAATAGTCTTCATCTAAGTATATGTTATTATTGTCTATATCTATTCCTTCTACATAGGATTTTATTACAGATTTTAATCTTGCATATATTCCTTTTACAAATGCTACATCATTTGTGTACTTTAAATATTTATATACCGCTTCAAATAATAGAAGTGAAGCATCACTACTATTATATAATGGTCTTAGGTCAAATCCTGAATATCCATTTGGAACAAGTCCAAATTTTATGTCTCTTATTAATGTTAGAAGCACTTCCTTTGCTTCTTCATATCTTTTTGGAATTAATAGTAATCCTTCAAATGAAATAAGCGAATCTCTTGCCCAATCCAAAAACCATGGGTATCCAGCAATTAATGTATGTAACCTAAATGTTGGTCTAAATACTACAAAATTATCTGAAGCAACTATGTACTCCTGTATAAATTCTTTATACTTTTGATCATATTTTGCTTCTACCTTTAAGTCATATAGTCCTGAGGCATTTATTAATTTTCTTATTCTTATAATTTCATCATTTATTACTTTTTTTACATCTAGTTCTTCTATATTATCTTCTAGAGAACATATAAAAGAAACTTCCTTGTCTTCATTTGGCATTATTTCTATTTCAAATCTACCAGGAACTGCCAAGTTTTCTTCTGGATAAAAGCCTCTCTTCTCTTCTTCTATATAATACATATTATTAAACATATCATTTGTATGTTCTATGTATTCTCCTTCACTTAAATTTAGGTATACAGGGTTTGCAGCTTCATTATCCATTATTATAACAACTTTTTGCTTATTTACAGTTTGTTTTAATATAAAACTATGGTTTGTACTCATTTGGTGAAAATCTCTATTATTCATAATTGGTGCTAAAGTAAGTTTTGCTCCATTTTCTCCAGTTTTTATTTTATATAGTATACATACAGTATTTTTGCCATATTCCATACATATTAGTTTTTTTATCTCAATATCTCCGTATTTTATATGTAAATATTGGAATATAGTCTTTTTCAAAACTTTCTTGATATTTATATCCTTCTGAAATATAGTTATTTGCCATATTAGTAAATAAATTATATTTTTCTCCATTTACTTCTAATGCTTCATCTACTTTAGCAAGAATTAATCTTCTTCTTCCTGGTGCTGCAAATGGTGCAACTAATAATCCATGGTATTTTCTTGTATTACATCCAATAACTGTTGATGAAGCATATCCACCAATTCCGATTTGTTATAATCCATTCTTTCTTTAGTCCTTCTTCTAGTGTTAATTCTTCTTTAACAAATTTTTTCATATGTTCCTCCAAATTTTAATCTTCTTCGTCTTCTTCAAACATTCTTCTGTTCTCTTCTCTTATCTCTTCACTTGTTTTTATTGATTTTATTCTCTCATTATATTTTGAACTAAATTTACTTTTCTTTCTATCATCTAGCCTTCTTGCTTTTTTATTTGCTTTATTCTCTTGCTTTTTAGCTTTATTTTTAATTTTTTCTTTTTCTTTTCTTACTTCATTATGAGCTTTTAGTTTTGAATTCATTCTTACATATTTAGGATTATTCTGCATGTCTTTAAATTTAAGGTCTTCGCATATAAGTTCTATTATTGAATCAGCTACACTTATTGGATCATGTCTTATTGCTTCATTTTCTATGCAAGAAAAATTCTTAGGCACAAGTTTTATTCCAAGTTCACGACATACCGATATATCTTGTTCTACTAAATCTGCTCCATCTTTATTATATCTTCTTACAAATTCAGGAACTACTTCTCCAGTATCATATATACAGTAATCTATTACTTTATGATTTGCATGTTCAAATATTGCTTTTATATGATCTGATAATGCAAAATCATCTGTTTCTCCTGGTTTTGTCATTATATTTCCTATATATATTTTGATAGCTTTACTTTCTTCTATTGTTCTTGAGATGTTTTTTATTAGTAAATTAGGTATTACATCTGTAAATAGATTTCCTGGTCCTATTATTATAGCATCAGCATCTGTAATTGCTTCTAGTACTCCTTGTGCTGGTCTTGCATTTGATGGTGCTACAAATACTCTATTTATTCTAGAAATCTTATCTATTGAAGTTTCTCCAATTTTATTTTTGTCTTCTATTAATGTTCCATCTTCAAGTTCTGCACATATATTCATATTATCTAATGTTACTGGTAGTATTCTTCCACTTATATTAAGTACTTTTGAAATATTTTCAATAAATTTTGAACCTTCTCCATTTATTTCTTGCATTGCTGATACAAAAAGATCTGTAAAATCCATTCCACTTTGCACATGTAAGTCTAATAGTTTTTTCATTTCTTCTTTATTTGAAGATAATGCTATAATGCTATCTTTTACATCTTTTATTGGTAAAATACTTTTACTTTCTTTTAGCTCTTTCTTCTTATCTCCATAATCTGACATTTCTACTATTGCGGTTAAATTATTTGTATAGTCTTTCATTCCCTTTAAAACAGTATTTAAACCGGTTCCTCCACCGATTACTACTATTTTTGGTCCTTCTTTATATACTGTTTTATTAAATATTAGTGAATTTACATTTACATCTTTTTTATTGTCTGTTATTCTATCATCTGTATCTTCTATAAGTAGCTCTAATACTCTCTTTTGACTATATATTATTCCAACTATTACCATAATAAAGCCCATTATTGATATTGCTATAGTTAATATTAAATTTAATATAGATAATTCTTTCATATCTATTATTGTTGCTATTCCAAAACATAAAAGAATTATTCCAATTATTATAACAAACATCCATCTTTTCATTCTAGTTCCAGATTTAAACCATTTAAAAATTCCGAGCATTTTATTCTTTGCCTCCTAAAAATTGTTATTATTTGTCTATTATATCATTTATATGGTGTTTAGTAAACAAATTTTTAGGATTTTTTTAGGGAATTATGCAAAGAAAAAACTATACAAATTCCTCAAGTGTTTTGAGTTTTGTATAGTTTTTAGTTTAATTTAATTCTATTCCATTATTCATTACAAGATAAATTTTATCATATTACAATTTTCTTATCTTGAATAATGCCATTTATGATTTATATCATCTACATTATGATAACAGAAAAAATGTCTCCCATTAATATTATGATCACATCTTACCTTCCCTTGTCCCATGCATCTGAAACACCTTGGTTCTTCTTGTCTTATTAAACTATAATTATCGTCATCTCTACCATGATGCATACGCTCCTTCAGATGAGAACCTTCTTTAGGTCTCTCCCCAAGAGTACCAGATGTCCACTGATTAGAAGCATAAGTATCTCCACAACAATTTTTCATGGCTGACCAATAATACATGCCACACTTCTCACACTCGTAACAAAGGACTCTAGTGTTAGATAAGCGCCCACCTTTAAAGCAAGTTACCTCGCATCCATCGACAACTCCTACTTGAGGAAGTTTCAAATGTTTACATTTTCCAGATCCACTACAAGATGTACATTTTATTCTTCCTTCGCATTCAAAACTTATTCCGCTGCAATATGTCTTCACATTTGCTGCAGTTCCTATTGTCATGTTGTTCTCATCTGATACATCAACTCTATAAATATAGTCTTGGTAATCATCCAATCCATTTATCTGTATTTCTACTTGTTGACCTGCTGTTTATGTCTTTCTTTGTTTTTGTTTTGGTTGGTGTCTGTACTATTATCTCTGTTTCATTTGTTCCTTCTTCTTTTTTCCACATTTTTAATGTATATGTTAGTTTGTCATTTTCTATATCTGTTGCTCTTGCTATTACTTTTACCCAGTTATTTCCTGTTTCTTCATCTATATCTTTTTCTAATTCTATATTTTCTAGTACTGGTGCATTGTTGCTTTCTTTTATTTCACTTTCTATCTCTGCAAATCTATCTTTTAC
>JAAWPK010000007.1 GCA_022799935.1 Clostridia bacterium
CGTTGTCCTCACAAATACAAAGATTCAAGAGAACAATTTGAAATGAGAACACATAAAAGAGTTATTGATATCTTCTATCCAACACAAAAAACAGTTGATAGTCTAATGAAATTAGAGTTACCTGCTGGTGTTGATATAGAAATGAAACTATAATTAAAAAGTTTTAACAAAACCAAGCTGATATAACATTAAAATAATAAAATGGAATACAAAGTATCAGCCAATAGTTAAGTTAGCCGTACAAAAAACAATCTACGGATAACTTATGCGGGAGCCGTATAAGGAGGAAAATAATGAATAAAACAATTATAGGAAAAAAAGTAGGAATGACACAAATATTTGATGAAAAAGGATTAGTTGTTCCTGTAACAGTTATAGAAGCTGGACCTTGCACAGTTACTCAAGTTAAATCAGTAGAAACTGATGGATATAATAGTATACAATTAGGATTCGGCGAAGTAAAAGAAAAACATGTAAATAAACCAATAAAAGGACATTTTGAGAAATCAAAACTTGCATTAAAAAAACATTTAAGAGAATTTAGAGTAGACTCTGTAGAAAATATAAAAGTTGGAGATGAAATAAAATTAGATGTTTTTGAACAAGGTGATAAAATAGATGTTCAAGGTACTACAAAAGGAAAAGGATTCCAAGGTGTTATTAAAAGACATGGACAACATAGAGGACCAATGGGACATGGTTCAATGTATCACAGAAGACCAGGTTCAATGGGATCAACATCAACACCAGGTAGAGTTTTTAAAGGAAAAAATCTTCCAGGACATATGGGATGTGAGACAGTTACAATTCAAAACTTAGATGTAGTAAGAGTTGACATGGACAAAAATGTAATATTAGTAAAAGGTAGTGTACCAGGAGCTAAAGGTGCAATACTAAAAATAAAGAAATCTGTAAAATCAGCATAATAGAAAGGGAAGGAGGAAAGAAGAATGCCAAAAGTAGATGTTTATGATATAAAAGGAAAGAAAGTTAGTGATATAAGCTTAAATGAAGAGATATTTGGAATTATACCAAATGAAGCTGTAGTACACAGTGTACTAGTTAACTATTTAGCTAATCAAAGACAAGGAACACAAAGCACAAAGACAAGAGCAGAAGTTTCTGGTGGTGGAAAGAAACCATGGAGACAAAAAGGAACAGGTAGAGCAAGACAAGGAAGTACTCGTTCTCCACAATGGATTAAAGGTGGTATAGCTTTAGGTCCAAAACCTCGTTCTTATACTTATAAAGTAAATAAGAAAGAAAGAAGACTTGCTGTAAAATCACTATTAAGTTCTAAAGTAATAGAAAATGAATTAGTAGTTGTAGATAAATTAGCATTTGATGAAATAAAAACAAAGAATATGGCAACTGCTTTAAATAATTTAAAAGTAGAAGGAAAAGCATTAATACTTTTACCAGAAAAAAATGAAAATGTTCAAAAATCAGCAAGAAATATCGAAGGAGTAAAAACAAGTTTAGTAAATACAATAAATGTTTATGATTTATTAAAATATACAAAACTTGTAGTTACTGTAGATACAATAAAGAAACTAGAGGAGGTGTATGCATAATGAGAGCGGAAGATATAATAATAGCACCAATAGTAACAGAAAAAAGTAGTAGTGGAATACAAGAAGGAAAGTATACCTTTGAAGTTAATAAAAAAGCTACAAAAATAGAAATTGCAAATGCAGTTGAAAAACTTTTTGGAGTTAAAGTATTAAGAGTAAATACAATATCTGTAAAAGGAAAACAAAAAAGAGTAGGAGCTCATGTAGGAATGACATCAGATTGGAAAAAGGCAATAGTATCAATAGATACAAATCCATCTGACAAAACATATCTTGGAAAAGGTGGAAAAGAAGTAAAGGTATCTAAGAAGTATAAAGATTCTATTGATGAATTCATGGGTGCTTAAAATGATAATTGCCATTTGGTGTTGTTGTTTTATGAAAGAAAATTCTCAATATGCATTAATACACCTCTAGTATTTCTTTCTTAAATGCCTAACCAAATAACAATTATTGATTTAAGCGATTATAAATTATCCAGAAAAAACTGGGAAAATAAATATTAAAGGAGAGAATAAATTATGGGAATGAAACATTTCAAAGCCTATACACCTTCAAGAAGAAACATGACAGTTTCTACATTTGAAGAAATAACTAAAAAAACTCCTGAGAAATCTCTACTTGCAAAGAAAAAGAAAAATGCAGGAAGAAACTCTTATGGAAGAATAACAGTTAGACACCAAGGTGGAGGAAATAGACAAAAATACAGAATAATAGATTTTAAAAGAAATAAAGATGATATGTCAGCTACAGTAATTGGTATTGAATATGATCCAAATCGTAGTAGTAATATAGCATTAATCGAATATGAAGATGGAACAAGAGCTTACATCTTAGCACCACAAGGATTAACAGATGGTGCAAAAGTAATATCTGGTACAAAAGTAGATATTAAACCAGGAAACTGTATGCCAATTGAAAGCATACCTGTTGGTACAATGATTCATAATATTGAATTAAACCCAGGTCAAGGCGGAAAAATGGTTAGAGCTGCTGGTCAAGAGGCTCAACTTATGGCAAAAGAAGGAAAATATGCACATGTAAGATTACCTTCTGGAGAAATGAGATTAGTTGCAGTTAGATGTAGAGCAACAATAGGAACAATTGGAAACAGTGATCATGAAAATGTAAAATTAGGTAAAGCTGGAAGAAAGAGAAATATGGGAATTAGACCTACTGTAAGAGGTAGTGTAATGAACCCTGTAGATCACCCTCATGGTGGTGGTGAAGGTAGAGCACCAGTTGGTCGTCCAGGACCACTTACTCCTTGGGGTAAACCAGCACTTGGATATAAGACAAGAGCTAAACATAAATCTTCAGATAAGTTTATAGTAAAGAGAAGAAAATAAGTTAGAATAAAATTTTCCTGAAAGGAGGAAAAACATTAATGTCAAGATCAAGCAAAAAAATGCCTTTTGTTGAAGCAAAGCTTTTAAAGAGAATAGAAGCTATGAACGAATCAGGCAAAAAAGAAGTATTAAAAACATGGTCAAGAGCATCAACAATATATCCACAAATGGTAGGACACACAATAGCTGTTCACGATGGAAGAAAACATGTACCAGTATATATTGCTGAAGAGATGATAGGACATAAATTAGGTGAATTTGCTCCAACAAGAACATTTAAAGGTCATGCAGGAGAAAAGGCATCAAGCGTAAAAAATTAGAGATTAAATAAAGGGAGGTTTAGCGAAAATGGAAGAAGTAGCAAACTTAGAAGCTAGAGCAACTCTTAAATATGCTAGAATTTCATCTAGAAAAGTGAAAATAGTAGCAGATTTAATAAGAGGAAAAGATGTAAATGAAGCACTAGCAATAGTTAAATTTACACCAAAAATAGCTTCAGAAACAATTGAGAAGTTATTAAAATCAGCAATTGCAAATGCTGAAAATAATCACAATATGAATAGTCAAAATCTATATGTTGCTGAAATTTATGCAAACCAAGGTCCAACATTAAAAAGAATTAGACCAGCAGCTAAAGGTTCAGCAGTAAGAATTAGAAAAAGAACAAGTCATATAACAATAGTATTGAAGGAAAGAGTATAGGAAGGAGGAGCAATATAATATGGGACAAAAAATGCATCCACATGGGTTAAGAGTTGGTGTAATAAAAGACTGGGATTCAAAATGGTACGCAGATAGCAAACATTATTCAGATTACCTAGTAGAAGACCATAAAATCCGTGAATATGTTAAGAAAAAATTATTTATTAGTGGTATTTCAAAAGTTGTTATTGAAAGAACTACTAAATTAGTTAAAGTTAATGTTTATACAGCAAAACCAGGACTAGTAATAGGAAAGGGTGGAACTTTAGTAGAAACATTAAAAACTGAATTACAAAAGATGATCGGAAAAGATGTTAAACTTGATATTATCGAAGTTAAAGATTTTGATACAAATGCACAATTAGTTGCAGAGAATATATGTGCGCAATTAGAAAAGAGAGTATCATTTAGACGCGCAATGAAACAAGCAATGGCTAAAGCTATGAAAGCAGGTGCTTTGGGAATAAAGACATCTGTATCAGGAAGATTAGCTGGTGCTGATATGGCAAGAACAGAATTCTATAAAGAAGGTACAATACCACTTCAAACTTTAAGAGCAGATATAGATTATGGATTCTATGAAGCTGACACAACTTATGGAAAAATAGGTGTTAAAGTTTGGATATATAAAGGAGAAGTTCTTCCTGACAAGAAAAAATCTAAAGCAGAAGGAGGAGAAGAATAATGCCATTAATGCCAAAAAGAACAAAATATAGAAAAATGCAAAAAGGTAGAAATAGAGGTAAAGCTTCAAGAGGAATAACAGTTACTGATGGAGAATATGGACTTCAAGCAACAGGTGCAGCTTTAATAAAATCTAATCAAATTGAAGCTGCTCGTATTGCCATGACTCGTTATATAAAAAGAGGTGGTAAAGTTTGGATAAAAATATTCCCAGATAAACCAATAACAAAGAAACCTGCTGAAACTCGTATGGGTAAAGGTAAAGGAGCTCCAGAATATTGGGTTGCAAAAGTAAAACCAGGTAGAGTAATGTTTGAGATAGAAGGTGTTACAGAAGAAATCGCAAAAGAAGCTTTAAGACTTGCTGCAAATAAATTACCTGTTAGTACAAAATTTGTAACAAGAGAAAATAAAGTAGGTGGTGATAGTGATGAAGATTAATAAAATAACAGAGATGTCTTCACCAGAACTTGAAAAAGAATTAGGTGAATTAAAAACAGAATTATTTAAGTTAAGATTTAGCCTAGCAACAAATGGATTAGATAATCCAATGAGAATAAAAGAAGTAAAGAAAGATATTGCTAGAATAAATACAGTTCTTAGACAAAGAGAATTAGAAACTGCTAAGAAAGGAGAGTAACTAACATATGGAAAGAAATCTTCGTAGAGTTATGATTGGTACAGTAACATCTGATAAAATGGATAAGACAGTAGTAGTATCAATCGAAACAAGTGTTAGACATAGTACTTATAGAAAGACTATGAAAAGAACATATAAATTAAAAGCTCATGATGAAAAAAATGAATGTAATATAGGAGATAAAGTTAAAGTAATGGAAACAAGGCCTTTATCTAAACAAAAAAGATGGAGAGTTGTAGAAATACTTGAAAAAGCAGAGAAATAAATCCAAAAAATTAGAGAAGGAGGAAACCTTAGATGGTACAACAACAAAGTATATTAAAAGTTGCTGATAACACTGGTGCAAAAGAAATAATGTGCATTAGATGTTTAGGTGGTTCATATAGAAGATATGCAAATATAGGAGATGTAATAGTTGCTTCTGTTAAAGATGCTACACCAGGGGGAGTTGTAAAAAAAGGCGATGTTGTTAAAGCTGTTGTAGTTAGAAGCAAAAAAGGTGTAAGACGTGCAGATGGTTCATATATCAAATTTGATGAAAATGCAGCTGTAATAATTCGTGAAGATAAAACACCAAAAGGAACTCGTATATTTGGTCCAGTAGCTAGAGAGTTAAGAGAGAAAGATTATATGAAAATTCTTTCACTAGCTCCTGAAGTTCTTTAAGATGTTAGCGAAAATGTCTAGTAGACATTTGAGTATTACAGATTAAAGAGGCGGAAACTTAGAATTTGTTATATAAGATTTGCCGAATGGCTAATTGAATAATACAAATTTTTAGTTGTAGTTTTAAATCACATAAAAAGATTAAGAGGTGAAAATAATGAAAATAAAGAAAGGTGACACAGTTTGCGTTTTATCAGGAAATGATAAAGGTAAAAAAGGCGAAGTTCTAGAAGTTATACCAAAAACAGAAAAAGTAATAGTTAAAGGTGTAAATATTAGAAAAAAACATGTAAAACCTAGAAAGCAAGGAGAAGAAGGTGGAATAATACCAGTAGAATGTGCTATACATAGTAGCAAAGTAAATGTGGTATGCCCAAAATGCAATAAACCAGCAAGATTAGGTTATATAATGGAAAAAGACGAAAAGGTTCGTGTTTGTAAAAAATGTGGAAATAAATTAAAATAATTAGTATAAGGAAGGAGGAATTAAAATCTTATGGAAAAATTAAGAGAGCAATATGAAAAAGAAGTAGTTCCAGCATTAATGAAAAAATTTAATTATAAATCTGTTATGCAAGTTCCAAAACTTGATAAAATAGTTATAAATATAGGATTAGGAGATATAAGAGATAATCCAAAGGCATTAGATAATGCAATAAATGATTTAAGTTTAATAACTGGACAAAAACCAATTATAACTAAAGCTAGAAAGTCAATAGCTGCGTTTAAATTGAGAGAGGGTGCAAATGTTGGTTGCAAAGTTACATTAAGAAAAGAAAAAATGTATGAATTTGCATATAAGTTATTCAATGTAGCACTACCAAGAGTTAGAGACTTTAGAGGAGTATCTGATACTTCATTTGATGGAAAAGGAAATTATTCAATGGGAATTAAAGAACAATTAATATTCCCTGAAATAGAATATGACAAAATAGATAAATTAAGAGGTATGGATATAATATTCGTAACAACAGCAGAAAGCAATGAAGAAGCACACGAATTATTATCACTTCTAGGAATGCCATTTAAAAATTAAGTGAAAGGAGAAAATTATGGCAAAGAAATCAATGATTATCAAACAACAAAAGCCACAAAAATTTAAAACAAGAGAATATAACAGATGTAAATTATGTGGTAGACCACATGCCTATATTAGAAAATATGGAATTTGCCGTGTATGTTTTAGAGAATTAGCACACAAAGGAGAAATTCCTGGAGTGAAAAAGGCTAGCTGGTAAAATTTGATAAATGATAATTAAAATAAATTTTTTCGAGAAGTTTGAAAGGAGGAAAAAATGAATACAACAGATCCAATAGCTGATATGTTAACAAGAATAAGAAATGCAAATAGCAGCAAGCATAAAACAGTAGATATACCTGCATCAAAAATGAAACTTGCTATTGCTGATATATTATTTAAAGAAGGATATATAAAATCATTTGAAGAAATATCAAGTGATGTTCAAGGAACAATCAAGGTAGCTCTAAAATACGATGAAAAAGGAAATAGAGTTATAGCTGGTATAAAAAGAATAAGTAAACCAGGACTTAGAGTATATGCTTCAAAAGAAGATTTACCTGAAGTTTTAAATGGTTTAGGAATTGCTATAGTATCTACATCAAAAGGTGTTATGACAGACAAAGAAGCAAGAAAAGCAGGACTAGGTGGAGAAGTTCTAGCTTATGTATGGTAAAAATAAAGCAAAAAAATAAAGAGGTGAATATAAAATGTCAAGAATAGGTAACAGCCCTATTACAATACCAGATGGTGTAGAAGTTAATATTCAAGGTAGTCATGTTACAGTTAAAGGACCAAAAGGTACTTTAGAAAGAGATATAAGTGAAAAATTAACAGTTTCTGTAGAAGACGGAAAAATTATAGTTAAAAGACCTAATGATCAAACAGAAATAAAGAGCTTACATGGACTAACTAGAAGTTTAATAAACAATATGGTAATAGGTGTAAAAGAAGAATTTAAAAAAGAATTAGAAATTAATGGTGTTGGTTACAGAGTACAAAAACAAGGAAATGACTTAAATTTAATTTTAGGTTATTCTCATCCTGTAATATATAAAGCACCTACTGGAATTTCATTTGATGTACCAAATCCAAATTCAATAATAGTTAAAGGTGTTGACAAAGAACTAGTTGGTCAAACAGCAGCAGAAATAAGAACAAAAAGACCACCAGAAGTATACCGTGGAAAAGGTATTAAGTATATTGATGAGGTTATTAGAAGAAAAGAAGGAAAAACAGGTAAAAAATAGTATTCGAATGAAAAGCGGCATCTTGCACTGTCAAGCTGCATAAAATTCTTTTTAACATACAAAAGTATTATTTAAAAGAATTTTATATTGCTTTTCCTGGCGATATACCACTTTTGTTTCGAATATAAAACTATAATGTTAAGAAAGGAGAATTTTCAAGATGGTTTCAAAAACAGATAGAAAAATGGAAAGAGAAAGAAGACACATTCGTGTTCGTAGAAAAATATCTGGAACAGCAGAGCGCCCAAGATTATGTGTATATAGAAGTAATAAAAATCTTTTTGTTCAAGTAATTGATGATGTGGCAGGAAAGACTATAGTTCAAGCTTCTACAATGGATAAAGAAGTAAAAACAAAACATGCAAACAAAGAAGCTGCAAAAGAAGTTGGTACATTAATTGCAAAAAGAGCAGGAGAAAAGAAAATCAAAGAAGTAGTATTTGATAGAGGCGGATATATATACCATGGTGTTGTTGAAGAACTTGCCGAAGCAGCACGCGCTGGAGGATTAGAATTCTAATCAATTTAAAATTTAAAGTAAGGAGGAAATCTCAAAAAATGGAAGAAAATAATACACTAGAATTAAGAGAAAAAGTAGTAGCCATTAGCAGAGTTGCAAAAGTTGTTAAAGGTGGTAGAACTTTTAGATTTAGTGCAGTAGTTGTTGTAGGAGATGAAAATGGTCACATTGGAGTTGGTAATGGAAAAGCAGCAGAAGTTCCTGACGCCATAAAAAAAGCTATCCAAGATGCTAAGAAAAACTTAGTAGAAGTTCCAGTTGTTGGAACATCTATACCACATGAATTTGTTGGAGAAGCTGGAAGTGCAAGAGTTATGTTAAAACCAGCTGCAAAAGGTACTGGAGTTATAGCTGGAGGTAGCGTAAGACCAGTATTAGAACTTGCAGGATATAAAGATATCAGAACAAAAGTTATTGGAACAAATAATCCAAGAAATGTGGTTTATGCTACAATAAATGCTCTAACAAATATGATGACAATAGAACAAGTTGCTAAAAAAAGAGGTAAAAAAGTAGAAGATATATTATAAAATGGTTGTGTAAATTAAATTTGAATTTATTACACATATTAAACTAATCTAGCCTTATTTTTAGAAAATAATTACTTTTCTAAAAATAAGAAAATCAAAATAGGAGGTGCAATAGAAATGAAATTAGGAGAATTAAAACCAGCAGTTGAAAAAAAGACTAGAATAAGAGTTGGTCGTGGAGTTGGTTCAGGACTTGGAAAAACATCTGGTAGAGGTCATAAAGGACAAAAAGCAAGATCAGGTGGAGGAGTAAGACGCGGTTTCGAAGGTGGTCAGACTCCATTATATAGAAGATTACCAAAAAGAGGATTTACTAATATTCACGCAAAAGATTATATAGAAGTAACATTAACAATGCTTAATAAATCTAAAGCAGAAATAGTAACAGCAGAAAGCCTATTAGAAGAAGGAATAATAAGTAAAATAAATGATGGAATCGTAATATTAGGAACAGGTAGTTTAGATAAAAAATTAGAAGTAAAAGCTAAAAGATTTACAAAATCAGCAAAAGAAAAAATCGAAGCTGCCGGAGGAAAGATTGAGGTGGTTTAATTGTTTCAAACAATAAAAAACGCTATAAAGAATCCAGACTTAAGAAAGAAATTACTATATACACTATTACTTATAGTAATATTTAGACTAGGTTGCTACATAACAGTACCTGGTGTAGATAGTATAGCTCTTGCAGATGCTTTAGGAGCTCAAAATGGATTAACAGGTCTAATAGACTTGATATCAGGAGGAGCTTTCTCAAGATTTTCTATGTTTGCAATGAGCATAAGCCCATATATCACAGCTTCAATAGTTATACAATTATTGGCTATGGTAATACCTGCACTTGAAAGGCTTTCTAAAGAAGAAGGAGAAGCTGGTCGTCAAAAATTAAATAAATATACAAAAGTATTAACTTTAGTACTTGCTTTAGTAGAAAGCTTAGGAATATATTTATCATATAGATCAGCAGGTGTATTCGTAGATGACTCATTCTTAACAGGAGCATTAATAGTAATATCATTAGTTGCAGGAACATCACTACTTATGTGGTTAGGTGATCAAATAACAAATAAAGGAATTGGTAATCGGAATATCTGTAATAATTTTTGTTGGTATCCTTTCAGGACTTCCAAGTGGAATTATTACAATATGGAATCTAATGTTTACATCAGCAGGATTTTCAACAACAGGTTTAATTACAGCACTTGGAATTTTAGTTGGTGCAATAATACTTGTTGCTGCTGTTGTATTTGTACAACAAGCTGAAAGAAGAGTACCAGTACAATATGCTAAAAAAGTTGTAGGAAGAAAAATGTATGGAGGGCAAAATACTCATATACCATTAAAACTTGCAATGGCAGGAGTAATGCCTATAATCTTTTCATCATCATTTTTAACATTTCCTGCAATGATAATATCGATGTTTAATCAAAATATTGCAACTGGAACAGGATTTTTAGCAGGATTATATAAATTTTCAATTGCAACATCTTCAGCAGGTGTTCCAATTGGATATGCAATAGCAAATGCAATAGTTTATTTAGTATTAATAGTTGCATTTACATTCTTCTATACTTTTGCAACATTTAATCCAGCAGAAGTTTCAAATAATATAAAGAAGAATGGCGGATTCATACCAGGAATAAGAGCTGGAAAACCAACAACAGATTATTTATCAGCAATAATATCTAAAATAACTTGGTTTGGAGGATTATATTTAGCAATAATTGCTATTCTTCCAATGTTACTTAGATTTACAAGTATAGATATAACATTTGGTGGTACATCTATATTAATTGTAGTTGGTGTTGCTTTAGAAATGGTTGATCAATTAGAATCACAACTTGTTATGAGACATTACAAGGGATTTCTTGAATAAAAAATAAAGGAGAGAATTATAATGATTATAATAATGCTCGGAGCTCAAGGAACAGGGAAGGGAACAATTGCAGGACTAGTAAGTAAAGAAACTGGCTTCCCACAAGTCTCAACAGGAGATATATTTAGAAAAAATATTAGTGAAAAAACTGAACTTGGAATAAAAGCAGATGAGTATATTTCATCAGGAAATTTAGTACCAGATGAGATAACTGTGCCTATGGTTAAAGATAGATTAACTTGGGAAGACGCAGTAAATGGAGTAATTCTAGATGGATTTCCAAGAACTATAGAGCAAGCAGAAAAACTAGATGAAATGCTAAAAGAAATGGGCAAAAAAGTAGATTTAGTTATAAATCTTGTAACACCAAGAGAAGAAATTATAGATAGAATGCTTACAAGAAGAGTATGTACAAATCAAGAATGCAAGACAATATATAATATAAAATTGAATCCACCAAAAGTAGAAGGTATTTGTGACAAATGTGGATCAAAACTAAAACAAAGAGAAGATGATTCAGACTCAGAAGCAATAAATAGAAGATTAGAAATATATGAAGAAAAAACTAGCCCATTAGTAGAGTACTATGATAAAAAAGGAATATTGAAAACTGAAAAAGTAAGTTTAGAAATTAATAGAATGGGTGTAGATGTAGCAAATGATTTAATTAAAATGCTACAAAAATAATCAGCATGTAATTACGGCAAAGGAATGAATAAAATGATAGAAATTAAGTCTAAAAGAGAGATAGAATTAATAACAGAAGCGTGCAAGATTGTAGCTCTTGTCCACAAAAAAATGGAAGAAGTAATTAAACCAGGGATATCAACCTTAGAACTAGATAAAATCGCTGAAAAAGTAATTAGGGATAATGGTGGTATTCCTGCCCAAAAAGGGTATCCAAGTTACCAAAAAGGGGTTCCAGACTTTCCAAGTACAATATGTGCATCTGTAAATGATGAAGTAATACATGGTATACCATCAAACAAAGTACATTTGAAGGAAGGGGATATCATAAGTATTGATTTAGTAGCGTTAAAAAATGGATATAATGGAGATGCTGCAAGAACATATATAGTAGGAAAAGGAAGTAAAGAGGCAGAAAAACTAGTAAATATAACTAAAAAAGCATTTTTTGAAGGAATAAAGTTTGCAAAACCAGGATTTAGAATTGGAGATATATCACATGCAATAGGGGAATTTGTAGAGAAAAATGGATTTAGTGTTGTAAAGGAATTTCAAGGACACGGAATTGGAAAAGAAATGCATGAAGATCCTGGAATACCCAATTACGGAAAAGAAGGTCGTGGTCCACGAATAGAAAAACGGAATGACACTTGCTATAGAACCTATGGTAATAGCAGGAAAACCAGATATTTTGGAGCTTGAAGATGGATGGACAATAGTTACAGAAGATGGAAGTCTTGCAGCTCATTATGAAAATACAATATTAGTTACAGAAAATGAGCCTAAAGTATTGACAATACTTTAGAAATACGATATAATCTATTAGTTAATTATAAGAAAAACAAAAAATTAGTATAAAGTAAAAAATAAGAGGAGGAAAGTAAATTGGCAAAAGAAGATGTTATAGAAGTTGAAGGTACTGTTGTTGAAACATTACCTAATACAACATTTAAAGTAGAACTAGAAAATGGGCATCAAGTTCTTGCACATATTTCAGGAAAACTTAGAATGAACTATATAAAAATTCTACCAGGTGATAAAGTTAAACTTGAACTTTCAGCATATGATTTAAATCGCGGAAGAATTACATGGAGAGCAAAATAGAAGCCAATTTATGATATAAAGGAGGTTAAGCAAGATGAAAGTAAGACCATCAGTAAAGAAAATGTGTGAAAAGTGCAAAGTAATTAAAAGAAAAGGTGTTATAAGAGTAATTTGTGAAAATCCAAAACACAAACAAAGACAAGGATAATAGTAATCAAATATTTAGATATTAGCACAAATTTAGATGCGGCTGTATATTGATAAATGTATAACAATATATATCAAAATTTGTGTTTATATATATTTTCAAAAAAAGTCTATCTCTTAAGACAAAAAATAAGAGAAGTAAAAATGGAGGTGCTTAAAAACATGGCTCGTATAGCAGGAGTTGATTTACCTAGAGAAAAAAGAGTAGAAATAGGACTTACATATATTTATGGAATAGGTGTAGCAAGTTCTAATAAAATTCTTAAAGAAGCTGGAGTTAATCCAGATACTAGAGTAAAAGATTTGACAGATGATGAAGTAAACAGTATAAGAAAAATAATCGATGGAAGTTATAAAGTTGAAGGTGATTTAAGAAGAGAAGTAGCTCTTAACATTAAAAGACTTACAGAAATCGGTTGTTATAGAGGTTTAAGACATAGAAAAAGCTTACCAGTTAGAGGACAAAGAACAAAAACTAATGCCCGTACAAGAAAAGGTCCTAGAAAATTAGTAAGTAAAAGTAAGAAGAAATAAGGGAGGTTAATACCAAATGGCTAATAAAAATGTAACAAGAAAAACACCTAGAAGAAATAGAAAGAACATAGATAAAGGTTCTGCTCATATTCATTCTAGCTTTAATAATACAATAGTTACAGTTACAGATACACAAGGAAATGTTATTTCTTGGGCAAGTGCAGGAGAACTTGGATTTAAAGGTTCAAGAAAAAGTACACCATTTGCTGCTGGTCAAGCTGCTGAAACAGCTGCAAAAGCCGCAATGGAACATGGACTAAAAACAGTTGAAGTATTTGTAAAAGGACCAGGTTCTGGTCGTGAAGCTGCAATCAGAGCACTTCAAACAGCAGGTTTAGAAATAAGTGCTATAAAAGATGTGACACCAATACCACATAATGGTTGTAGACCACCAAAAAGAAGAAGAGTATAGAAGATATAAAGAAAGAGGTGTAAAAAATACATGTCAAGATATAAAGATGAACAATGTCGTATCTGTCGTAGAGAAGGACAAAAATTGTTCTTGAAGGGAGCAAGATGCTACACAGATAAATGTGCGATATCAAGAAGAAATTATGCTCCAGGAGAGCATGGACAAAAGAAAGCAAAACTTTCAGAGTATGGTATCCAATTAAGAGAAAAACAAAAAACTAAAGCTTTTTATGGTGTAAGAGAAGATCAATTCAGAAAATATTTTGCTATGGCTGCAAATAAAAAAGGAATAACAGGTGAAAATTTACTTCAAATTCTAGAAAGTAGATTAGACAATGTTGTATATAGATTAGGATATGGTAGTTCAAGACCACAAGCAAGACAACTTGTAAACCATGGATTATTTGAAGTAAATGGAAAAAAAGTTAGTATTCCATCTTATTTAGTAAAAGCAGGAGATGTAATAAAGGTTAGAGAAATCAAAAAAGATAAAAAGATTGTTAAAGAAAATGTAGAAGTAAATGCTTCAAGACCTGTTCCAGCATGGTTAGAAAAAAATGAGAAAGATGTAAGTGGAAAAGTAATAAGACTAGCATCTAGAGAAGATGTAGACATCCCAGTAGAAGAACATTTAATAGTAGAGCTATACTCTAAATAGTAGTTTAAAATTTAGGAGGTAAAAATGATAGAATTTGAAAAGCCAAATATTGAATGTACAAATATGGATGAACAAAATAACTATGCGAAATTTGTGTGCGAACCACTAGAGCGTGGATATGGTGTAACAATAGGAAACTCATTAAGAAGAATTTTACTTTCATCACTTCCTGGTTGTGCAATAACAAGTATAAGAATAGATGGTGTTGTTCATGAATTTTCAACAGTACCAAATGTAGTTGAGGATGTTTCTGAAATAATCGTAAATTTAAAAGGTGTTAGATTCAAATCATATGACAACGAGGAGAAAATAATTAAAATTGACTTCAAAGGAGAAGGTGAAGTCACTGCTGCTGATATAATTACTGATGGAACAATAGAAGTATTAAATCCAGAATTACATATAGCAACAGTTGCAGAAGGAGGACATTTCGTAGTAGAAATGACTGTTGAAAAGGGAAGAGGATATAACACAGCTGCTAAGAATAAGAAAGATAATCAAGATATATCTGTATTACCAATAGATTCAATATTTACTCCAGTAAAGAAAGTAAACTACCAAGTAGAAAATACAAGAGTAGGACAAATGGTAGACTTTGATAAACTAATAATAGAAGTATGGACAGATGGAAGCCTAAAAGCTTATGAAGCTATAAGTTTAGCTGCAAAAGTCATAACAGAACATTTAGCTTTATTTATAGACTTATCTGAAGCTGCTAAAAATACTCAAATAATGGTAGAGAAAGAGGAATCAAAAACTGCCAGAGTATTAGAGATGTCAATCGAAGACTTAGAATTAACAGTTAGAAGCTTTAACTGCTTAAAAAGAGCAGGAATATCTACTGTACAAGACTTAGCAAATAAAACAGAATCAGATATGATGAAAGTTAGAAACTTAGGTAAGAAATCATTAGATGAAGTTACAAATAAACTTCATTCATTAGGATTAGATTTCGCCCAAGAGGAATAGTTCAAAAAATAGAAAAGGAGTGAACCAAAGTGGCAAGAAATAGAAAATTAGGTAGAACAACATCACAAAGATTAGCAATGCTTAGAACACAAACAACAGATCTTTTCTTAAATGGAAAAATAAAAACAACAGAAGCTAGAGCAAAAGAAATAAAAGCAATAGCAGATAGTATAATATCACTTGCAGTTAGAGAGAAAGATAACTTTGAAGAAGTGGAAGTAAAAGTTGTTCGTGCTAAATTAGATAGCAAAGGAAATAAAGTTACTGAAGTTGCTAAAAGCAAAAATGGTAAAGAATACTTAAAAGTTGTTAAAGAAGAAATTACTGAGAAAAGACAAAAAGATATGCCAACAAGATTAAATGCAAGAAGAAAAATTATGACAAAAGTAAACAAAGTAAAAACAAGTGAAGGTAAAAATATAGATTTACCTGCAAAACTATTTAATGAAATAGCTCCAAAATACCAAGATAGAAATGGTGGATATACAAGAATAATAAAACTTGGAAAAAGAAGAGGAGATTCAGCAGAAATTGTTTTGTTAGAATTAATCTAAGAATAAATATAAATAAAAGCCCCTGTTCAAATAAGAATATGGGTCTTTTTTTATTTAAATATTGAAATTTAGTATATTTTGTGATATAAAAGTATAATATAAGAAATACAAGAAAACTTTGGAGGAAAATGAAATGGAAAAAAGAGAAAAGAAACAAAAAGAAAAAAAACCAATGGACAAAAAGAAATTAATACGAAATATAGTTATAGTAGTAATAGTTGCAGCAATGCTATTATCAGTTGCAGCAACACTAATATATAATATAATCTACGCATTACAAAAATAGTAAATTATTTTAACCAGAGAAAGGAAAAAATATGGGAAGTAATGTAGTAAACCGGAATATCTAACAACATAGGAAATATAATATTAGGATATGCACAAGAATTGTATACAAATCCGCTGAAACTGGTAATATTGGTAATAGATATAGTAATAGTGGTACTTCTATTTACAAAGCTATTCAAAATAGTTAAAGACTCTAGAGCATGGCAACTTTTAAAAGGAATAGGATTAGTTGTAATCGCTATGGCACTAAGTTCTTTTCTAGGATTAAATATACTAAATTACATACTAACATCATTTATGACCTACGGTGTAGTTTTAGTTGTAATATTCCAGCCAGAGCTTAGAAGATCACTAGAAGAACTTGGAAGCAATAAACTTACAAAATTATTTGGAATAGACAAAGACATAGATACAAAAACAAAAGAAGAAATATATAAAATAGCAATAGCCGCATTTGAATTATCAAGAGAAAAAACAGGAGCACTTATAGTTATAGAAAGAGACATTGAGATAAAAGACATAATAGAGACAGGAATATTTATGGATTCAGAGATATCTCCACAATTACTTGTAAACATATTCGTTCCAAAGACACCACTTCATGATGGAGCGGTTGTAATAAGCGGAGGAAGAATAAAAGCTGCTGCTTGTATGCTTCCACTTGCTGGAGACAAAGACATAGCAAGAGAACTTGGAACCAGACATAGAGCAGCAATTGGAATATCAAAAGAATCAGATGCAATAGCAGTTGTTGTATCTGAAGAAACTGGAAAAGTATCTATTGCAAAAGATCGGAGTATTGATTGCAGATGTTAAGGAAGAAACATTGAAGAAGATATTGATAAAGAATTTAATAACAAAGAAAAATATACAAGCTGCAAAGGGCATAAGTGAAATTAAAGAAATGATAAAAGGTAATGAAGACAACAAAGAATTGTAAGTAAGAAATCTCTAAGTTTTGTAAAAGCTATAAAACTTAGAGATTTTTTCTAAATATATTACAATTTCTTCACATTGAGTTCACAAAAGGAGAGTAATATAATATTATAGATAAGACTAATGGAGGTTTATTATAAATGGAAGAAAATGAAAGTAATATTTTTAAAAGTGTAAAAACACCAAAGAATAAATCTAGCTTTTCCAAAAATGTACTATTACCATTTATATCAGGGATAGTAGGAACAAGTTTAGTAATAGGAGTGTGCTTTGGAATTCCAGAAGTTAGAACAAAAATAATAGGAGAACAAGGTTATAAATCATCAGATACATCATATGAAGCAAAGCCTAGTTCAACAACTACTGTAAATGCAACAGCAGTATCTCTAAAAGAATATTCAGATACAGCAATAGGTGTGGCGGAAAAAGTACAGCCATCTATTGTTGGAATCGAAATAGAATATAATGTGAATTCATTTTTTGGTAGAAGTACTGCAAAGGGTTCAGGATCGGGAATAATAATATCAGAAGATGGATATATATTAACTAATAATCATGTTGTAAGTACATCAGATACAAATACTTCATCAGCATATTATCAGGTATCAGAGGCAGTTTCTGTAAAAGTAAAACTATATAATGATGAAACATTATATGATGCTAAAATTATCGGAAAAGATGATGAAACAGATTTAGCAGTAATAAAAATAGAAAAAAACGGGCTAACAAAAGCAGAGCTTGGAGATTCAGATAGTGTAAAAGTACGGAGAATTCTCAATGGCAATAGGAAACCCACTTGGATTATCTTCAAGTGTAACAGGAGGTTTAGTAAGTGCTGTAAATAGAGAAATAACAACATCAGATAGAAAGACATATAAAGTTATTCAGACAGATGCTGCAATAAATTCTGGAAATAGTGGAGGAGCATTAGTAAATAGCGAAGGAAAAGTAATAGGATTAAACACCTTAAAACTATCAGGAGATGGAATTGAAGGTATAGGGTTTGCAATACCAATAAATGATACAAAGGATATTGTGGCTCAATTGATAGAACATAATAAAGTAATAAGACCATTTATAGGAATTAGTGGAATAGCAGTAGATGATGCAATGGCACAGAAATATAATATTGTAGTAGGAGTATATGTACAAGATATAGAAGATTTTTCAGCAGCACAAAAAGCAGGAATTAAAATAGGCGATGTGATAACTGAAATAGATGGACAAAAAGTAATAAATATGGATGAAGTAACAGAAATAAAGAATAAACACAAAATAGGAGACATATTGAAAATTAAAATATATAGAAATGGAGAATATAAAGATTTAGAGCTTACTTTAGAAGAAAAACCATAGTATAGAAATAGAAAAAAGCACTAAGTATATAATTTAGTTAACCACAACTAAAAATATACGAGGTGCTTTTGTTATCTTTATGTTATTAATAAGAGATAAAAAATGTAGTATATTACAAAGAGAACCAAATAAATTTTGTTAATAGTAGTAATAGTTTTTTTGATTTAATAATGTTGAAGTTTAATAAAAAATATAGTAGACTAGAAGAGTAGTTTAGATTAAAAAGATGTCAATATATAATGATAATTATTTTGTAAAAAAGTAAGATTAATTTAACAAAATGTTAAGAGACTATATATAATAAAAATTTCATTGAAAGGACAAAATAAATTATGCAAAAGGGAATTAATAGTAAAAAAGATTTAATAGTAGTAATAGTTCTAATATTTATTTTAATACTAACTGTAATTTTATCAATACATGTAATTTATGAAGTTAAAGGCTTTTCTATGCATACATATAGTTTAAATGCAATAGTTGTAGAAGTAAATGAAGACACAATATATGTTATGGAAAAAGAAGGAGAGGTTGATTATCCTAATTTATATAAAGTTTATTTTGGTGAAAAAGGAAATACTGAATTTAAACAAGGACAAGAAGTGAGGATTTATCATAAGCAAAAGTATATGAGTGGATTGAGTTATTATACAATATATAAGGATAAAGTGAAAAAAATTGAAATAATAAAAGAAAAAAGTGAAATAGAAATACCAAATTCTGTATTAAGCTATTATTATAGTTCAACACATAAAGGTATAAAAATAAGAACATAAAAGTAACGAAAAGTAAAGTTACATAGTAAGAATTGACAAAAAAAATTGCTTATGATAATATAAATTACAATTAAATAAGAAATAAGGAGAAGAGATGAATACAAAAGCCAAAGTTAATAAAAAGGATAACAAAGGAATTACATTGATAGCTCTTATTATAACTATAATAATTTTAGTGATATTAGCAGCAGTTTCAATACGAGCAGTATTTGGAGATAAAATGGTAAAGGTTGCAACAGATGGGGCTCGGAAATTACGCACAAGAGCAAAAAAAAGAAGAAGAAATATTTAATAATGTAGAAGATTTTATAAATACGAAAGTTAAAGAAATAACAGGGGAAAAAGAGATAAAGTATTTTCCTGAAGGAAATACAGAATATTCAAAAGAACATAAAGTTACAGTTACAATAAATGAAGAATTAAAAAGCCTAAAATATCAATGGGTACAAGAAGGAAAAGAACCAATGGAAAATAAGTTTATAGAAATAACTAATAAAGAAGAGATAATTACTCAAAATGAAGTATCTGGTATATGGTATGTGTACTTTTTAATAGAAACTTTAGATGAAGAACAAAAGCTTGAAAAGACAAAAGCTTTTTATTTTGATAATGAGGGACCAACAGTAGAATTAATAGCAGAGCCAATTTCAGAAAAATCGTACAAATTAATAGCAACAGCAACAAGAGGTAAAACACAAATAAAAAAATATGACTTTTATAAAGGTGATACTTTACTAAAATCACTATCAACAAATGATGAAACAGCAAGTCATATTGTAGAGAATACAGAAACAGGAGAACAAGAATGCCGTGTAATAGTAACAGATATGGCAAATAATGAAAGAGAAAAAAGTGTTACTGCAAGGACAAAGTTATACACTTGGGAGAAGTGGAATATAAGAAGAATTTATACAATGACAAGTACTTTAAAAAAGGAAGACACCTATTTCTTTTCAAAAAATTATGATATATATAGAAGAGATAGTGTAAGTGGAAGTACATGGAAGCTTAATTTAGTGGCTGCAAATGTTGATTGGAAAAGTTTAAATAACTATCAAGGGTGTTATACAATTTCTGATGATAAGACAGAGGTTTTGCATATGAAGTCAATTACTAGTACAAATCCAAATAATAAATGTATAACTGTAAATGTATACTCTTCAAGTACTTTTAAATCAGAAGAATCTAAAGGAACAACAAAAGTAGAAAATGTTAATTCATCAAAAATTACTACATGGCCTAAAGACGCTATATGTGGCTCATATTATTATGTATATACTGGACTAGAATAAGAAGTATAGTTATAGGAGTAGATATGAAAAAAAGTGATATAAAAAAGGCTGTTATAACTTTATTAGAAATGATATTGTTAATTATATTAATTGTAGTAATAATTTATTTAGTAAAATCTGAAAATGGATTATTAGGAAAAATGAGTCAAAAGACAGCAAATGAGAAGATAGATACCATAATAAAGGAATTTATGGAATCAGAAGACGGAGGCGATTTTGAGGATTATCTTAGAAAAATAGATGGACTTGAAGAAATAAAAGTAAATAGAAAAGAAGGAACTGTAGAGCTTAAAGTGAATGGAAAAGATTTTGTTATAGTAGTAGATAGTGGGAATACAGAAGAAAAGCTAGATGAGTTAGAAGGAAATATAAATAATGAGTAAAAGCAATAGAATTAAATTTAATATATTAATTATTATAGCCATTATTTTGCTTACAATAGCAACTGTACCTAAATCATTTCAAGAGGATACCTTTTATATGATAAAGGTAGGAGAATATATATGTGAGAATGGTATAGATGTAGTATTAAAACAAGTAGAACCTTTCAGTTGGCTACAAGGGTTAATATATACTTATCCACATTGGTTATTAGATGTAGGAATATATCAGATATATAATTATTTTGATTTTGCGGGAATATATGTATTTACTATACTTGTTGGAATTATAATATATCTACTAATATATTATACGAATGTGAAAGTGCGGAAAAAATTATATTATTTCTGGAATTATAACGATAATCAGTATATATATGTTACAGCGGATTTATAGCAGCTAGGGCACAAGTGATAACTTATATTTGTTTAATACTTGAAATTTTGTTTATTGATAAATTCCTAGAAACAGGAAAAAGAAGATATGCAGTATGGTTGGTATTACTTTCTATACTTTTAGCAAATACACATGCTGCATTATATCCAATGTATCTAATAGTATTTTTACCTTATATAGCAGAATATTTGATTGCTTTAGTATTGAAGAAAAAGGAAAGAAAAAAAGATAGTAAGATAAGTATAGAATACAACAAATTTGCTAAATGGATAGTTTTAATATTTGTATTATGCATTTTTGCTGGATTATTAACACCAATAAAAGATATACCATATACTTATATAGTAAAATCAATTCAGGGAAATACTATGGGATTTATAGCAGAACACCAACCAGTAGTTCTTATACATGACCTAAAACTTCTAGTATTATTAATACTTATATTAGGATTGCTAATTTTTGATAAAACCAAGGTAAAATTAAGAGATATGTTTATGCTAATTGGTATGGGCATATTATCGATTATATCTTATAAACAATTTCCTATATTTCTTATATGCACAATGTGTATAATTAATAAAATGATTCTTTTAATAATAAATAATAAAAAAGTTGATAAAAATAAAGAAGAAATAAAATTAAAAAAGAGTAAAAAGTTTTTTAATAAAATAAAGCAAATGTTTCCTAAACTGTTAGGAATAAAAGGGATAATTTTTATAATTTTAATTATAGTTATAGTATTTTTACTAGGATATCGAGATATAGTAGAACAAGACTATGTGGATAAACAAGAGTATCCTGTTGAAGCAGCAAAATGGATAAAGAATAATATAGATATAAAGGACATGAGATTGTTTAATGATTTTAATTATGGAAGTTATTTGCTATTTGAAGATATTCCTGTATTTATAGATGGTAGAGCTGATGTATATGATTTAAAATTTAACGGAAATGAGAATGATACATTTTTAGATTATATGTTAGCAACATCACTTAGAATTTGGTATGAAGATATTATTAATAATTATAGTATTACACATATAATAACAAAATCAGATTCAACATTGAATATGCTATTAGAGAAAAATGAAGAAAACTATAAAATTTTATATAGGGACATGTCATTTGTAATTTATAAGGTAGAACAGAAACGGCTAAGTTTGACTTAGTCGTTTTTGAATAAATAAAACTTAAATAAATTCAAAACACTTGAAAAGAATATATACTATGATATATAATATGAGCATAAAATACAAAAGAAAGGAGTTTGTACTTTATGACACCACATAATGAAGCAAATATACGGAGATATAGCAAAAACAGTTATTATGGCAGGAGATCCTAAAAGAGTAAAATACATAGCAGAAAACTATTTAGAGGATATAAAATTAGTAAATAGTATAAGAGAAATGTATTGTTATACAGGAACATATAAAGGGAAAGAAATATCTGTAATGGCACATGGAATGGGAATACCAAGTATGGGAATTTACTCATATGAGCTTTTTCATATATATAATGTAGATACAATTATAAGAGTAGGTTCTTGTGGCGCATTTTCAGATAAGCTAAAATTGTTAGACACAATTCTTGTAGAAAAATCATATACAGAAAGTAATTATGCATTTAGTTTTGATGGAAAAAAGTGTAATTTAGTACCTGCAAATAAGGAACTAAATAAGATAATAGAAAATCTTTCAAAAGACAAAGATATAAAATATGTAAAAGGAACTGTACTTTGTAGTGAATGCTTCGATCCATATTTAGAAGACAAGAATGCAATATTAAATAGAGCACCAAAAGATATAGAAATAATTGCAGCAGAAATGGAAAGTTTTGCATTATTATACAATGCCAAAAAAGAAGGAAAAAAAGCAGCATGTCTTCTTACAGTATCAGATGTTCCAAAAGAAGGGAAAGGGATAACTGCAAAAGAAAGACAAACTTCATTAAATAATACAATAGAACTCGCATTAGAAACAGCAAAAATAATTTAAAATAAAGGAGAAAAAATATGGAAAAAACATTTATTTTTGGACACAAAAATCCAGATACAGATTCAATAACATCAAGTTTAGTAATGGAAAATTTAGAAAAGAAATTAGGAAATGGAGAAGCAAAAGCATATAGACTTGGAAAAATAAATAAAGAAACAGAATATGTGTTGAATTACTTCAAAGTACAAGCTCCAGAAATTCTAGAAAATTTAGAAGAAAAATCAAATGTTATTTTAGTAGATCATAATAATTTTTCAGAAAGTGCAGAAGGAATAGCAAAAGCAAATATATTAAAAGTTGTAGATCATCACTGTATAGCAAATTTTGAAACATCATCACCACTATTTTATATAGCTGAACCAGTAGGCTGTACAGAAACAATACTTTACGAATTGTATATGATGAACAAAGTGGAAATTGAGCCTAAAATTGCAGGACTTATGCTAAGTGCAATTATATCAGATACTTTATTATTCAAATCACCTACATGCACAAAAAAAGATGAAGAAGTAGCAAAAGAACTTGCTAAGATTGCAAATGTAGATATAGAAAGCTATGGAATGGAAATGCTAAAAGCAGGGACAGACCTAAACGAATTTACACCAGAAGAATTAATAAACTTAGACTCAAAAGAAAGTGAAGCAGGTTCTGCAAAAGTACAAGTTGCTCAGGTAAACACAGCTTGTATAGAAGAGGTATTAAAAGATAAAGAAAAAATAGAAAATGCAATAAATAATTTTATAAAAACAAATGGAAGAAATTTATTTGTTTTTGCTGTTACAGATATAATAAATAGTAATTCTCAAATAATAGCACTAGGAGATAGAACAGACATAGTAGAAAAGGCATTTAATGTTACTTTAAAAGATAACATGGCATTTTTACCAGGAGTTGTATCTAGAAAAAAACAAATAATACCAGTACTAAAAGAAAATGCTTAAAATTAGTAAACATAGATTTAAATTAAAAGAAAGTGAGGAAGAAAGTATGTCAAATGTAAAGCTTAATATAGCGAATGCTGAAATAAGTATGGAGGAGATATTAGCAAATAAGGAAAAAGTTGAAATCATAGATTCTATTTTGCGTAAAGATCCAAATAGTGAAAACAACTTTTTAGGTTGGATGGAACTTCCAACTAATTATGATAAAGTAGAATTTGAAAGAATAAAAGAAGCTGCAAAAAGAGTTAGAGAAAACTCAGAGGTGTTTGTATGTATAGGAATAGGAGGATCATATTTAGGCGCAAGAGCAGTTATAGATTCTCTAACAAATACATTTTATAACTATTCAAAAAGGGAAACACCACAAATTCTTTATGCAGGAAATAACTTAAGTCCAAATTACCTTACAGATATGTTAGAATTAATTGGAGATAGGGATTTTTCAATAAATGTCATATCAAAATCAGGAACTACAACAGAACCAGCAATAGCATTTAGAGTGTTTAGAGAAATTCTAGAAAACAAATATGGAATAGAAGAGGCAAGAAAAAGAATATTAGTCACAACAGATAAGGCTAAAGGAGCATTGAAGGAGCTTTCTGATGAAGAAGGATATGAGACATTTGTTGTTCCAGATAATATAGGAGGAAGATATTCAGTACTTACAGCAGTTGGATTACTTCCAATAGCTGTTGCAGGAGTTAATATAGACGAACTAATGAAAGGAGCAAAATATGCTCAAGACAAATATGCAGACAGTAATATAAAATATAATGAATGTTATCAATATGCAGTAGTAAGAAACTTACTTCATCAAAAGGGAAAAGATATAGAAATACTTGCAAATTATGAACCAAAACTACATTACTTTACAGAATGGTGGAAGCAATTATTTGGAGAAAGCGAAGGAAAAGATGGAAAAGGAATTTTTCCAGCAGGAGTAGATTTTACAACAGATTTACACTCTATGGGACAATATATCCAAGATGGAAAGAGACACCTTTTTGAAACAGTATTAAATGTAGTAAATTCAGGTGCAGATATTTCACTTAAGAAAGAAGATGACAATTTAGATGGATTAAATTATCTAGCTGGAAAAACAATGGATTTTGTAAATAAAAAGGCTATGGAGGGTACAATAAAAGCTCATGTTGATGGAAAAGTACCAAATATACAAATAAATATGGATAAATTAGATGAGCAAACAATAGGACATATAATATATTTCTTTGAACTTGCTTGTGCAATGTCTGGAAACTTATTAGGAGTAAATCCTTTTAATCAGCCAGGGGTAGAAGAATATAAGAAAAACATGTTTAAATTACTTGGAAAACCTGGATATGAAGCCTAAAAATGATTATATGAATAAAATAAGGTGGCTTTTAAGCCACCTCTTATTTTATTCAGCAAAGAATTACGAATTTTTCCAAAATAACAAAGTTATTTTTTTATAAAACTATATTTGGAAAATTATCTCCTTTAAGATATCTTTCTACATTTCTAGTACTAATGCCTGTATTAATAGATATAGTTTCAACAGAGCTATTTGAATTCTCCTCAAAGTAATTCTTAAGTTTAAATATATCCAATTTATCTTTTGGTACACAATTACCACAAACTTCTCCATCTGTTACAAAAAAACTTCCACAACGAACACATTTTTTAAATTCCATATTGTTACCCCCATATATAAAAATCATTTGTTAAATTATTCGACATTATTTTATCACAAAAGAGAAATAAATAAAACACTTTTCTTGAAAAAACTAAAAAATATTTAGATATAGTATATTATTAGATAATTAGTGTATATAAATTTAGAGAATAGTAGTAATAAGAAATAAAATTGGTAAAAAATGAAATCCAATAAAAAACATTGACTTTTATAACAAAGTGCTTTAAAATGAAGTTAGCAAAATAGACTATTAGAAAAATCGAATATAAACAAAGGAATAAAAAAGTATGAAAGATAAAATTAATTTAAATATAATGAAAGAGCAAGGTATTACATTAATAGCCCTAATAATAACAATCATAATCCTAGTAATACTTGCAAGTGTTGCGATAAAGTCATTAATGGATAGTAGAATAATAGAAGTTGCAGCAGATGGAACACGGAAATTATGTAACAGAACAAAGAAATGAAGAAAATGTACTTAATGAAGTAGAAGAACATTTAAATAAAGTAATAAACAAAAGACCATATATACAAAGTATAAATGTAAAAGAAAAGACAACAAATTCAGTAGTAATAATAGGAAAAGGAACAGATGAAGATGATGAAAAAATAAAATATACATTATACTTTGGAGAAGATAAAGAGAATTTAGAACAACAAGGAGAAGCAAGAGAAGTAGAAAGAGAAACAGAAGAAGAATGGAATATAACAGGACTAAAAGATAACACAAAATACTATTATATGCTAGAAATAGAAGATAGATATGTAAAAGTACAAAGTGAAATAAGAGAAGTAATAACAGATAGAATAAATACAGCACCAGTAATAGAAGAAGTAAGAACTAGCAAAGATATAAATGGAGAAACAGGAAAGAATTGGTTTAAGGCAGTAACAAGAGGAACAGATGAAGAAGGAGATAAACTAATATATACATTAAAGATGTGGAAGAAGGCAAATGAAGAAGTAAACGAGCAAGAACTAGTAAAAGGAGAACCAACCAAAAAGATAAGTAAAGAAAACATAACATCAGGAGAAGAAGTAGAACTAGAAATAACAGATTTAGAAGAATATACAGAATATGTATATAGAATAGAAATAGCAGATACACAAGATGTAACAGAAGGAATACTAGGCAAGATAAGAACATATTGTTCTGGAAAAGGAAAAATTTGTCAGGGAGAAGAAGAATGTGAATTTTGCGTACGGTAGTGGATTCTGCAAACATACGAAACTAACTTCAATTGAAACGATTAGTGTTACAATTATATGCCCAAATGATTCATCACATAAAGCTACATCTGCTATAGGATATAAGTGTAAATCTTGTAATAATGAAATATGGAGAGAACCTCCAAATTTTGGACATACATGTATTTCTGATGGATACTATATAGCGGCTTACTTAGCAATGAAAAACAAACCAAAGGCTGGCTCTACTGTAGTGAGTGATATTATACCAACATCCTCTACAATAACATCTAATTCTGCTCGCATTTTTGAAGCTTTATATGGTCCAATCTCATGTGAAAAATGTATTAATGGAAAAGTTATATGTAGCCATGGATTTACAGAAGAACATGAATATTGTATTCATACAACAGATGATATAGATCACAAGTGGCATTATTCTAAAGCTAAGTAATCTTATAATTTGCATGATTAAGATAAAACTATGGTAAAGAGCAATTAATATATAAACAAATAAAATGGTAGTCTAATGATTACTGTTTTATTTGTTTATAAAATAATTTTAAAAATACAAAAAATTCCAAATAAACTTATTTTTAATAAATATAATTTTATAAAAAATGCAAATAATATTTATTGCAAAAAGTAAGAAAGGAATGATTAGAAAATGGATAATAAACAAAAAATAAATTGTACAGTAAATAGTTGCAAATATAATAATTGTGATTCTTGTGAATGTACTCTAAATCAAATAACAGTAGAACCAATAGATGAATGCGAAACATGTACACCTGATGAATCAATGTGCGGAAGTTATGAATATAATGAACAAGATGATGATGAATAGTTAAAAATAAGGAATAATAAGTTATTTTTATGATTTATTATTCCTTATTTATACATATTTCTTTACCATTTAAATAGTTAAGTATACCAGAATCAGATTTAAAATTAAAACAAATTTTGTAAGCAGTCAAATTTTGGGTCTTTTCATTAAAGGATTTATTAACTTCATTTATTCCATACTTTCCGATCTCCAATTATAGGATGACCAATATACTTAAGATGTGCACGAATCTGATGTGTTCTACCAGTATGAAGAATTACTTCTAAGATACTATAATTTTCAGGAATATATTCATCTAGAACTGTATATTCTGTAATAATTGGCTTGTAGCCTTTTTTATTTTCTTTACTAATATAAACCATAGACTTTTTTGTATCTTTAAAAAGATAGGCATTCAATATACTATGCTTTTTGTCTAAAATACCAAAAACTTTACATTTATAAAATTTTGTGATTTCATGACTTTTGAATTTAGAAAGTAAAATATCCAAAGATTCATTATTTTTAGCAAATAAAACGAGACCATTAGTATTCATATCTAATCTATGGCAAGGTTTAGGAAAAATGTCTGAATATTTTTTAGATACTATGTCAGACAAAGAGTTGTTTCCGAGTAACTTCTAAATTCTTAGGTTTGTTTATAACTAAAATATTATCATCTTCATAAACAATATCCAAAGAAAAGTCTTTATCAAAGAGATATTTATCAAGAATATAGAGAGTTACATTATCAGATGTATGAAGAATAACATTTTCAGAAACTTTAATATTATTTATACGAATATTTTTCTTTCTAAGAGCTTTAAAAAAGGTATTTTTTGTAAGACAAGGAAAACTATCCATTAGGAAAGTTTTTAAGTCTTTATTATTAAATTTTTTATTTACAATTAAACTTCTCATATGACATATTATACAAGAAAATAAAAAAAAGAGCAATATTTTGCAAAACTTAGTATTGATAAAAAGGAATAAATTAGATATAATAAACAAAAAGCTGAAAAAAATTAGGAGGAACTTATGAATAATATAAGAAGTAACAAAGGAATAACAATACTTAGTTTACTTGTAACTGTAGTTGTACTTGTAATACTTGCAGGTACAGCAATTAAAGCTAGCGTATCATTTTCAGGAAGAACCAAATTTAAAAATCTAGAAACAGAATTACTATTAATACAAAACAAATGTAAAGTTTTAGCAGATAAACAAGCTATAGGAGAGGTAGAAGAAAAAGACTTATATGGAATAAAACAAACAGAAGGCCCATATGCAGGATGGTATTTATTAACGGAAGCGAACCTTTATGATATGGATTTAAGAGATTTGATTAAAAATGTTGAAAAAGATACAGATGGAAATACAATAGATGGGTACTATGTAAATTATGAAGATAATAATGTGGCTTATGGACCAGGAGTAGCTTATGAGGGAAAAGAATATCATAAATTATCTGAGATAAAAGAATATGTACCTCATAATTAAGGAGAAGAAATGACAGAAAAAGAAAATGATAGATTATTAAAATTAAAAGAAATAGAACAAGAATTATATGAGAACCGGTACAAATTATATTTGCGGAATAGATGAAGCTGGTCGTGGACCACTTGCAGGACCAGTTGTAGTTGCAAGTGTAATAATGCCAAAAGATTCTATGATAGAGGGTGTGAATGATTCTAAGAAAATCTCTGAAAAGAAAAGAGAAAGAGTATATGAAGAAATTATAAACACAGCAATTTCATATAGTGTAGGAATAATTGATGAGACAAAAATTGATGAAATAAATATATTACAAGCAACAAAATTAGGACTTACAAATTCTATAAAAGAACTAAAGGTTGTACCAGATATAATATTAGTAGATGCTTTAACTCACATAAATACATGCAATATACCATATAGATCCATAATAAAAGGAGATGCAACTTCTTACTCAATTGCCGCAGCTTCAATAATTGCGAAAGTTACAAGGGATAGAATAATGCAAGGTTATAATGAAGTATATCCAGAGTATGGATTTGGGAAACACAAAGGATATGGAACAGCAAGTCATATAGCAGCAATAAAGGAATATGGATTATGTCCAATACATAGAAGAAGTTTTACAAAAAATTTTATATAAAAAGAAAAAAGAATGTTTCTAGATTTTAAGATTGATATTAAAAAACTAGAAACATTTTTTGCTTTTTAGAATAACATTTTGACAAAATTACAAAAATAATGTATAATAACCCAATATACATAGTATTACAGAACTGTTAAATTTCTATTACAATTGTGTAAATACTATTGACTTATAAAATAAATCTAATAAAATATATAGTGAAATAAAGAGGCGATAAAAGTAATTGAGAATAATAAGTGGAAAAGCTAGAGGAACAAAACTAGAAACTCTAGAAGGATTAGATACAAGACCTACTCTAGATAGAGTAAAAGAAGCTTTATTTAGTAAAATACAAGGATATATATATGAAGCTAACATTTTAGATTTATTTTCTGGAAGTGGAGCTCTAGCAATTGAAAGTATAAGCAGAGGAGCAAACTTTGCATATGCATGTGATAAGTCAAGAAAAGCAGTAGAGATAATAAAACAAAATGTGAAAAAAACACACTTTGAAAAAGAAATAAAAATAATAAATAAAGACTATAAACAAGCATTAGAAGAATTAAAACAAATAAAATTTGATATAATATTTTTAGATCCACCATATAATACAGATTATGGAATTAATGCGATAAAAGATATTATTGAAAACAATTTGTTAAATGAAGATGGAATAATAGTTTTTGAAACAGATAAAGAAGAAAAAGAGTATATTAGCATATTAGAAGAATATACAAGTGTTATAGACATAAGAAGATATGGAAGAGTAACTCTTGCTTTCTTAGGTCGAAAGGAGTAAGCTTAAGCTATGGAAATATTTACACTATTAGAAACTTTAGAAGAAATAATAGAAAACAGTAAAACTATGCCTTTTACAGGAAAAGGGATGGTTGATAAAGAGGAAATTTTTGATATTATAAAAGAAATAAGAATAAAACTTCCAGAAGAATTGAAACAAGCAAAATGGGTAAAAGAGGAGAGAACAAGAATACTTATAGAAGCTCAGAAGGAAGCGGATGATATAGTAAAAGAGGCAGAGAACAGAATAATAGCAATGATAGATGAACATGAAATAACAAGAAAAGCATATGCACAAAAAGCAGAAATAATTGAAACAGCAAATGAGATGGCAAGAGAGATATCTAATGGAACAAAAGAACATGCAGATGCTTTACTAGATAAAATTGAAAATCTACTTGAAGAAACTTTAAAAACAATACAAAATAATAGAAAAGAATTAAAATAGCAAAAAATAGACTATACCTTAGATTAGGTTTAGTCTATTTTTTTACTTAAATGCTAGATTTTCCTTGTAATATGAGCGAAATTAATATATAATATTTGCTGTATAAAAATAAAATACAGGAGGCTTAGATATGGAAAATAGAAGAGTTGAACCAAAAACTTTACCAGGATTTATGGAATTACTACCAAATGATCAAATAAGATTTAATGAAATAAAAGAGAAAATACAAAAATCATATGAGAAATTTGGATTTTTACCATTAGATACGCCAGTGATTGAAGCTTCAGAAGTCTTACTTGCAAAAGCAGGTGGAGAAACTGAAAAGCAAATATATAGATTTAATAAAGGAGATAGTGACTTATCTCTTAGATTTGACCTAACTGTTCCACTTGCAAAATATGTATCAGAATATTATGGGAATTTAAGCTTTCCTTTTAAAAGATATCAAATAGGAAAAGTATATAGAGGAGAAAAAGCTCAGGCACGGTAGATTTCGTGAATTTTATCAATGTGATATAGATATAATTGGAGATGGAACTTTAAGTATAATGCATGATGCAGAAATTCCAAGTGTGATATATAATACATTTAAGAGTTTAGGATTTGAAGATTTTACAATATGTATAAACAACAGAAAAATACTAAATGGAATGTTTGAGTACTTAAACTTAAAGGAAAAGTCAGTAGATATTTTAAGAGTAATAGATAAAATAGAAAAAATAGGTAAAGACAATGTGATAAAAGAACTTACTGAACTTAAAGTAGAAGATGAAAAAATAAAAGTAATAATGAACTTTATAGAAATAGAGCGGAACATCAGATGAAAAGATAGAAAGCTTAAGAAAACTAGGAATTACAACAGATACATTTAATGAAGGCGTAAAAGAATTAGAAACAGTTCTAAAACAGATAAGAATATGTAAAGTTCCAGAGAAAAACTTTAAAGTAGACCTAACAATCGCAAGAGGACTAGATTATTATACGGGAACAGTATATGAAACATTTTTAGATAATTATAAAAAATTAGGAAGTGTTTGCTCAGGTGGACGATATGAAAACTTGGCAGAATATTATACAGAAAAGAAACTTCCAGGAGTTCGGAATATCAATAGGATTATCAAGATTTTTCTATCAAATAGACAAAGAAAATATAATTTCAAAAGAAAATAAATCAATATCAAAAGTGTTAGTTACACCAATGAGTGAACACGAAGTGCGGATATGCATTAGATGTAGCAACTACTTTAAGAGAGAATAGTATAAATACAGAAGTATTTTTAGAAGATAAAAAACTAAAAGCAAAATTTAAATATGCAGATAAACTTTGTATACCATATGTTATTGTAATTGGAGAAGAAGAGATTTTAAAAAATGAAGTAACATTTAAAAATATGGTATCAGGAGAACAAAAAACAGTGTCTTTAGAAGAAATAATTAAAGAGATTAGATAAAGGGAGGAAATTTAAGTGAAAGGTAAATTAGAAAAGCTAGCAAAAGAAGCAAGTGAAAGTTTAAATCAAATATCTAATATGCAATCATTAAATGAAATAAAAATAAAATACTTAGGTAAAAAAAGTGAACTTTCAAACATGTTAAAAGAAATGGCAAACATTTCAAAAGAAGAAAGACCAATAATTGGAAGTTTAGCAAATAAAATAAGAAAAGAAATAGAGGAAAAAATAGAAGAAGTAGAAAAGAAACTAGCAAAAAAAGAATTAGATGAGAAATTAAAAAAAGAGGTAATAGATGTAACACTTCCATCAGAAAAAATAAAAAGAGGTTCAAAACATCCTGTAAATAGAGTAATAGAAGAAATAGAAGATTTATTTGTATCTATGGGATATACAGTGGAAAGTGGACCAGAACTTGAAACAGATAGATTTTGTTTTGAGCTTTTAAACCTTCCTCAAGGGCATCCAGCAAGAGATATGCAAGACAGTTTTTATATAACAGAAGAATATTTATTAAGAACTCAAACATCAGCAGTTCAAGCAAGAACAATGCTCGCAAATGAAGAGAAATCTCCAATAAGGATGATATGTCCAGGAAAAACATATAGAAGAGAGGATGATGCAACACATTCTCATCAATTTACCCAAGCAGAAGGACTTGTAATAGATGAAAATATATCATTAGCAGATTTAAAAGGAACACTAGAAATATTTGCAAAGAAAATAATAGGAGAAAACTCAAAGTTAAGATTTAGACCAAGTTATTTCCCGTTTACAGAACCATCTTATGAAGTAGATGTATCTTGTTTTAAATGTGGAGGAAAAGGATGCAATCTATGTAAACAAACAGGTTGGATAGAAATACTACGGTTCACGGAATGGTACATCCAAATGTACTTAGAATGTGTGGATATGATCCAGAAAAATATTCAGGATTTGCATTTGGACTTGGGCTTGAAAGAATTGCAATGTTTAAATATGGAATTCCTGATATGCGTTATTTGTATGCTAATGATGTACGATTTTTAAGTCAATTTGACAGATAAATTTTTATCATAAGCAGTGTCCTTCATGTCTAATTTGAACTTTTAAATTTTTCGATACACAAAATAGCACATATTCAAATTTTTTTGTTCAATTATCCACGATTACTTGCTTTTGATAAGAACTATATAAATAAATAAGGAGAATAATAATGAAATTAAGTAAAAACTTTGTAAAAGACTATGTTGATATAGATGTAGATATAAATACACTTGCAGAAGATATGACTAATGTTCGGAAACGAATATGATGAAGCAAAAAAGATGCTAGAAGCAACTAATATTGTAATAGGTGAAGTTTTAACATGTGAAATGCATCCAGATTCTGATCACTTACATGTTTGTACAGTAGATGTTGGAAAAGAAGTATTAAATATTGTATGTGGAGCACCAAATGTGGCTAAAGGACAAAAAGTAATAGTTGCTTTAGATGGAGCCGAACTTCCAGGTGGAATAAAAATAAAAAAAGGAATGATAAGAGGTAAGGAATCAAATGGAATGATTTGTTCCTTGACAGAACTGGGAATAGAAGCTAAATATCAATCAGAAGAAGATAAAGCAGGAATACATATTTTAGGAGAAAATGCAAAACCAGGAGAAGATCCAATAAAATATATGGGACTAAATGACGAAGTTATAGACTTTGAACTAACAGCAAATAGAGGGGATTTACTTAGTATACTTGGAATGGCATATGAAATAGGAGCAATATATGATAAAAAAGTAAAAGATATAGACTTAGATCATAAAGAGAATGAAGATGATATAAATAACACATTTTCTTTGGATATAAAAACAGATAATTGTAAGATATTTCTAGCAAAAAGAGCATTAAATGTAGAAATAAAAGAGAGTCCAGACTTTATAAAAAATAGGCTTATTGCCTCTGGAATAAGACCAATAAACAATGTAGTAGATATAAGCAATTATGTAATGTTAGAAACAGGTCAGCCTTTACATTTCTATGATGCAGATAAATTAAATCGGAAAAATAGAAGTAAGAATGGCAGAAGATAATGAAAAACTAACAACATTAGATGAAGTCGAGAGAACCTTATCAAAAGAAGACATTGTGATTTCAGATGGAAAAAGAGCGATAGGACTTGCTGGAGTTATGGGAGGTTTAGATACAGAAATAGAAGAAAATACAAAAAATGTAATAATAGAAACTGCAATATTTGATGGAGTAAAAGTAAGACTAACATCTAAAAAAATTGTAAGAAGCGAAGCAAGTAATAGATTTGAAAAAGGATTAGACTCAAATAGAACATATATGGCAGCAGAAAGAGCCTGTGTATTGCTTGAAAAATATGCAGGAGCAACAATATCAAAAGGAACTTGTATATATGACAAAACAGAAAAAGAAGACAAAGAAATAAACATTATTTTAGGAAAAATAAATAGCTTACTTGGTTCAAATATATCACTAGAAGAAGTATTAGATATATTTAGAAGATTAGGATTTAAGACTAAGGTAGATACACCTATATTTAAAGTAGATATAAATCTACAAAAATTAGGTTATAAAACAAAAATAACAGATGATATGAAAAATATAAAAGTATTTGTACCTAGAAGAAGAATAGATATAGAGATTCCAGAGGACTTAATTGAAGAAGTACGGTCGCATTTATGGAGTAAATAATATAGAAGGAAGACTTCCAGTAGTACCAACAACTCCAGGAAATTACGATAAAAACCTAAGAGAAATAAGAAATAAAATGATTTCTTTAGGGTTAAATGAGACTTTATCATATATCCTAATAAATGATAAAGAAGTACATAGATTTTCAAAAGACGAATTTGAAGAAGTAAAACTTTTAGATCCAATGTCAGAAGATAGAAACACTTTAAGATATAGTATGATTACATCATTATTTAAAATATATGAATACAATAGGGATCGCGAAAATAAAGATGTATCGATATTTGAAATAGGAAAGGGCTTTTATAAACATAGTGATGAATATGGAGAAGACTTGAAAATCTGTGCCCTTATGTCAGGAGAATTTTATCAAGGAATAAATACAAAAAAAGATGTAGATTTTTATATAATAAAAGGAATTGTAGAAGAATTACTTAACTACATGGGATACGAAAATAGGTATAGTTTTATAAAATCAATGGAAATTCCAGATGAATTTCATCCAGGTCAAACAGCAGATATAATTGTAAATGGTAAAAAATATGGAATAATCGGGTTATTACATCCAGAAATATCAAGTAGTAAGGTATTTGTATTTGAAATTAATTTAAGTAAACTTCTAGAACTAAAGACAGGAAAAATGAAATATAAAGATATATCAAAATTTCCAAGTATAAAAAAAGACTTAGCATTAGTTGTAGATAAAAATATAGAAGCAAAAGAAATTCAAAATGTAATAAAAAAAGCAGCTGGAAGCAAATTAGAAAAAGTGGAAGTATTTGATGTATATGTTGGAAAAGGGATAGAAGAAGGAAAGAAAAGTTTAGCATTTTCATTAACATTTACAGCATTTGATAAAACATTAACAGATGAAGAAATAAATCCAATACTCGAAAAAATTATTGAAACTTGTGAAAAAGAATTTAAAGCAGAACTTAGAAAATAGAATAAGAAGGAGGTAGGAAAAGAAGCAAGTAATACTAGGCAAAATTTAGCAAAAAATCAAAGGTGTACATAAGTACATTAAGGATTTTTTATCTGAATTTTAATGACGCAATATGAAGCTTATTTTCCTAACAAGAGATGGCAAAGGTACCAAAAACAGTCTATGTATGTAAAGAATGTGGCTATGAATCGGCAAAATGGCTTCGGAAAATGCCCAGTGTGTAATGAATGGAATACATTTTTTGAGCAAAAATTGGAAACAAAAGAAGTAGAGGCTAAAAGAGAAAAAAGAGAAAACTCTACACCAGTTGCCTTAAAAACAGTTCAGTACAAAGAAATATCTAGAATATCAACAGGATTTGGAGAATTAGATAGAGTACTTCGGACGGAGGAATAGTAGATGGCTCACTAATACTAATTCGGAGGAGAACCTCGGAATACGGAAAATCAACTCTAATTCTTCAAATATGCGATAAAATAAATACAGAACAATCAGTATTATATGTTTCAGGAGAAGAGTCAGCAGAACAAATAAAATTAAGAGCAGATAGATTAAATATAAACAAAAACAATATAATGTTTTATGGAGAAACAGATATAGACTTAATAGAAAGTGAAATAGAAAAAGAAAAGCCAAAACTTGTAATAATAGACTCAATACAAACCATATTTTCAGATAAAGTAGATTCTATTCCAGGAAGTACAAGTCAATTAAGAGAAATCACATCAAGAATAATGAGGATGTGTAAAGAAAAAAAAGTAACAACAATAATAATAGGACATGTAACAAAAGAACGGAAATATAGCAGGACCAAGAGTATTAGAACATATGGTAGATGTTGTACTTTACTTAGAAGGAGAAAGGTACTTTACATATAGAATATTAAGAGGAGTAAAGAATAGATTTGGGTCAACAAATGAAATAGGTATGTTTGAAATGGAAGGAGAGGGAATGACAGAAATTATAAATCCTTCTGAAATACTTATTTCAGAAAAAGAAGAAAATCCAGCAGGCTCAGTAATTGTTTCAACTATGGAAGGGACAAGACCATTACTTGTTGAACTTCAAGCACTTACTACTCAGACATTATTTGGGTTTCCAAGAAGAACTGCAAATGGAATAGACTTTAATAGACTTACACTTCTTATGGCAGTTATAGAAAAAAGAGCAGGAATAGCTTTATCAAACCAAGACTCTTATTTAAATGTAGTTGGAGGGATAAGAATAAATGAACCTAGTGCAGATCTTGGAATAATACTTAGTGTTTGTTCAAGTTATAAGAACAAACCTATTATGCAAGATACAGTAGTAATCCGGTGAAGTTCGGATTAACAGGTGAAGTAAGACGAGTTAGTCAGATAGAAAAACAACTAAAAGAGGCAGAGAAATTAGGATTTAAAAAATGCATAATTCCAGAAAATAATAAAAAACTATTGAAAGAAAAATTTAAATTAGATATAATAGGTGTGAAAAACATAAAAGATGCGATGAAAGGAGTACGGACTACTATGAGAAAAAGCGAAAATGATATAATAGCAAATATGATAAAAATAGTGGCTCCGGGAACTGAAATAAGAGAAGGACTGGATAATATTCTAAAAGCAAAAACAGGAGGATTATTAGTAATAGGAGATTCAAAAGAAGTTCTAGATATAGTAGATCGGAGGTTTCAAAATAAATGAAGAGTATACAGCTGCAAGACTATATGAACTAGCTAAAATGGATGGTGCAATAATTTTAAGCTCAGATCTAAAAAAGATATTATATGCAAATGCACAGCTTATACCATCTCCTAATATTGACACAAAGGAAACAGGAACAAGACATAGAACAGCAGAAAGAACTGCAAAGCAAACTGGAGAAATAGTAATAAGTATATCACAAAGAAGAAATGTTATAACAATGTTTAAAGGAAATACTAGATATCTTTTAGAGGATACTTCAAAAGTTCTAAATAAAGCAAATCAAGCACTTCAAACGGTACAAAGATATAAAGCAGTCTTTGATGAAAAACTAATAACACTTAATGAATATGAATTTAATGATATAGTTTCATTAGAGAATGTAATAACATCAATACAAAGAGCTGAAATGGTAATGAAAGTAGTAAGTGTTGTACAGAGGCAAATATATGAACTTGGAGAAGAACGGAAAATTAGCACAAATGCAATTAGAAGAAATAATTGGAAACTTAGAGAAAGAAGAATTATTAATAATAAAAGATTACATGGTAAAAAATAAGAAAAATACAGAACAAGACATACTTCAGAAACTAATAGAACTAGATAAAGAACAATTATTAGATACAGGACTAATTGCTAAAATATTAGGATATGAAAATTTTGATAATTATGATGAAGTTGGAGTATATACTAAAGGATATAGGATATTAAGCAAAATACCTAGAATGCCAAGTAATATAGTAGAAAATTTAGTTAAATCATTCAAATCCTTCCAACATATATTAATTGCAGATATACCAGAACTAGATAATGTAGAAGGAATCGGAGAAATAAGAGCAAGAACTATAAAACAATCTTTGCAAAGAATGCAAGAACAATTTGTGTTTGATAGAATGCTTATATAAAAACAAAAGAAGGGAAGGTAAATAGAATTGAGAGAGGAAAAAGGAATTACGCTAGCAGTACTTGCAGTAACAATTATCATCATGATAATTTTATCAGGTGCAATAATTACCTATGGATCGAATTCTTTAAACACCACAAAATTAAAAAATTTTTCATATGAGATGCAACAAATACAAGGAAAGGTTGATGCATTATATGAAAAGATAAAACTTGGAAATGATGATATCTTATTATTAGGAAGAGATATAACACAATCGGCAAGAGCCATGGAAACACTAAAAAAAGTAAAAAATATAGATTATCTAAGTATTACAGATATAAGTGCTTCAGAACATTATACAGATGAGCGGTCGTACAACATATAGATATTTTACAGAAGAAGATTTAGAAAAGGACTTAGACATTACAAGTAAACCAGGAGATGTAATAATAAATTTTACAACCAAAGAAGTAATCAGTGTAAATGGATTCAAATATGAAGGAAAAATATATTATAAAGCAAATGGTATAGCTTATTAAAATAAATTTAAATAAGGAAGGTAAGAAAATGAATAAAAAAGTAGTAGGAATTATAATTGGGATAGTACTTGTAGTTATCCTTATAGGAACTGTATGTTATGGATATATTGGAAAATTAACATATAAATCAGAAAATCCAATAGCAACAATAGAATTTGAGGGTTATGATGAACCATTAGTAATAGAACTATATCCAGAATATGCTTTAAACACAGTGAAGAACTTTATAACACTTGCAAATAATGGATTTTATAACGGACTTAAGATTCATAGAGTAGAAGGAGCAGTAATTCAAGGAGGAGATCCAAAAGGAGATGGAACAGGAGGACCAACTTTAAGTGCAATTGACTCAAATATAGAAAAAGACTCTGATTCAGATAAAAGCTATTCAATAGTTCGGAGAATTTAAAGCAAATGGATATAAAAATAAAATTTCACATGAAAAAGGTGTAATATCTATGGCAAGAAGCAGTTATACACAGCTTTCTTTAGACTTAGCAGAAGAAGGATATAATTCAGCAGGAAGTCAGTTCTTTATTTGTACAGAATATACACCAAGTTTTAATGGTCAGTATGCAGCTTTTGGAAAGATGTTGAGTGGATGGGAAACTTTGGAAAAAATATCAAAAACAGAACTTAAAGTTGAAGTAAATGAAGAAACAAAAGAAGAGACTAAAACAACACAGCCAAAAGAAGATATAAAAATAAAAAGTATAACAATAGATACAAAAGGTGTAGAATATGGAAAACCAGAAACAAAAGAGCCTTTTGACTATTATAGCTGGTATTTAAACAAAGTATATGGAGGACAATCATAATTAAAAAAGAATAGGTTTTTATAAGTATAGGGGGGCGAGCATTGCTCGTCCACTATTTCTTAAAAAACACAAAATAAAGGAGAAATCTGTATATGGAAAATAATAATGTAAAAATAGTTATAATAATTGCACTAGTACTTATAATAATAGGATTAGCAACATTTGGGATTATAAAGATGTTTAATAAAAATTGGGATAAGAGCTATACACTAGAAACAATAGCAGAAGAAGACTATAAATATTTTGCTGTATATACAGGTGGAAAATATGGTGTGATTAATACAAATCGGAGACATGATAATAGATAACGAATATAGTCAAATTATAATACCAAACCCTACAAAAGAGGTATTTATAGTTACAAAAGAAGATGGAAGTACAGAAGTACTAAATGCAAAAAAAGAAAGAATATTTAAAGACTTAAAAAATGTATCAGGAATAGAAATTAGTCGGAACAGTAACAAATCTTCCATATGAAAAGTCTGTACTTAAGTTTGAAGAAAATGGCAAATATGGATTAATAGATTTTGAAGGTAATATTATTGCAAAAGCCATATATGAAGAGATAGCTTCAGTAAGATATAAAGAAGGTGAAATACTTGCAAAAAAAGATGGCAAATATGGAGTACTAAATAATAAAGGAGTAGAATTAATTTCATTTGAATATGAAGAAATAGAAGCAGATAAATATTATAGAAATGGTAATTATTCTGAATCTGGATATATAGTAAAATCAAAAACACAAGATGGATATAGATATGGATATGTAGATTCAAAATGGAAAGAAATACTAAAAACAGAATATACAGATTTACATAGAATACTAGAAATAGATAGTAATGATGTTTATATAATAGCTTCTAAAAATGGTAGATACGGAGTTATAAAAAATTCAGATGTAAAAATAGATTTTATCTATCAAACTGTAGAATATAGTAAGGAAGCGGATCTTTATGCAGTGCAAAGAACAGGGCAATATGGAGTATTAAACATAGATGGAAAAACAATAGTAGATATAGAATATAAAGGCATAAAATTTAATGGATTATATATACTTGCAGAAACTCAAACAGAAGAAGCATATTTTGATAAAAAAGGAGAAAAAGTAGAAGGTAAGTATACAGGTATAATCGAGGCAACAGATGCTAAATCATATATAACAATAGATAGTAATAATTTATATGGAATAGCAAATGAAAAAGGTGAAGAAGTTGTTAAAAACGAATACTTATATATAGAATATGCTTTTAATAGGTTCTTTGTTGCATATAAAGAAGGTAAAGGACTTGGAGTAATAGACAAAGATGGAAATGTTGTAGTAGACTTTAAATATGATGTTTTAAGTAAAGTTGGAGAACATCCACTTTTAAAAGGAAAAAACATGGAAAAAAACACAACAACAGTTTACTCAAAAGACATGAATGAAATAGTAACACTTGAAAGCTCTATACTTGACATACATAATGACTATGTAGAGATATTTAGTAGAAAATCAGCAACATTTGTAGATATATTTGGAGAAAAGAAAGAAGCTAAAGAAGTTTTAAAGAATAATAAATTATTTGCAGCATGTAAAGATGGCAAGTGGGGATTTGTAGATAAAGATGGAAATGTAAAAATAGATTATATATATGATTTTGTAACAGAATTTAATAGTTATGGATTTGCAGGTGTGGAAAAGAATGGCAAATGGGGAATAATTAATGAAGATGGAAATATGACATGTGAATGTATGTATGAATTTGACTATGAAGAAGAAGTTATAAGACCAATGTTTATAAATAAATATTATAAGACATACACAGAAAATAACGAGATTTATTATTCTGATGAGGTATAGATTTACAAGTAATTATTAAACAACCTATTTATAACTGAATAATCAAAGCTTTGGAAACTATTTGTAGATTTATAAATTTAGTTATCTATATATGAAATTCAACAAAGATTAGACTTAAAATTTTAATTTGAAAATTTTATTGACAAAAATTGTAATAATATATATAATAAATTTACTTAAAAAAGTAAACCAAAAAGGAAAACCAAAACCATGAAAAACCAAACAGTGGAAGTTTTGACACTTATGAAAATAGTGTAAAGACTTCTTTGAGAGCATATTTATTATGCTTAAAAAAACTAAAAATAAGTAAGATTAAGACACAAATATCTTTGTGTTTGTTTTGCAAACTAGCAATACAAATATAAATTTATATGTGTCTTTTTGTTGCTTATTCTAAAAATTATTAATATAAAAAATAAATCAAACCAAAGAAAGGAAAAACCAAAACCATGAAAAAACCAAAACCAAACAAAAGTGAGCGTGGAATCACGGTCATTGCTCTTGTTATAACAGTAATATTATTAATAATACTAACAGCAGTAGTAATCAGAGGAATAACAGGAGAAGAAAGTATAATAAAGGTAAGTAGTACAGCGACAGAAGACTACAACATACTTCAGTATAAAGAGCAGATAGAAGCATTAAGAGAAAGTATAATACTAAAATATGAAATAACAGGAGAAAGAATAACATTAGAGAAACTAGCAAGAGAAATGAATAAAGAGGCAACCTGGATAAAATCAGCTGTAGCAAATATGGCAGCAGATGAAGCTTCAAGAACAACAAATGATGATATAATAGTTACAACAATAGATGGATATGTATTCCAATTATATTATAATGAGAGCTATGGACAGAAATTTATAGAATACATAGGAAGGCAAGATGGAAATGGAAATCCAGAAATAATAGCTAGATATAATAAAGAA